>JBARXT010000282.1:0-35684 GCA_049647485.1 Xanthobacteraceae bacterium
GCCGTGGCCAGCGCCGCGCCGAGCGAGCCAACGATACCGGTGGGATGAAAGCCGCGCTGCCGCGCCATCGGATGGCCGGCGCGAGCGATCGCAGTGACGGCTTCATAGCCCGTGACCATCGCTTCCAGCAGCCGCTCGCCGGAAACTTTTTCGCCATAAGCCGCGGACAGCAGCGCCGGCACCACCGCGACGCCGGGATGCACCGAGCCTTCGCGATAACCGTCGTCGAGTTCGATGCCATGCGCGCCGGTGCCGCCGAGCCATGCAGCGTCGAGCCGATCGACCCGCCGCGCACGACCCGGCACCGGCACCGCGCCACCTGCGGGCCGGATCGTGGTCAACACCGCATCCGCTTTCGACGCGACATTGCCCGCGCCGCCGGCGATCATCACGCCGAGCGTATCGAGCAGATGCCGCTTGGCCTCGTGCCGCACCTCGTCGTCGAGATCACGCCAGCGCAGTCGATGCACGAAATCGAGCAGCGCGGCGGTCGGTCCCGCGCCGCGCGCGATGATCCGCTGGTGCGCCGCGCCCGCCATCGCGTTACCGCGCGTCCGCCGCGATGAGATTAATCATCGCAGGATAATAGTTCTGGCTGTAACCGGCTTCCGCAGTCTTCTTCAGAAGGTTGGCGGTGAGCGTCGCGGACGCCGCATCGATGTCGCCCTGCCGGGCGAGTTCGAGAGCAAGGCTGATGTCCTTGATGGCGTAAGTGGTGGGGAAAGTGTTCTCCGGGAATTTGCCCGGCACCAGTGCCTTTTGCCCCGGCGTGCGCAGCGCGAAGCTGTCGGCCGAACCCTTCGACATCACGTCGAACAGCAGCGCGCCGTCGACGCCGGCGCTGCGGCCGATGGCCAGCGCTTCCGCCAGCGCATTGACGGTCATGAACACCACCATGTTGTTGAGCACCTTCACCACCTGACCGGTGCCGGTGTCGCCGCAATGGGTGATCTCGGTGCCCATGGTGCCGAGAAATGGTTCGACCATGCGAAAATTCTCGTCGCTGCCGCCAACCATGATGCTCAGCGTGCCGTCGATCGCCGCCTGTCGCATCCGCGCCACCGGCGCGTCGATCAACGTCAGTCCCTTATCGGCAAGCTTCGCGGCGAGGTCGCGTGTGCCCTTCACCGAGCTTGTGCTCATATCGACGATGGTGTGCACGCGGCCCTTGGCCGACGCGATGCCACCCGCGCCGAAACACACCTCGGTGACCTCGGCGATGCTGGGCAGCGACAGGAAAATGATATCGGCGCTTTGCGCCACTTCAGCGATGGAAGCTACGGCCTTCGCACCGGCTTTGGCGACCTGCTCGCGCGGCTCCGCGCGGCTGTCGGTGGCGACGACGGGCAATCCCGATTTTCTGGCCAGATTGCTGCACATCGGCGCGCCCATGACGCCAAGTCCGATGAAGCCCAGTGTTTCAGCCCGTTTCGACATTCCGTCTGCCTTCTTCAATTACACGGTGGAAGGCTCCGGCCTCGAAAGGCCGGAGCCGGTTCTCGCATCAGTTCTTCTTCACCAGCGGGCATTCGCTTTCCGACAGCGGACGGAAGGCTTCAGCGCCGGGGATCTTGGTGAGAACTTCATAATAGTCGTAAGGCTTTTTCGACTGCTCCGGTGACTTCACCTTCACCAGATACATGTCGTGCAACACACGACCGTCAGCACGGATCTCGACATCCTTGTTGTAAATGTCGTTGACGCGCAGCTCGTGCATCTTCTTGGCGACGACTTCGTTATCGGTGGTGCCGGCTTCCTTCACCGCGCGCAGGAAGTGGGTGACGCCGCTATAGACGCCCATGTTCACCATGGTCGGCATCCGGCCGCCCATCTGCTTGCCGAACTTCTCGGAAAACGCGCGGGTCTCGTCGTTGAGGTCCCAGTAATAGGACGTGGTCAGGATCAGGCCCTGCGCCACCTTGAGGCCGAGCGCATGCACGTCGCTGATGAACACCAGCAGGCCGGCGAAATTCTGTCCGCCTTGGACAATACCGAATTCAGCGCCCTGCTTCAGCGAGTTGACGGTATCGGTGCCGGCATTGGCGAGACCGATGATCTTGGCCTTGGAAGCTTGCGCCTGCAACAGATACGACGAGAAGTCCGAGCTGTTGAGCGGATGCTTCACCGAGCCCAGCACCTTGCCGCCGGCTTCCTCGACGAAGCGCGAGACGTCGCGTTGCAGACTGTGGCCAAAGGCATAGTCGGCCGTGAGGAAGAACCAGGTGTTGCCGCCCTGCTTCACGATCGCCTTGCCGGTGCCATTGGCCAGCGCGTAGGTATCATAGTTGAAGTGGAACGTGGTCGGCGAGCACGCCGCGCCGGTGAAGTTGGTCGCCGCCGGGCCGGACACGACGAAGATCTTCTTCGCCGCCTTGGTCACCTCGTTCATGGCAAGGCCGGCCGCCGACGACGCGCCGTCCGCGAACATATCGACCTTGTCGACATCGATCAGCTTGCGGGTCAGCGACGCCGCGATGTCCGGCTTGTTCTGGTGATCGAGCACCATGATCTCGATCTTGCGGCCCAGCACCTCGTTGCCGAAGGCTTCCGCCGCGAGCTTCGCGGCGACGCCGGAACCGGGACCTCCGGCCTCCATGTAAACGCCGCCCTGGTCATTGACGACCGCGATCTTGATCGGCGGCTTTTCCTGAGCCTGAGCGACTGAGCCCAGACAAGCTATCGCCATTGCAGCAATCGATAGTGATTTCAGCATCGTCCTCTCTCCCTCCCTGCCACGTTCGGTGGCGTTGAAAACGTCACGTCGCCTGCCGCCGCTGCGCGATCGCTCCGATCTTTTGCAGCACCGGTTTCAGATAGTTGATGAATGTCTCGGGATCCTCGCTCATCGGAAAATGACCGAGCCCCTTCATGATGGTGGCTTCCGCACCCGCCACGGAGTTGGCGACGGCAAGCGTCTCCTCCGGCGTGCACGAGTAGTCGTACTCACCCGACAGCAGGAACAGCGGACAGCGCATCGTATCGATCCGCGCCACGCGATCGCGAATGTCGCCGTCGAGCTTGTAGAAATAGAGGTCGCCCTTGAAGACGCCGGGACCGCCCTGCATGTAATGCCACAGCGTTTCCCAGCGGTCCTTTTCCGGTGCGCGCGGGCCGACCAGACCGGACACGATGGCGGCGCAGACTTCGCCGCCATGCACATCTGCGTGATGCAGGAAATTCAGATCGTAGTACGGATCGACATGCGCGCCGGCTTGCAGGCCGACGATGCCGCGAAACCGCTGGGGATGCTCCAGCGCCAGATGCAGCACGATGCGGCCGCCGATCGAACAGCCCATCACGATGGGGTGGTCCAGTTCGAGCGCGTCCATCACCTCCAGAATCATCGTCGTATAGTCTTGCGAGGTGAGCTTGTATTCCTCGTCGTGCCAGCCGGCGGGCGGCGACGACTTGCCGTGCCACGGCATATCGAAGGCGATGACGCGATGGTTCGCGGTAATCGCCGGATCGTTCATCAACCCGCGATACTGGCGACCGTCGGCGCCGGCGGTGTGCAGGCACAATAGCGGCACGCCCTGCCCGGCTTCCTCGACATAGAGGCGATGCGGCTTGCCGAGCAGCGTCAGGTTGAGATAGCGGCCAATGATGGGTTCGAACGCGGCGCTCATGCTGCCCCCTCCTGCGCGCGCAGCTTGGCCAGCACGTCCTTGAAGTAACGCAGGTAAGCCATGAAGATTTTCAGGTCGCCCTCGGCCCTGAGCGCACGGCGCTTGATCAGCGCCATCAAGTCGTGATGACCGGGTGGAGGATTGGCGCTCCAGAACGTCTGCCATTCGGCTTCCGATGCACGCAGCGCGAACGACCACGACGGCATCACGAACGGTCCGCGCTCGACGGAAACGATCTTTCCGTCCTGCACGCCGATCAGCCATTGCGTCTCGCCGATTTCAAGCAGGAAGCGCGTGACGAGAAAGCGGCCACGCCGCACCAGCGGCACATCGGCATTCACACGGTCAGGCAATTGTTCGATTGCAGCTATTGTCATGTCACGCCAGCCTCACCAATCCATCGAGCGCCACAACGCCTTCGCCCTCGCGCCGCACCAGCAGCGGATTGATCTCCGCATCGGCGACGTCGTACTCCTCGTCGAGCGCGAGACGCGACAGCGCGACGATGGCCTGCGCGACACCTTCGAGATCGCCCTTCGGCCGACCACGAAAACCTTGCAGCGTTTTCGCGATGGCCAGTTCGGAAATCATTTCGCGCGCGGTTTCCAACGTCACCGGTGCGAGGCGAATGCTGCGATCGCGATAGATCTCCGTGTAAATGCCGCCGGCAGCAAGCAACACTACCGGACCTGCATCGGCGTCCTTGCGATAACCCAGCAACAATTCGCCGAGCCCCGACATCATCGGTTGCACAATCACTTGCGACGCGTCGCTGTCCGGCGCGGCGTTGCGCACCGATGCAGCAATCGACGCCATCGCGGCCTTGACGCCGGCTTCATCGCGGACGTTCAACACCACGCCACCGACATCGCTCTTGTGTGCAATCGTCTTTGACAACAGCTTCACCACCACCGGATACTCAAACGGCAGATCGATCGTAGCCGTATCGACGGGCAGCACCACCGACGATGCGTGCGGCAAGCCGACGCGCGCGAACAGAGCATAGGCGTCGTGCTCATTCAACTGTGCTGATTTGTTGCGTCTGACAGAACGCGAGATACTAACCGGCGCAACCGCAACACGGCGCGCAAACGCCGCAGCGATGGCATCGGCGCAGGCTTCCGGTGTTCTGAAATTCGGAACGTTCGCATTCGACAACATCGCGAGCGCTTCGGGCGCGTCGGGTGCGAGGAACGAGACAAGTGGCTTGTGAGTTGATGCGCTTTCGATCACCGGCTTCACCGCAAGCTCGGGACGGAAGCGCGCCGATGATCCGGTGACCGCGACCATCAGGTCGAACTCCGGCGCCGACAGCATCACGTCAAGCGCCGCCTTCATCACGTCGGGCCGCGTGCCGGCCATGGTGAGATCGACCAGCACGCCGCGCTCGACGCTGACGCCGGCGCTCTGCAGCCGTGCGAAGGTGTCGTCGCTCGGACGCATCACATCGACGCCGCGCAGCGCGAGGCCGTCCACCACCATCGCCGCACCGCCGCCGGTGGTGGTCACCACGCCGACGCGCGGCGCGCGACCACGCACCGCGCCCGCCGGAACTCGGCCGAGCAGCGGCAAGGTTTCCAGCAACGCTTCGAAATTTTCGACGCGGGCAATGCCGCAATCAGAAAGGAAAGCGCTCGCGATGTCGTCTTCGCCGGCGAGCGCGCCGGTATGCGACAGCGCCAGTTCCGCGCCTTGCTGCGAGCGGCCGAGCTTGTAGGCCACCACCGGTTTGCCGCGTTCCGCCGCCGCAACCGCGAAACGGCGCAGATCGTCGGCGTGGCGCAGGCTTTCGAGAAACAGCATGTAGCCGGTCACCGCCGGATCATCGAGCGTCATCGCGCAGATTTCGCCGAGCGTCAGGTCGATTTCGTTGCCGACCGACACCAGACCCGCAAAGCCGACCGAGCGTGCTTTGCCGCGCGACACCAGCGCACCCAGCATGCTGCCGCTGTGCGAGGCGACGAACACGCCGCCTGTCGGCAGGCTGGGCTCGGCGAACGCGGCGTTGGCAGTCAGCAGCGCTTTCGCATGAAAGTTGACGACGCCGATGCTGGACGGCCCGAGAATGCGAATGCCGGTTTCAGCGACGATCTTTTTCAACGCGTCAACGCGCTGCAAGCCTTCGCTACCAGCCTCGGCGAAACCCGTTGCCAGAATGGTCGCGACCTTGACGCCGCGCGCGGCGCATTCCTGCACGGCTTCGACGACACCATCCGCGCCGGCGAGAATGAAGGCGTGATCGGGCGCTTCCGGCAACGCCTCCAGCGACGGCCACGCGCGCTCGCCGAGCACCGTATCGCGTCGCGCGTTGATCGGATAGATCGTGCCGGCATAACCGGCTTGCCGCAGATATTGCAGCGGCCGCGCCGCCACCTTCGAGGGATCAGCCGACGCACCGACGATCGCAATGCTACGCGGCGCGAGCAGCGCCCGCGACAACATCGGCGATGGCGAGAGCGTTCTACTCTGCGGCACGGACCACGGCCTTCCGCTGATCGAACCGCCGCTCGAAGATATGTTCGGCAACACGGTTCTTGAGAATTTCGGTCGAGCCGCCGGCGATCATCCAGCCGCGCGTCCGCCGCATGCAATATTCCGCCAGCGATTCCTGACTGTAGCCAGTACCGCCCATGACCTGCACTGCCTCGTTGGCGACATCGAACCCGGCCTGATTGCAGGCGAGTTTCGCCAGCGCCGTGTCGAACGCAGTCGGCAGGCCGTCGGTGACGCTCGCCGCGCGATACAATAGAAGCTGCGCGGATTCGAGTTTCAGCGCCATATCCGCGAACTTCCACTGCAAGCCCTGGAATTCGCACAGCGGCCGCCCGAACTGCTCGCGCACCAGCGCGTGCTCGCGCGCGAGATTGAAAGCATAGCGGCCGAGCGCCAGCGCGCGCGACGAGTTGCCGAGCCGCTCGACATTGAAACCGGCGATCTGCTTCTTGAAGCCGCCGATGCCGAGCAGCACGTTCGCCGCCGGAATGCGGCAGTCCTCGAAATAGAGCTGGCACCATTCCTCGCCGCTCATGAACGGCGATGGCTTGCCGATGGTGAAGCCGGGCGTACCGCGCTCGATCAGCACCGAGCCGATGCCGTTCACGCCGGGCGCGAAACGCACGTATACCAGGAACACCGACGCATCGGGGCTGTGGGTGCCGAACACCTTGGTGCCGTTGATGACGTAGTGATCGCCGTCCTGCCGCGCGGACGTTTTCAACTCGGTCACCGCCGAGCCCGCGTCCGGCTCGCTCATGCCGAGGCTGATGACGCTACGCCCCGCCAACAAGTCCGGCAGGAAGCGCTTCTTCTGCTCGTCGCTGGCATATTCCACGAACGTGCGGATCGGCCCGAAGTTGCCGGCCTGCACCACGTCGGCGCTGCGCGGACACACCGAGGCGATGGCCTGAATCGCGATCACCGCATCCATCAGGGTGCCGCCCTGCCCGCCGTCCTTCTCGTCGAAAGTGATGCCGAGCAGCCCCTGCTTCGCCAGTTTCTCGGCGACGTCGAACGGAAAACGCGGATCGTGCGCGCGCGCCAGCGCACCATCCACCAGATGCGCTTCCGCGAACCGCCGCACCGACTCCGCAAACGCACGCTGTTCTTCGTTCAAATCGTCGATCATACCCGGCAGGCCCACGCTTCGATTGTTCTTCAAGCGTTGTCCCGCGAAGCGGGTTTGACGCGCAACTACAGAAAGATTATTCATCTATAAGTTTTTGTAATGGAGAATCTGATGCGCGAAGCGATGCCGCCCCTGAATCCGCTTCATGTTTTCGAAATCACCGCACGCCTGGGCAGCTTCACCAAGGCGGCGCAGAAGTTGCGCGTGACCCAGCCGGCGGTAAGCCGGCAGGTTCAGACGCTGGAGAATTATCTCGGCGTCCGGTTGTTCGAGCGCGACAAGCAGGGCATCCGCCTCACGTCGGTCGGCGAGCAGTTTCACCGGCAGATCTCGCCGGCATTCCAGATCATCGCCAGCGCTTCCGCCAATCTCACCGCGACGCGGAAGATCGAGCCGCTCAACGTGCGTACCTACACCACGTTCGCCTCGAAGTGGCTGATCCACCGGCTGCCGTCGTTCTATGTGACGTACCCCAACATCAAGCTGAACATCAGCAACGTGGTCGCGCCGGTCGATTTCGAGAAGGACAATGTCGACCTCGCCATCCAGTTCGGCAACGGCCAGTGGCGCGGCGCCGAGACGGAACTGCTATTCAAGGACCTGATCCAGCCGGTGTGCAGCCCAAAACTGCTGGCAAGGGCGCGGCTGGTGGAACTCGACGACCTCAAGAAGGTGCCGATGCTGCATTCGCATTACCGCCGCACCGACTGGCACGACTGGCTGGCCGCCGTGTATCGCACCGATCTGTTGTCCGAGGACGGCATCAGCTTCTCCACCTCGATCCTGACTTATCAGGCGGCAGTGGAAGGCGTCGGCGTCGCCATGGGGCAACTCCATCTGCTGCAGAACGAGTTGCGCGACGGAACGCTGGTGCCGCTGTTCAACGCGCCGTTCGAGCGACGGCTGGCGCACTACGTGGTGTGGCCGAAGAACCGGCCGCTCAACCGCAAGGGCCGCAGTTTCCTAAGCTGGCTGCGCAAAAGCGCCGCGGAATTCGCCAAAACGATCTGAGTGCGGCAATCCGACGTGGCGCCATCTGCACTACCTTCATTACAAAACATTATCGATGAATAACTTTCTGTTAGTTGAAACCATCCGCAGCATTCCGTTGGGTGGGATGAAACAACAACGAGAACGGAAGGACCCGCAATGCTGAGCAAGGTGGAGGCGCCTGCGGAGCAACAGGCGCGAACATGGGTCGCGGCTTTCAATCAGTCGCTCGCGGGCAGAGACAAGACGGCGCTAACGGCGCTGTTCGCGGCCGATTGCCACTGGCGCAATCTGTGCGGACTGTCGTGGAACATCTTCACCCAAAGCGGCCGCGACACCATCTGCGACACTTTGCTGCGCGATGCCGGTGAGGCGAAAGCGCGGGACTTCAGCGTGGCCGGCGATCTTCTGACGCCGCGTCGCGTCACTGTCGCCGGGCGCGAGGTGATCGAGGCGATTTTTCGCTTCGTCTCCGCGAACGGCGCCGGGCTCGGCGTCGTCCGGTTATTGCCAGGCGATCATCCGCAGGCCTGGACGATTTCCACGCTGCTCGACATGGACGGCATCTGCGCCGCGCGCCGCCGCGACAACGAACCGGTGTCGCACGCGCGCGATTTCGCCGAGGCCAGCTGGCTCGACCAGCGCGCGCGGCACCTCGCCTATGCGGATCGCGAACCCGACGTGCTGATCGTCGGCGGTGGCCATGCCGGCATCTCGGCGGCGGTCGAACTGAAGCGGCTCGGCTTCGATGCGCTGATCGTCGACAAGGAAGAACGCATCGGGGACAACTGGCGGCTGCGCTACAATGGCCTCAAGCTGCACAACAAGACGCCGGTGAATCACCTGCGCTACATGCCCTTTCCGGTGACGTGGCCGGATTACATTCCGAAGGACAAGATCGCCAACTGGCTCGAAACCTATGTCGAGAGCATGGACCTCGACTTCTGGACCCGCACCACTTTCGAAGGCGCGAGCTACGACGGCGCCAGCGCGACATGGCAGGCCACGGTCCGCCGCGAAGGCGAAGCGCCGCGCGTCATGCGACCGAAGCACATCGTGCTCGCCACCAGCGTCAGCAGCGTGCCTAATATTCCGACGATTCCGACCATCGAGAATTTCAAGGGCACCGTGCTGCATTCCAGCCAGTTCACCAGGGGCGCGGACTGGAACGGAAAATCAGCGCTGGTGATGGGCACCGGCACCAGTGCGCACGACATCGCGCAGGAGTTGCAGGCTAACGGCGTCAACGTCACCATGGTTCAACGCAGCCCGACCATGGTGATCAATGTCGACCCCAGCGCGCAGCTTTACGACAAGACCTATCTCGGCGACGGTCCGCCGATCGAGGTGCGCGACACGCTGAACTCATCGGTGCCGCTGGCGGTGATGAAGATCGCGCACAAGATCATCACCGACGAGGTGCGGAAAATCGACGCGCCGCTGCTGCAACGGCTGGAGAAGGCTGGCTTCCGACTCGAATTCGGCGAGGATGGCACCGGCTGGCCGCTGAAATTCCGCCAGCGTGGCGGCGGCTATTACTTCAACGTCGGCTGCTCGGAATTGATTGCCGACGGCCAGATCGGTCTCGTTCAGGCCGCCGACATCAAGCAGTTCGGCGCTCGCGGCATCGAGATGAACGATGGCTCGACGCACAATGCCGACCTCGTGGTGCTGGCAACGGGCTACAAAGGTCAGGGCCATATGGTTGGCGCCCTGTTCGGCGAAGACGTGGCGCAACGTGTCGGCCGCATCTGGGGCTTCGAGGACGCGACGCAGGAACTGCGTAACATGTGGGTGCGCACGCCGCAGGCCGGACTGTGGTTCACCGGCGGCGCGTTCTCGCAATGCCGTATCTACAGCCGCTACATGGCGTTGCAGATCGAAGCCATCGAAGCCGGACGATTGGCCAAGGCGGCTGATTAGGACGGCCTCTTATAGATCCTCCCGAGGGGACCACTTGCCTCGCTGCCGGCACTGTCGGCGGCGGGGCATTTTTTTGACCGGGATGAATGTGCCGGGATCGGATCAGGGAGCGAAGCAAAGCAACTTGATCCGTCATGCCCGGGCTTGTCCCGGGCATCCACGCCTTAAGGCCAACGCAAGTTCAAAGACGTAGATGGCCGGGACAAGCCCGGCCATGACAACAATGCTGATTCAATTTCAATTCGTTCCGCATTGAAGAGCTGAGATTGCTTGGCCCTCGCGATAGCGAAATCCTACGGAATGATCTTCTGCGCCCGGAAATCGCCGATGATGTCCTTCATCATCTGCTCGCTGTCGATCATTTCGGTGAAGCCGTACTGATAAGCCTTCACCATGCTGATCATGTTGTCCCACTTGCGGCGGAACACGGTGTCGGCATAGGCCCAGGGCACCAGGCGGAACAGATCGGTCTGGCGCAAACCGTTGCCAGCGACGATCTCATTCCACAGGTCGCGCTTGTTATCCATGAACTCGGTCAGGCGCATGGTCTTTACCGGGCCGGGCTCGAGATCAAACATCGCGGCGAGGCGCGGCCACATGTATTTCCAGCGGAAGGAATCGCCGTTGCCGATATTGAATGCCTGATTAGCCGCGCGCGGATCGGTCGACGCCCACAGCATGGCGCGATTGAGAATGCGAACGTCGGAAGCGAAGGTGATGGCGTTATAGGTATCCTCGTCGCCGGGGAAATAGAACGGCTGCTTCAGCGCCTTCATGATGGTGCCATAGACCGCGAGCACCGTCATCAGATTGATGCGTGCGCCATTGCCGTAGCCGCAGACCGCACCGGGCCGCGTGGTTGACCATGTCCACGGCTTGCCCTGCTGCAGCTTCAGCACATGATTGTGCTGTGCTTCGTAGAAATAGGCGGGCACGCAAGGCGGATCGTCCTCGCGAGCCGGCGTCTTGTAGTCGCCCAGGTGATAGCCGTACCACTTGACGCCCTCCAGTACATGGACGTGCTGCAAATCCGATGCGTGCGGCACCGCGCCGTCGAGAAAGTTCGCGGCCATGCGGCTGTTGAGGTCGTTCTCCTCGTCGAAGGTGCGGCCGTTCAGCAGCGCGGTATAGAAAATATGGGTAACGCCCTTCACCCCGGCGAGCGTCTTCAGTGTCGCCTCACGATCGAGCAGATCGACCGGAATGTGACGCACCCAGTCGCCGAGTTCAGGGTCGCCGCGCGACACGCCAATCACGTCCCATTCGCCGCTGTCGTGCAGCATGCGCGCCATGTTGCCACCGCACATGCCGCCCACGCCCGCAATCAAAGCTACTTTTCTGGCCACACCTAGTCCCTCGCCTCAACCGGTGGCGGCTCGACACAATCGCGAACGCGTCCACTTTCTCGTTGCAGGACCAAATCCTGATCCGGTCCATCCGGCATCGACTAGAAACGCCGAAACCACCCATTTCAACTGCAATCAGGTTATCCCATCATTACATTTTGTAGGTGGCCGGCTTGCGCATGAGATGAGCCACCGAAAGGCTTCGATGTCGACCGTTTTAACCGCTTCTTCGACCCACACACATCGACCCGACCGAAGTCGGATCGCAAAGCAGCAAAATGTCTCTAGAGAGAGTGATTCGAAAGGTCCGCACCACAGCGCTGGAGCCTCGCCTGTCGGAGGCCGGTGTTTCTGATTAGCGCCATGGCGGACCTTCCAGATAACCAATGCTTGCCGACCCATGATTGCCCATTGACGCAATAATTGCGCGCGTCGACCGATCGGCCTTGCGGGCATCGCCCTGCCTAACGGCTTTCTGGCCGGCTTCGAGGCTCGCCAAGATGGCTCGCACCTTTGGATGACGCGCCTCGATCGACCCAAGGTTCTTTCTGGAGGCTCCGATGCTGTTTGCCGTCCGGCGGTGATTGTAGCGGCCGAACCGGCACGCGAGCGGCAAGTGGATCACACGCTGCCTGCAAACCCCTCCATCCGTCGGCAGATCGAGAAAGCTATTCCTGTGAACCACGGAATGGCGCCCTTCTGGATGAGCCTGAAATCTCATACATAATTTTCTCGCCTCTATCGCGGTGCCGTTAAGGGCAAGCAACACGGCTAGAACCACGATTTAAGAAGGCGTTCCATATGCGGGACCATCCAGTCTCTCTGCGCGCATTGAAACTGGAAGCGTCTCCCACACCCGGACCAGATCGCCCAGCGACCTTACTGCCATTTTGCGCATGGCGTTGCTTCGATGCATCTTCACGGTAACTTCGCTGATACCCAGTTCAAAGGCGATTTGCTTGTTGAGCCGCCCGTTTGCCACGCCTTGGAGAACGTTCCGTTCGCGTTTCGTCAACTTCTCGAAGCGATCGATACTGCCCTTCACAACGATAGCCTCCCGGCGCCGGGCAGCATCAATCGCAATGCCGGCGGATACGGCATCCAGAAGCGTTTGATCCCGAACCGGCTTCGTTAGAAAATCAACGGCTCCGGCTTTCATTGCTTGTACGCTCATTGGAATATCGCCGTGCCCCGTCAGGAAGACGATCGGCTTTGGATTTCCTGTCCGCGCGAGATAGTGCTGAAGATCAAGGCCACTCGCCCCCGGCATTCTGACGTCAAGGATCAGGCAGCCGAGCCGACCGAGCACGTCGGCCTCCAGCAGTTCCGCGATTGACGCGAAACTTGCCGATTCAAACCCCGCCGACGAAACCAGCTCAGACAGCGCTTCCCGCACCGACGTATCGTCATCAACGATAATTACCAAAGGATACTCTGCCTCATCCCGGCTCGACGAAAGCGAGAGTGATTTCGATTGAAGCAGACGATCAGTTGTCATGATCCTTCCCCCTCTCTGCGTGATGCAAGGCTTCCGTTACCGCTGCGAGGAGCAACCGTCCGTCAAACGGCTTCCGGAAAAATCCGCTGATACCCTGAGCGCGATTCTGGTCCGCGATTTCGTGGCGCCCTGTAATGAGAAATACAGGCAGATCCGGTCGCGCCGCACGCACCTGATTTCGGAGTTCGAACCCGTCAATGCCCGGCAGCCCGATGTCCGTAATCAAAACATCGACATCGGATAATCCGCCGTCGAGGATCGCTTGAGCCGATGAGAAGCAGCGCACGCGATAACCGGCTGACTCAAGAAGATCTTCCAGAGACTCAAGCAACCGCAGATCGTCGTCGACCACTGCCACAACGGATCTTTTCGTTCTCACCATCGATCACCTGCGACACGCTGCGGAACGATTCCAATCACGACGACGACGATAGCCAAAAGACCATGACCTCGGGCGGGCTCAACCGACATGTAAGATCGATCCTTCAGCGTAAATACTGCATGAGATCGACCGCACCTGATCCAGCACATTTTCCGAGCACTTCGACCGATTGGCCTCTCGCCCCCTTCTACCGCGATCGCCCGCAGCCGTATCTCATGGAAATCCATGTATTGCGCTCGATTGTCTTACCGCGGGAGCATATCGGGAACAGGAGCGCCTGAAGGGAGCTCCGCCCGCAGCTCAGTCGCTCGAGGAGCCTCTGACCGGCACCGAAATCTGCGCTCGATCAGACCGTTCGCTGCACGATGGGCAAATCGAATTGGCTTCGAGTCCCACACGGGCGAGAACCCGAGCGAGATGCTTGCGCGCGTAAAACAACCGGCTTTTCACCGTGGCTTGTGGGATCCCAATCCGTTCGCTCAACTCGGGGACCGAATAGTCACGATAGTAGAACAGATCGATCACCTGACGATGGGCAGGCGACAACTCTTCGAGACACATGTGAAGAATCTTGCATACTTCTCCACGGTCAATCGCTGCCTCCGGCGTATCGCCGACATCCTCGACTCCAGTAAGATCAATCCGATCGATGCGTTCATGAGGCCTCCGCCGCATAAAATTGATCGCCTTGAAGCGTGCGATCGAGAGCAACCAGGTGGATACGCGTGCACGATATTCGAACCGATGAGCGAAACGCCACACGTCAAGGAACACCTGGCTGACGATGTCTTCGGCGTTCTCACGGTCGTGGACCAGCCGAAAGATGAAGCGAAATAGCCTTGTGCGATGACGGACGAATATGACGCGCATCGCAGCTTTGTCACCCCGCGCGACATGCCTGATGAGCATCTCGTCAGAGGTATCAACAACGCCAGACCGACGATCGATTCGATCGACTACCGAGCAATTCATCCTGAATGGCTGTGTGGAGAATCTCAGGTCGGCAACAACGCGGCCCGTTTTGTTGCTGCCTTGCGCTCCAATTCTGTTCGGTCGTTCGCGATGCTTTCCGACGCGGCTATCCGGCAGTGTCGGCTGAAATGAAAACACGGCCTCAGCTTCTGCGGTATCGACCTCGGGGCGGTCCGACGAGCAAATGCACGAATCTGTTTCCTGTAATGACACGGCCCTCTCCGTTTCTTTGTTGAGATATGAGAGGGTGCGTTGAACGAATAGCGCTGACCATCCAACGTGACGTTCGTTGATATCGTCTTGAAGTCTGGAAACAGTGACCTGCGGGATGCGGCGTCCGATCTTGAAGATGCGTTGCGACCGCCAACCTAGGCACGCATTCTATCCTGACGACAGGTTTGACATCACTGATGTGAGCGAACATCCGCGGATTCTGTGCTGTCTACTAACCTCAGGGACAGGTTGATCTATCCTCTCGCACCCCCATGATCATACCGGCGAGCAATGTCGCAATGCAGCCGCTGCCGCCATTATTGAGACGAACTAATGGCGAGCACGTTGTGCCTCCATGAGCCGGAAACGGACGCATGGAAGGCGTGCATTGTCGCGGCAGCGCAGAACCCGATCCATGAGCAAACCGGTCGTGAAGCCTCCCGAATGGAAGCCTTCGTCCACTTCCGCGAAGGCGGAACCGCATCAGCGGCCCGCCGACGGACTGCGTTCTGCTGAAGATGAAATGGCGCGCGTCCTCAGGATCGCACCGCTTCACCTGACACTTGATCTATCCGGCAGCGCGATCGCACATTGGAAGCATGGCGCCTTGCACGACATGGTCGAACCTATGACTGACCACGTGCTCATGACCTATACCGGCGCGATGCAGCGGCTGGAACGACGCTCCGGAAAGACGGTTGCAATCGGTACGGCTCGTCCCGGGGCGGTGACGATCATTCCGGCCGGATCTAGCGCCAGATGGGACATTCCCGGACCTGTCGACGTCATTCAACTCTATCTGCCGAACCGGACGCTGCAGCGCGTTGCGAACGAGGCCGGCAAGACCGCGACAGATGAGTTACAGGAACGAACGGGCCATCCAGATCCGACAACCTCGCGCCTGCTTATCAGCGCGATGGATGCTCTCGAAGACCATGACGCTCTGAATGCCTTGTTCAGACAACAGTTGACGGATCTTCTGGCAACGCGCTTGCTCGTAGCACACGCAGGCTCATCAAGTGGCTTTCTGCCTGTGCGAGGGGGACTGTCGCCGAAGGTGTTGCGTCAGGCGATCGAGCGCCTGCACTCAAGCAACACGGCCGACGTTTCGCTCGCAGCCCTAGCGGCGGATGCCGGCCTCTCGCGCTTCCATTTCTGCCGCGCATTCAAGGACAGTACCGGCCTTTCGCCATACGCCTGGCTGCGTCAACGCCAGTTGGAGCGGGCGATGGATATGCTTCGCCACACCGAAGACTCTGTCGTTTCGATCGCAGCAGCCCTCGGTTACGCCTCACAGACGGCCTTCGCTGCGGCATTCAAACGCCTGACGGGTGAGACGCCGACCGATTGGCGCAAGCGCGTGCGTTAACGGCAATCGCGCTGCAAGGGTAGCAATCACGCTGGGGCACCAGCGAATTCGGTTCGCTACAAGTCATCCGAGACTAACGCAATTACGGAGACAAGAAATGGCCTGGAATCGTTCCGTCAGCCAGCTTCCGAACATCACAAGAAGGAAAATCCTCGCGACCACGATGATGTACGCCACATCGCTCACCATCCGTTCCTCGTCGGCCGCGGGCACCGAAGAAGCCGCATCACCCCACATCGCAACAGGAGCCGATCCAATGATCTCAGTCAGAACCAAGGACGGTGTCGAAATCTTCTACAAGGATTGGGGCCCGAAGACGGCACAGCCGATTGTCTTTCACCACGGCTGGCCGCTGAGTTCCGACGACTGGGACACTCAGATGCTCTTCTTCATCGGGAAGGGCTATCGCGTCATCGCCCACGATCGTCGTGGACACGGCCGCTCGTCTCAAGTCAGCGAGGGCCATGACATGGATCATTACGCGGCCGATGTGGCGGCGGTGACCGAACATCTCGATCTTCGCAACGCCATCCATATCGGCCATTCCACTGGTGGCGGTGAGGCCGCGCGCTACGTTGCACGTCACGGCAAGGAACGCGTCGCCAAACTGGTCCTGATCGGCGCCGTACCGCCGCTGATGCTCAAGACTCCGGCAAATCCCGGCGGTCTGCCAATCGACTTATTTGATGGGCTGCGCAAGCAGCTTGCCGCCAACCGGTCGCAGTTCTACTTCGATTTCGCGAGCGGTCCGTTCTACGGCTACAACCGGCCCGGTGCCAAGGCATCGCAGACGGTCGTGTGGAATTGGTGGCGTCAGGGCATGATGGGCGGCGCCAACGCGCATCACGACGGCATCAAGGCCTTCTCGGAGACCGACTTTACCGAAGACCTGAAATCCATCGCTGTGCCGACGCTGATCTTGCACGGCGACGACGATCAGATCGTGCCCATCGCCGATTCCGCGCTTCTCTCGGCAAAGCTGCTCAGAAACAGCACGCTCAAGGTTCTCCCGCACCTGCCGCACGGGATGTGCACCACGCACGCCGACATCATCAACGCCGAACTGTTGTCTTTCGTCAACACCTAGCCCGCGTTGAATTTCAGCATCGAATTCGAACGACTGGAGAATGTATCATGCGACTTGTTGTCATTGGATCCGGCTTTGCCGGCATGTATGCGGCCCTGTCCTCCGCGCGCCTGCGCGAGATCCAGGGCGTTTCACCCGCAACCCTTGAAATCGTTCTGGTGGCGCCTGAACCGACCCTTGTGGTGCGTCCAAGACTTTACGAACCGAAGCCGGAGACGTTGACGGCTCCCTTACTGGATGTTCTGAAGGCTATCGACGTCGGATATGTGCAAGGTCGTGCGGATGCAATCGACACCAGGGCTCGCACCGTTGAGATCGTCACCCTGGACGGCGGGCGGAAAGCCCTTTCCTACGATCGTCTCATCATAGCGACCGGCAGCCGGCTGTTTCGCCCGGATATTCCCGGCCTCGCCGAACATGGATTCAGCGTCGATCAACTCGACGATGCCATCGCACTCGACCGACACCTGCACGACCTTGCCAGCCGCCCGGCGATCAACGGTCGCGATACGGTGGTCGTCGCCGGCGGCGGATTCACCGGCATCGAGGCAGCGACGGAAATCCCCGCTCGGCTCCGCGCCATTCTGGGCAAGAAGGCCACGCCGCGCGTCATCATCGTCGACCGAAACAACGCGATTGCCCCCGACATGGGCGAAGGTCCTCGACCCATCATTGTGGAGGCCCTGCGCAAACTTGGCGTGGAAACCCGGCTCGGGACGGGCGTCGCATCGCTGGACAAAACCGGCGTGACCTTGTCCGATGGTGACCATATCGAAGCGAAAACCGTGATCTGGGCGGCTGGGATGCGGGCCGCGCCGCTAACCCAACAAGTGCCGGCCGAGCGCGACAATTTCGGACGGCTGCTGGTCGACCGCGATCTGCATGTCCCTGGCATCGACGGTGTCTTCGCCACAGGCGACGCCGCACGTGCGGCCTGCGACGACGACGGCAACTACGCGCTGATGTCGTGTCAGCATGCCACCCGAATGGGTGCTTTCGCCGGCCACAACGCGGCAGCAGAACTGCTTGGCGTTCCCACCAAACAGTATCATCAGAAAGCTTACGTCACCTGTCTCGACCTTGGAGAAGCCGGCGCGCTGTTCACACGGGGCTGGGACCGCACAGTGGAGATGGTCGGCGAGGTGGCGAAGAAGACCAAGCAGGAGATCAATACCGTGTGGATCTATCCGCCCGCGGCCGAGCGTGCCGCCGCGCTGGCGTCGGCAGATCCCGAACGGGTCACCGACCTCTAGGCGTCCCATAACTCAGCCGCGCCTGGCGAAAAGGCGCGGCTTCCATTTCACATCGATCTGAAGCGAACGCGAGGACACAGGACATCGTGCGGGAAGCTGCGATCTCCATCGACGGCGGATGCACTGCCGGTAACCCTCAACGCGAAGCGATCGTACTTTCTCGTCGTATCAAAGGCATAAACATGCAGGATCAACAAAGGGTCGTTATCGTCACCGGCGGCAGCTCGGGCATCGGACGCGCGGCAGCGTTACGCTTCGCGCGGCAGGACGACAAGGTTCTCGTTACCGGCCGACGCTCGGGGCCGATCAATGAGGTGGCGGCCGAACACCCGAATATCGCCGGACTGACGGCGGATGCCGCCTCCCCCAAAGACGCCGAGCGCACCATCGCAGAAGCGATCGACAGGTGGGGGAGACTGGATGCGCTAATCAACAATGCGGGCGCGGGTGCGATTCTTCCACTTGCCGAAGCAAAAGCCGATCGCATCACGGACATTTTCTCGGTGAATGTTCTCGGCCCGAGTCTGCTTGCTTCGGCCGCCCTTCCGCATCTGCAAAAAACGCGCGGCAGCATCATCAATATCTCGAGCACATTTGGCCACAAACCTGCGGCGGGACTCTCCCACTATGCGGCCAGCAAAGCGGCGCTGGAGCATCTGACGCGGTGTTGGGCACTGGAACTGGCCCCGCTCGGCATCCGGGTGAACGCCGTTGCAGCAGGCCCCACGGAGTCGGGCGCCCTGACCGGAATGATGGGGTTGTCTCCGGAGCAGGCTGCGGCGCTCAAGGAGCAGGAGCGTGCGCGGATTCCGCTCCGACGTCGCGGCATTCCCGACGATATCGCGAATTGGATCGTGCGGCTCGCCGACCCGGAAGCGACATGGACAACCGGCCAGGTGATCACGGTCGATGGCGGGCTGCAACTGACCTGAGCAACGACCCGTTATCGGAAAGCATCCATGTTTGGAAAACTCCATGGGTCCTTTTCGTCACCCGTATCCATGGCGCGCATCTCGAACAGATAATCAGCAAGCGAGAGGAGTGCCGTCCGACCATTCTGACGACGTCGATATCGATACACGATACCCCGCAACCTGAGTGACGAACCCATACCAGAGTATCGCTCACCCTATTCCTCGACCCAATCGATCGAAAACACACCTCAACATAGCATCGTCAATGCCATGCGTCAGTCGATAACCAGCAGGAGACAGACATGAACATTCACAACACCTCACATCCCGCTAAATCGGGTCCCGACGAATTGGTCCCTTCGCGCTATGCGCTGAAGGTCGGCGACATCGACGTGCTGGTGGTCAGCGATGGCGTGCTGCCACTGCCAACCAAAATGCTGGGACACAACGCCGATCCGACCGACCGCGCGGCGTGGTTGAACGGCATGTTCCTGCCGCCCGACGCTTTCGACTGGGCGCTGAACGTGGTCGTGGTACGCAGCGGCGACAGGACCATCCTCATCGATGCCGGATTGGGAGCCGACCCGGACCTGCACTTGCCGCGAGCGGGGCAGTTGATCAAACGGCTGGAAGCCGCAGGCATCGATCTGGCGTCCGTGACCGATGTGGTGTTGACCCACATGCATATGGATCACGTCGGCGGGCTGCTCGTCGACGGAGTGAAAGATCGACTGCGTCCGGATCTGCAAATTCACGTGGCAACTGCGGAGGTCAAGTTCTGGGAGTCGCCCGATTTCTCTCACACGGCCATGCCGGAGGGCTTTCCGGACGCGCTTCGGGCCGCCGCCAAGCGATTCACGAAGGACTACCACAACCAGTTGCGGCAGTTCGATGAGGAACATGAGATTGCGCCGGGTGTGATCGTCCGTCGTACCGGCGGCCACACCCCCGGGCACAGCGTGGTTCGCCTGGCGTCCGGCGGCGAGGCGTTGACGTTCGCCGGCGATGCCGTGTTTGCGGTCGGGTTCGAACAGCCCGACTGGCACAACGGTTTCGAGCACGACCCCGAGGAAGCGGCGCGCGTTCGGGTTCGTCTTTTGCAGGAATTGGCTGGGACCGGTGAGATGCTGGTTGCTACTCACCTGCCGTTTCCGTCGATCGGCCGAGTAGCGGTCGACGGCGACGCCTTCCGGTGGGTGCCCGTCTTCTGGGATTACTGACCGCTCGTTGAGTCAATCCGGAACCGAGGGCGTGAGCTCAATAGCGTTCACCAGTTCACGCCCCGGTGCCCCGAATCCAAATCTCGCCGACTGTGCTGGCTTGCATGGCCCGCATGTTCATCAAACGGCGCCATGGCCGGTCATGAATGCGATCAGCTTGGGCGCGCCGTTCGCGACCAGATAGAGCCTCAGATCGGAGCTAGTCGATGCCAGCTCCGCATCGAGAGCCTACAGCTAGTCGGAATCGTTATCGTCGGCGACCGCACTAACGGTGCTTTCGATTCACTTTTCTTCGTCTCCTGCCCGGCGCGGATGAGTTACCGGAATTTGTAGTTTCTCCGCAATCCGCACAAGATCGGCCAGCGACGCCGCCGCCATCTTCTGTTTGACGTTCCTGCGGTGAATTTGGAGCGTGACCTCGCTAATCCCAAGCTCCGCTGCCGCCTGCTTGTTGAGAAGACCACTGATAATGAGCGGTAGCACCTCACGTTCGCGCGGCGTCAATTCCAGATAACGATGCTTGAGGG
Source organism: Xanthobacteraceae bacterium (assembly GCA_049647485.1). GTDB lineage: Bacteria > Pseudomonadota > Alphaproteobacteria > Rhizobiales > Xanthobacteraceae > 62-47. The sequence goes on from JBARXT010000282.1 coordinate 20,946, forward strand.
TGTCAAGTTCGGCTCGTTCCGCATGCGCCTGCCTGTCTTGCGCGACCGCCGTGTGGATCGCCTGCATGAGCGCCTCGTCACTGAACGGCTTGGTCAGGAAATCCACGGCGCCGTGCTTGATGGCGCGAACCGTCGAAGGAATGTCGCCATGTCCGGTAATGAATACGATCGGAGGGTGATCCCCTTCTGCGATTTGCTTTTGCAGGTCGAGGCCATTGATATCAGGTAATTCGACGTCGAGAATCAGACATGCCGGCCGTTGCGACCTATCGGCATCGACGTATTCTCCGGCGGACGCAAAGGTAATCGCCGTGATGCCATGTGACGCCAGCAACTCGCCGAGCGACTCGCGAATGCGGATATCGTCGTCGACAATAAAGACGGTATAGTCGTCGTTCGTCATGCAACTTCGTTCGGTTCGATTGGCAAAGTAAAGATGAACGTTGCGCCGGGCGATTCGTTCACCTCCGCCCATAATTTCCCCCCATGGGACTCGATGATCGAACGGCAAATCGCCAGCCCCATGCCCATCCCCTGCTCCTTGGTCGTGAAGAACGGTTCGAAGATCCTGTCAGGACGGTCGATCCCCAAGCCACAATCGCTGATCTCGGTCTGGATCACATTCCCGTTCCGCCGCATACGCGCCTTCATAACCTTGTCACTCGCGACACCGTCCATCGCTTCCATTGCATTGCGCATGAGATTAATCAGAACCTGTTGAAGTTGAACGCGATCAACCGCAGCGGACGGCAGGCCGCTCTCGACCTCGATATCCAGCAGCACGGAGCGTCGCATCGCCTCCTCGGCCATGAGCTGACGCGCTTCCAGAAGCACGCTGTCGAGCGCAGTCGGGATCCGCGAATCCAGGGATTGCCTGAACAAAGCACGGATACGGCCAACCACATCCGCGGCAGCATTGGCGTCGCGCATGATCCGCTCCACCGTTCTGTGCGCGCGCTCAATATTCGGCGGGTCCGCTGTTAACCAGCGCTGACAAGCATACGAATTGGCGACGACCGCGGCGAGAGGCTGGTTCACCTCATGGGCGATCGAAGCCGAAAGCTCCGCGAGGCTCGTTGCCTGGCTCGCACGTGCCAGCCTCTCTTGCGCCAGGCGCAATCCCTCCTGTGCGCGCACTTCGTCGTTGATATCAATTGAAACGATGTACCATTGCACAATAGCGCCATCCGCATCCCGCAAAGGCTGCGCGCGCGCCTCGATCCACGGATAGGCCCCATCCTTGTCGCGCCGGCGAAGCCGGTTCACGAAAGGCTGTCCGGTCGCAAACCCATTCAATGCCTTGCGTAACACTGTCGAAACGTCATCAGGGTGGGCCAGATGCCGGGCCAGCGATTCGAAATCCTCGATGTGCGCCGGTGGCGAACCGACCTGATCCACATATCGCTTGCTGGCAGAGGTGATTTTACCCGAAGCATCGAAACTCAGGATATTGATCGGCACCGCATCGATCATCTGCTGGAGTTGCCGCGTGGTGTCCCGCAGCGCTTCTTCGGCCCGCACCTGATCGTCGATGTCGATGGAAACCTGGTACCAATGCATGATCGTACCATCTCGATCGCGTAGAGGTTCGCAACGCGCCTCGATCCAGCGGTAGCTGCCGTCTTTCCAGCACCGACGATAACGCATCAAAAAATCATCGCCAGTTTTGAGGCATTGATGCGATATGCGAAGCACCTCGGGAGCATCATCGGGATGAACCAACTCCTGCGCCACTTTGATCGTATCTTCGAAATTGGCACTGGAGGAACCGAGATCCCGCAAGGCTCGCTTGTTGACGTAACCTAGCTTGCCTGCGGGCGTCCAGCTCCAGATATGGACCGGCAAGGCATCGACAAGCTGCGACAGTTCCTGTTCCTGTTTCCGCAACGCCTCTTCCGTGGCCAACTGATCGTCAATGTCGACATTGGCGCCGTACCATTGAATGATTTCTCCGCTCTCGTCGCGAAGCGGCTCCGCGCGGCCTTCCTGCCAACGGTATACCCCATCCCGTCGGCGGTTACGAAATCTCAAGGCGAAAGACTCGCCAGTGCGGAATGAACGGCTCAAGGCTGCAACCAAAGCATCTCTGTCATCCGGATGGACAAGGTCGTCGATCGCACCGCGCAATTCACCTTCGGCATCGAAATGCTCAAGACTCATGCCGGTATAGTCCAACATGGTTTTGTTAATGTACGACGGCTTCCCTTCGGGCGTCACAGACCAGATCTGCGTCGGAACCGTGTCAACGAGTTGCTGAAGTCGCCGCTCACTCTCGCGCAATGCAGCTTCCGCACGCTTTAGTTCAGTCAAATCGAGAATATATGCGACACCTTGCCGAGACTGCCCCTCAAAACACGCAGCCCCGATCAATACAGATATCCGGGTGCCATCCTTCCTGAAATACTCCTTCTCGCGCGCCTGCATCTTGCCCGTCGCCGCGAGCTCTTCGGCCTCCTCGCGAGCATGCACTTCTTGCCAATCGGGCGGAGTCATATCGAACCATCGAAGTCCGGCCTTCATATCCTCCCGCTCGTACTGAACCATGCGGAGAAACGCGTCATTGGCGTCGATAAGTGTTCCGTCCAGATCCCATATGACGATCCCGATAATGTCTGAATCGATCAATCGTCGGATTCTGGCTTCACGTTCCGCAAGGTCGCTGTAAAGATCGCTCAACGTCTCTTGCGTGCGCACCATGTCGTCAATGTCAACATTCGTGCCGTACCATTCAAGGATAACGCCTGCATCGTCGCGCAGCGGCTCCGCACGGGACTCTAGCCAGCGATACGCACCGTCCGCGCGACGTTGACGAAACTTCATGCAAAACTGCTCGCCGCTGGCGAGGGAATAGCTGAGCGCTTCCTCCAGGCTGGCCCTATCATCGGGATGGACGAGAGCAGCGATAGCGGCCGCGAGGCGGCTCATGCCCGGCTTGTCCATAGCTGCGACGTCCAGGCCGAGGAAGTCTACCAGGCGCTTGTTATAAAATGTCGGCTCCCCGTCGGGCGCGAGACGCCAAACCTGGTTCGGAACCATGTCCACGAGTTGCGAGAGTTCGCGCTCCCGGTCACGCAACGCGCCCTGCGCCATCATCATATCGTGAATATCGACACTTACGCCGTACCACTGAATAATGTTGCCGGCATCGTCGCGCAATGGTTCGGCACGCGTCTCGGTCCAGCGATAGGCACCATCGCGCCGGACCTGGCGGTATCTCTGGAGATAGGGCTCGCCCGTCTCGCATGACCACCTGAACGCCGCGATAGCCTCAGGCCTGTCCACCGGATGCACGACGCTCAGTGACGGCTTTCCGTCATCTGCGATGATGTCCTCTAGCGTGGCGCCAGTAGCCTCTGTGAACCGCTTGCTGACGTAAACTGGCGTGCCATCCGGCTCCGTGCTCCAGATCAGGGCGGGCACCGCATCGGCAAGTCGCTGAAGTTTCTGTTCGCTCCGCCGCAGGGCGTCCTCGGTGTGCACCTGAGCGTCGATATCAAGACAAAGGCCATACCACTGCACGATGGCACCTTCGTCATTGCGCATCGGCACGGCGCGCGCATCGACCCAACGATACACGCCATCCGACCGACGAAGGCGATGCTTCAACGAAAAGCCTTCCCCTGTCATTATCGCGTTTTCAACAGCAGTGCGGACGGCGGCCGAATCATCGGAATGTATGATGGTCTTGACCACCGCATCGAACCGTTGCGGGCTCGGAGCCCCCAATTGATCGACCGACACGCCGGTGTACTCGACCATTCGTTTGTTAAAATATGTGGGATGCCCATCTGGAGACAGGCACCAGATCAACACAGGAACAGTATCTATGATTTGCTGCAGTGAGCGCTCGCTTCGGCGTAAAGCAGCTTCAGTTGTCTTCAACTTGTCAATGTCGACAGTCGTGCCATACCATCCGACGACGTGGTCATCGTGATCGCGTTCGGGCAAGCCGAAACTGCGGAACCAGCGATACGTGCCATCTGCACGCCACATGCGATGTTCGCAGCTGTAATCTTGACCTGTTTGCAGGCTGTGGCGCCAGGCTGCAAGGACACGATCAAGATCATCGGAATGAATGACTTTCCGAAGACCGAATTCATCGTCTTTCGTTGAGACGAGGTCTTCCCGAGGCAACCCTGTGACTGCCCGGGGGCTGCGGCTCATATAGAGAAACTTCCCGCCTGCATCGGCAAACCATGCAAGCGCCGGCATGCTTTCGATGATGCGCAATGCCTGTTCGGCTTTGCTGCTCGTCCTCTTCGCGCGCCTACGTTCCTGCCAACCACCCCCGACGATCATCACCAGGCCCAGAATGGCGACAAACGCCACGACGAAGCCAGATAGTTCGGGCATCGACCGCGTCAAAACGAGCGCGGCGCTGAAGCCCGCGATCGCAAAGCCAAAACGTTCAAGGACCGGCGCTGCTTTTAACATCGGTTGCTCCTGGCGTTGACGGCGCAATGCCTCGGCGACCGACCGCCGTCAGCCCGGCAACGTGTCCCAAGTCAGGATTTTCGCCTAGGGTATATCACGGCGGGGCCTCGCGGCATCTCATGGAAATCCATGATAGGCAACCGCCACAAATCATGGAAGCGGCCGCGCCTTGCCCAGTTTCACAGGTGGTTTCCAAGACTTGCCCGACGACGCTCGATTGGCCTTCGGTGCTGCTCTTCGCCTCCCAGACGGACAAGCGGCCGCGAATTCCATCGTCGGACCGCATCGCGCCGTTAGCGCGGTGAACCTCAAAGGTGAAATCAGCTCACGAATTTCACCGCAGCACGGGCAATCACCGCGAGCTTGGCTTCGGCCGAGGTCGCCGCACAGATTGGATTGTCGGCGAACGTCGCGAATCCACAGTCTGGATGCAGCAGCACGCGCTCGCGTCCGAACAGATCGATAGCGTGGCCGATCTTGGCAGCCACATCATCGACCGCCTCGGTCTCGACATGCTTCTGATTGACGACGCCGACGCCGATGCGGGCATCGTCCGGCAACTGGCGCAGGATTTCCATCTCGCCGGCGCGAGGCGTGCACATCTCCAGGAGATATGCGCCGACCTTCATGCCGGCGAGCGTCTCCACCAGCGGGGCATAGCTGCCGGCCAATGCTACGCTCTCGTCAGGCGTCCAGTTGCCGCGACAGACGTGCATCGCGATGCGCTCGCGCGGCAGGCCATCGACCACCGCATTGATCAGGTCCCGCGCGAAACCGAGTTCGTGCTCCGGCCCGAGCGACTCCGACAGCGCGCCGCACATGAAGCTGCGCTTGTTCTTCGGCCCGCTGAACACGACTTCAGACAGCACCGGCTCGTCGAGTTGCACCAGAGCAGCGCCACCGTCGAGCAGATCGGTCACCTCCTCGCGCAACACGCGCACGATATCCGCCGCGATCTGTTCGCGCGAGGAATAGACCTGCTCGGAGATGCACTCCATCCACATGGTGCGCGTCAGCAGATACGGTCCCGGCAGTGCAACCTTGACCGGCTTAGATGTGACGCCGCGCAGGAAGTCGAGTTCATGACCGGCAATCGGCCGCGTGCGACGGATCGGCCCGAACACACCGGGATGGCGCACGTCACCGGCCGGAACATCAAGCGCGCGCAACTCCGCTTCAAACTCCTCCGGGTGATCGACCAGCGGCAGGAGATCAATCAGCGGTACCAGTTGGCAACCGTCGAGCCGGGTGGCAACAAAGCTCGCATAACTATCGCGCCGCTGCTCCCCGTCGGTCATGACACCAACACCTGCGCGCTCCTGCGCACTGACCACGAGTCGCACCGCGTCGTCGGCGGTTTCCTGGAACCGCGCCTCGTCGAGCCGGCCCTGGACGTGATCGTGCATCGCCTCGACCATCCAGCGCGGCCGTGGCCAACTTCCGATGCCCATCACCGCCAGCGGCGGCACCGCCTGCGGCATAACGATATCCTTGCGGCGCGGCAACGGCTCCGATGACGCGGGGGCTACAGCCGGCACGACCGAAGCCGCCGGGATTTTCGGCGCATCCGTCTTGCTGCGCTCCGCGAGCTGTCCCTTGCAGACCAGAAACCTGCGCTGCTTGCCTTCCTTCGACCACGTCACCAGTTCGTTGCCGGTGAGCCGGCACCACGCTGGCAAATCCTCATCGACCGAAATCTCGGTGGAGCGGATTTCGAGCAAGCCACCGCGTGGCAACGGATCGATATGCTTGCGGATCAGCAGCAACAATCCGTTGCCACAATCGAGATCGCCGCCGTCGAAGCTGACGTCCGGCGGCAGGCCGTCATTCATCCCGGAATTCATCGTCAGTCCCTGCTCGACGTCGTTCGGTTAATGATCAGCGTTTGCGTCGTCGGCCGACTTCGTAACCGACGGCGCCGACGCCAACGGCAAACACGCCGAACGCCGCGATCAGGCCGGGCGACAGCGGGGCGGCAGGTGCCGGTGCCGGGTGCGTTACAGCCTGCTGCGCGGCGGGCACAGCCGATGACGCCACACCGGACGCGGCTGCATTCGCCTGCATGTTGTCATAGGTGCGCGCCAGCATCTGGCGGCCGACATCCTTGAGGATTGCCTGCCCCGCGACGCGACCCTGCCCGAGCACCAGATCGACATTGGTGATCGTCGGACCACCGAGATTGACCGAGCGGTTGCCCTGCTTGTCGGCGACGTGCCAGCCAAGCACCTTGTCGCCCTCGATGCGATCGACCGCGATCTTGAAGTAGCCTTCCGGTCCATCGACCGACGCACCGGGTTTCAGCCGGATCTCTTCCTTGTTCACCAGCATAAAGCCGAAGTTGTGCCCGGTGGGACAACCGACCGGATACACCGTGAAGCGCGGATCGCCGGCATAGCTATCGCCATAGCGAAGGCTGAATGCCTTGCCGTAAATCTTCAGATTGGCCTTGCCATCCTTGAAGGGCTCCGGCCACGGCGACAGGAAGCCAATCACATCGCCATGTTCGAACACCAGTTTCTTGCGCGCGCCGGTGTCCTCGATCAGAAGGTCGCTCTGCACCGGACCGAGTGTCTTCGCCAGCACGACCTTGCCGTCCTCGATCACCTCGACGTTGACGGTACCAGCAGCCGCATCGACGGCGGCGACCTTCACGGTCCGGTTGCCCGCCTTCCATTCGTCGCCGGCGCCAGCAAGCCCTGCGAACACCCTGTCGTCTGCCAACACGATGCGATCCATCCGCACGCCGGAAATCCAGTCGAACACCATCTGCTTGGGATTGGCATCGCGCGCCTTGCCCTGATTATAGAGTTGTGTGAATGCGAGGCCGTTCCACCAATCCTTCTGGGTGGTGGAGAGAACCGGCGAGCCGAAAGCCCATTCCCAATCGGTGCCGGCGATGGTCTTGACGTGCAGCGTGTGATTGGCGGTTTTGCCGTGACCGACCGTCGCATAATACTGATAGACCGTGCCGCCGACGACCACGCTCTGCCCGGCGGGAATCGTGACATTCTCTTTCACCACCACCGACATGTCGTAATCGACATAGGTAGGTAATCGCCCCAGCACGGGAATCGGCTCGCCGCGCAAGGCCACTTCACCGCCCCAAGTGTCCTCGTGATAGACCAGTCCGCCGGCCGGAATCACAACCTCGCCGTTCTCGACCCTGCTCTTGCGAATGAAAACGGCATCGAACTTCGGCGGCTTGCGGCCGAAGTCGTCGGTCACGGCCTTGCCTTGCGGCAATCCGGGCAGACCCGGCACATAAGCCGGGCGCACCGGCCGATCGGCGATCAGCGAAAACGGCGGCGGCGCAATGTCTTTGTCCGCGATAGGATGTGCCAGCGGCATGCCCGGTTTGGCCGGGTGCAGAACCTTCGCATAATCGTCAGCGAATGCATGTGGTGCAGCGACGAGCAGCGCGACGGCAGTGGTGAAACCCGAGAACCTGTACCTCGTCATCGAAATCCTCCCCCCCCCGAAGATGCATCGACAGAACTGGATGGCGTAGCGCGCTCAAGCAAAGCGGCTTCCGCCCTGTTTGAAAGAGTCGCTCTCGCACGCCACCCCGCACTTGTCCGGCAGCGCGCAATTCGACAGCCGCCGCGACAAGAACAGCGTTCCCCATCCGGTGAGCAGCAGCGTATTGAACGCGATCAACCACTTCGGCACGCCGGCAAGAAGTGTTCCGGCAATGCCGAGACCAACCACCGACAAGGCCGGCGCAAGACAACTGACGCACAGGGCTGACAGCGCCAGCGCGCCGCCGCCCATCGCTGCGCCCGCGGCCGCCCCACCGCCGGCACGACGGCCGACGGTCAAGGCAAAGTCGACGAACGCAAGTGACAAGCCCACCGAGATCGCGGTCCAATATTCCTGCAAGCGGCTGAAACTGAGCCACCACGCAGCAACCGGCGCATGGACGATCTGCCCGCCGGCGCCAAAGTCTTCCTCGAGGAAACCGCACAACTCGCCATCGGCCAGTGTCGCCGGGATCTTGAAGGTGAGATAGCTCAGGACGACATAGCCGAGCGCGCCGGCAATGAACAACAGCGCCATTCTACGGAACGGAATCATAATGTTCTCCCGGCGCGCATCGGAATCAGTAGGACACGCTGGGGGCGCCTTCGCCCATGAACTCGACCAGCTTGGCGCCGCCGACGATCACCGCGCCCGGCACCAGATTGCCATCGTCCAGCGCGCGCTTCTTGAAGCATGGCGAGCACACGTAGATCTTGCCGCCGGCTTCGGCGAAATTCTTGATCAGGTCCTTAAGCGGCGCAAAACCTTCCTCATGGACATCGTCGGCATAGCCGTTGACGCCGAGACGCGTGCCCTCGGTCGACAGGAATACTACTGTATCCTTGTCGGACGCGACGGCCGCATTGGCGACGACAAAGGCGACCGTCGCCTTGTCGGTATCGTCCTTGGCGCAAGTCAGGCTGACAACGAACTTCCCGGGCATTCTTTCCTCCTCATGGCGCGGAGCCATTCCGCGATTGGTTTAACGTTACTTCGATACATTTCGCCAAGCTGTCGCTGGCGATGCGTTCACGGATTGACCAGCCTGCGATCACGTCCAGTTCATGCGCGAGCGGATCCAATAACTGTGATTGGGAGCGTCCGCTTCCAGCAACTCGTTATTCGTCATCCGACACCACGCCGCGATATCGATCGGAGCCGCTGCATCCAGCGCGATCACTTTCAAGACTTCGCCAGGCATCTCCCGCAACTTGCGACGCAGGATCATGACGAGTTCACCGCAGCCCATATCGCCGGCGTGCCATTCGTCACGCGCCTCGAGTTGCTCAGCCATATCTTTTGTTCTCGCGGCAAATCGAAATATTGGGTCGTGGCAACATGATCCGGGCACACCTCCGCCTTCGCGGAAACGCTGTATTGGACAGCGCCACGCTGGCAAACATCACGCGATCCCTGCACATAAGCACAGCGAGCGACAATTCAGACGATGAATGAAGACAGCTTGTTCAGCAGACATCCCGCGCATGAATGCGACGGAGAAAGCCCAACACGGGGCACGACGTTTGAACCAAACTGCGAAACATATGGTACGGAAGCTTGTTCAGTCGGTCAAGTTTGTTTTCTTTTCGGGGAACGTAGGAAGCTTTAGCTTCGCCATCCCCGCTTTCATCCAATGAAAATTCGAGTGCATGCATAGGCTCGATGAGGATTGGGCTCGAAGGCATTACCGCGATTACTCACCCAATCAATCGTATGCTTCGGCAGAACTAACTAACGCGCTCGTTGCGCAAGCTGATCGGGCGCGACCAATTCCGTATCTGTTATCGAACTGTTGCCTTCAACAGCAGTGTTACTCTTACTCGACACGTCGATTCGTGCACAATCGACGAAGTCATGAGCCAGCAATGGCCGTTCGATTCAGAACCGCCAGGTAAAGGTGCCTTGACGGTGTTGTCGTACGCCTTGTCGGCGAACTGTCCGGTCCAGGAGACGCCGAGCGAGATGTTGCTGCCGACGGCGTAGTCGAGACCGACTTCGGCTACCAGCGCGTCACGCACGATTGGCGAGCCCGCCCGCGAAAACTACGCTTGGCAGCGGTAGTCTTTGACCCAACTGACCGATTCCTCGGCCCTTGTGATCGTGGTGTAATTCCAGCGCCATGCGTTTCGCGGAAAACACGGCTTTCGTCGAAGACCATAACGTTCGGCCATTGGCTGCCTTGGCTCTTGTGCCCGGTGATCGCATAGGCGTAATCGAATTCGTCCGTTTCGCGCCGCGCGCGCCAGTCGAGATCCTTTTCTCTGCCTTTCGCAAGGAAAGGATATGAACGAACCAGAAATAGATTGGCCTGCCGAGTGGGTAGAAAAACACATCGGACGCACACTTAACGACTTCCAGCGCCGGACCGTGGTGCTGTTATGCCAGGCCATGCGGTGCGGCCCGTACGACTTCGCCAACACCTTTCGCAAGGCAGAATGGGCTGACCGCTGGGTGCGATTTAACGTCGGCAGAATGAGCGGTTGTCCACCTACGACGTCGACGGCCTCACCACATTGGTGATCGGCGCACACGATCAAGCGATCCGCGTCGAGATTGACCCGTGCAGCCCGACGCATGCTCGACCTTCATAACGGCAAGCTTCGCCAAGCCGTGAACGCACCCAAGCTTGATGCCATACCGATGACGCGAAGCTTCATGGCCGCGCTGCTGCGACGAGCGTCCGGCGCCGACGAGGCCGAGGTCAAGGCGCTGGTCGAGGTCGCCGTGAGCGCCGAGCGCGAAACGATTCAAAGGCGCATCGACCATCAGGTCAAACGGATGACGGAGCGCAGCGCCGAGGCCATCGAAAGTTGGGTAGACGACAAAGAGCTAGGCGCAGCGATACGGATAGTAGTCGAATCAGGCGCGCTGGCGAGTTACGGCAGCCTCACGGCCTTGCGAAGCAGGCGCAGGATATCGCGGACCAATGCCGCAAGGCGATCGACCAGTACCAACCGCACATCGAGGCCGCCGCCATCCCCATGCCTAAGGAGGTGGCCGATGCCAACCCCCACAATTTCTGAACTGACCGGGCGGCCGGTCGACGCATGGTCGGAAGCTTGGCGTTGGAGTGTGAATGCCGTTATGTCCTAGTAAAATGCCCGAGCGTTGCCGCCGCCAGGGGCATCCCGGCAGCCGAGCAGGGCGACCGCGCTCCCATGGATTGATGCTTGGCGAAACGGGGATTTTAGGTCCATTTTGTGTCGAAACGGCTCAATTGCGGACCTCAAGACTGTCCCCAACGGCAGACCTGTGGAATGCGTAGGGTCCTGCGGAATTGATGCCGGCGAGACGCCGTAAAATGTGCGCTCGGTCGTCAGAGAGCTTGCCAACGCAATCCGGAGCCGGTAGCTATGGCCCGCTTTCGCGACGTGTCATTCGTCCGGGGCACTGCAACCGATCGCGGGCGCTCGCTCGCCGTGCTTGCACCCTGCGCGCCCGTAGCTCAGCTGGATAGAGCACCAGACTACGAATCTGGGGGTCAGGAGTTCGAATCTCTTCGGGCGCGCCATTTCCGTACAAAACTGGGCACTCCTTCCGGAGCCGCCCCACCACCCATCACAAGCCGCTCCAGAATTGACTTCCGTCCGTGGATGCGGATTTCCGTGTCATCGACTTCGATCTGGTCGATGACCGCGCGCAGGTAGGCGCGGCGGAAGGGGATAGGGCCGTTTGTGACATTCTCGCGCATCAAGCTGGCGAAGGCGCTAATCTTTTCTTCCGTGATCCGCGTTTCCGGGCGCAGTTCGGCGAAGGCGCGATCAAGCGAAGCCTTCGCCTGATCGCGGTCTGCCTTGAGGGCGGCAAGGCGGTCCTTCAGTGTCGGATCAGAGAAATCGGCAATGCCGTTCTCGATGGCTTGATAGAGGCGGGAGAGACGGTTCTCGGTATCCGCGACCTTGTTCTGGAGCGCGGTCATGCGGTGGGTATGATCTTCGGATCGTGAAGCCTGGCGTTCCAGTAACCCGCCCAAGATTGTGCGCACGCGGTCCGGGGTGAACAGCGTTTCGCTGAGGCGTTCTGTGACAAGCGTATCAAGCTTGTCCATGGGGATCGAGCGTCCCTTGCAGGCTGTCTTGCCTTGCTGAGCACAGGTGCCGCAGGTGTAGTAGCGATACCGTCCCGACTTGCCGGTACGGAGGGTCATTCCGCCGCCGCAACTGGCGCAGGTGGCGATTCCTGTCAGCAGGATAGGGCCAGTGACAACACGCGGCGGGGTAGTTTTGGGATTTCTGGCTTTTAGCCGCGCCTGCACGGCATCGAACAGTGCTGGCTCAATGATAGGATCGACGGGCACGGCCACCTGTTCGGTTTCCGGTTTGTCTTCCTTGGTCTTCCAGACCTTGCGGTTGAAGCGGTACTCGCCCTTGTAGGTCGGGCTGGTCAGCAGCTTGTGAAGCTGACCAATTCCCCAGCGTGCGCCCCTGCGAGTTCGGTGCCCGCGCTCGTTCAGCCACGATGTAGCAGCCTTGACGCCGAGTGGTCCGTTCACGCCGTCGCCTTCGGCCAGCAGCCTGAACATCAGGCGCACGATTTCGGCTTCGACGGGATCAATAGCGAGACGCTTCTTTGTTTTTGAGCCGCGCTGTTCGGCAGCAATGATGGCATAGCCATAGGGAGCCGCCGCGCCATTCCAGAAGCCCTGTCTTGCGTTCTCCTGCATCGCGCGCAGGACGTGCTTGGCATTCTCCTTAGATTGGTATTCGTCGAACAGGGCAAAGACCTGGCGCACCATGACGCTCATCGGGTCATCACCCAAATCCTGCGTGATGCTGACGAGGCGCACACCCGCTTTGCGAAGGCGTCGGACATGGTATTCGAGCGCGAAATGATCACGCGCGAACCGGCTGAAGGAATGAACGATCACCACATCGAACGGCGCGCCGCCGCTTGTGGCCATATCAAGAAGGCGCTGCAGCTCTGGGCGCTTGTCGTCGGTACCGCTCAGGCCCGCATCGACAAACTCGATAACGACCTGCCAGCCGCGTGCAGCGCAGAAATTTGTCGCCTGGCGGCGCTGGTCGGGGATGGAAAGATCACTTTCGGCCTGGCGGCCCGTTGAAACGCGCAAGTAAAGAGCCGCCCGCAGGCAGGACTGTTCGCCGTTGGCGCTATCAGGCTTGTCATGCTTCGCCGGGCTCTTCATGGCGGCTCTCCACTAGATTTCGTATTGCGGTAGCCTTCCTCACGCTTTGTGGCACTTCGGAGTCTAAGGAGCCTGATAGTGGAGACAACTCACAAATATCCGCCAGCAGCATTCTTATCTGCGGCATCAGGAAAGCTTCAATGGCATCCAGTTCGGCAGGGCTGATCGGGAAGGTTTCATCAAAATCCGCCCGTACGGCGGGAGCGCAAGAATTGTCATTCCGGGCAGGTTTTCCGCCTGCCGGAAATGACAAAAGCTCACGATCGCCGGACAGGGGTCCGTGCATCGGTAGGGTCTCACTTTCTCTGATCTGGATTTCATCTGCATGATCGATGACGGCCCTTAGTTCGTGTCGTCATCGATCTCGTCATCCGGTCCACGCATGCCCCCTCCCGGATCGCAGGAGGCAGGATCATCGCCACGACGCATACTGGACGTGAGGAGGTTCTTCGCCATGAGCATCACGCCCTGACGGACATTGCGAGCCTGCGTGCATTCTTCGTCAGAATGCCCCTCTGCCCGCAGCAATTCGTCGAACAGGGCAGCGTCGTCCTCTTCATCGCAGGACCGGTTGTGATCACGCTCGATCCACAGGACGTGGGCGGCTGATACGACGATGTCCTGCCAGGCCATATTGATCTCTGCGGCCTGGTCTTCGCTCCTGGCATCCGCCGCAAGGAAGCCGGTGGTCAGGCAATAAAACCGATAAATAGCCATGGAAAGCCAAGCTCTGTCCGGATTCATGTTGTAATCTCCAGTGCCGTGTGATGACCCGAAGGTAAGAGCGGATCAGAGGGAATATCCTCGCGAATTCCTCGTGCAACCAACGTCAGGGCCTTGGGCCTGATGGTGAGCGCATGCGGATCATGCGGCATACAAGTTCGAGGCTGACCAGCGTCTGGCGAGCTTCTGCCGAGTACGGCGCAGCCAGCGAGAGTTCACGTTGCAGCGCGCCGCGCAGCACATTGAGTTCGGACAGTGTCCGGGTCTGAAGGTCTTGAATTGTATAGGTGCGGGACATCGCATTTTCCTTTCTCTTCGTAGCCCCGCCAATCGGGGCCTTTGAGCCCCACACACAGATCATCGGCAGAAGGACCGATGGTGGGAGGAGAAGGGAAAGTCAGAAAGGAAGAAGGCCTGCAGTTCAGGAAAGGAAGGAACTAGGACCGGACACGGCGAAAGGATTGCTGCACTGGTAAGTGCCTTTGGTGCGAAGCATGAATGCCCCGCGTTCGACCAGGTTTCGAATTTGAATCCGAAAAACGTGCTGTGATATAATGGAATAATATTGAAGTGATAATTTGCGTGGATATTTGACGTGTCTATTTTGATCAGCGTGCGCGGCGATATGACATTGGCCGAAGCACGGCAGGCCATCTTTGAAACTCTCAACCAAATCGAGGACGAGTTCGCTGTCCGCCATACGCGGAACCTGAACCTGTTCATTAATCCCACTGACGAAAGCGGTGAAAAAGTAGTCGTCCGCAACAGTCTGGGCGGGGTGGTTTCGCGTGTGTGTTGATTTCCGCTGAGAGCTGACCCGGGATTTTCGCCGAGAAGTGACCCGCCTCTATGTATGGTTTGGGTCTCAGGTTTTGGTCAAGGGGGCGGCTTTTTCTTTCTTGCTCGTTGCGGTTTGG
>JBARXT010000283.1:0-3802 GCA_049647485.1 Xanthobacteraceae bacterium
TTCGTATCCCGTCGCAACAAGCACGTTTGCGAATGTCAGAACCGAAGGGACACGAGTAACTCCATGATTCTCGTGTGGCTTTTGGCTCTGATGTTCCTTTGACGTGCGTGCTGCAAAGATGAAGGAACATCAGAGCCGCCACACGAGCTCCAACCTACCTGATCGGCCCCGTCAGCACAATCGATCCCCTCGGCAGGCGGCCAGTTATACCTGACCCGTGAAGGGAGCGACTGCGACCTCGGGAGCCGTTGTTTTGGTCTTGTCCGCCAATTATCTATGCTCGCGAACCACTCCACGCAATGCGGCCGCTTTGGCCCCAGATCAGATCGGAACCCGATTTATGAACTCATTCGACAAGCGCCAGGAAGGTTTCGAGAAGAAGTTCGCTCTGGACGAGGAGCAGAAGTTCAAGGCCGAAGCCCGCCGCAACAAACTTCTGGGCCTGTGGGCCGCCGAACAACTCGGCAAGAGCGCGGACGATGCCGCCGCCTACGCCAAGGAGGTGGTGGCCGCGGACTTCGAGGAAGCCGGCGACGCCGACGTGCTGCGCAAGGTTCTGGCCGACCTCGCCGGCAAGGGCATCACCGAGCAGCAGATCCGCGCCAAGATGGATCAGTTGATGGCGGAAGCCGTCGCGCAGGTGAAGGCCGGTACCTGAAAGCCGGTATCCGGCCCCCGAACCTTCAAGAAAATCGATCCGGGCGTCGCTCACGGCGGCGCCCGAATTGTTTCGGCGGGCCGCACCCGATTTTATAACCGTTCGGAGGCAGCCACAGCCCGAGCGTCATCCTGAGGTGCTCGCCATCTTCGGCGAACCTCGAAGGATGGACGCATGCCCAGTTGGCCTTGCCCTAAACGGAATATAGGATTATATTCCGCTCTATGATCCTGCCTCACATTCCTCCCGCCCTCACCCGCCTTCGTGTCACACCGGACGAACCGGCCGACGGGCCGCCCGCCCTCGCCGGTCCGCGGCCACCGGGCCAGCGGCGGATGCACACCGATCTGACCGTCGCCAAGGTGCGCCACCTCGTCGAGACCACCGGGCTGAGCTATCGCGAGATCGGCTTGAGGGTCGGCGTCCCCCACAGCAACATCACCAACTGGAAGCGCGACTACGGCTGGCAGCGGCCGATTAATGCGCCGCGCCCCTGGGACATGATCCCCACCGCACGGCACGGACGGCGTCAGAAACTGCGCACACTGGCGGAGCGGCTGCGGGCGCTCGCCGAGCGCATGATCCAGGAGCTGGAAGCGACGCCGGGCGTCGATCTCGACAAGCTGATGCAGGCGCTTCAGGTGGTGAAGATGGCGCGGCTCGAGGCGATGGGACGGCGCGGCAGATTCCGATCACCGGGACCGGGCATGACCGGATTCGAATGGGCCTCGCGCGAAGAAGCCATTCGCGGCGCACTCAGGGAAATGCATCGAGCCGGCGTCGACACCGACCGCGCCCCGCACGAGGCGCTCGACCTCGTCATCGACGCCAACCTACCGGTGGAGGAGGATCACCCGGCGCTGAGGGAGAGAGGCGCGAGGCAAAGATAACCCGCGCTATGACGCCGCCCCTCACCCGCGCGCCATCCTCCCCGCCAGCCCATCCATCACGCCCGCCAGATCGCTCTCAATCGCCACCGCCTCGATATTCACCACCCGATAGTCCCTTGCTTCCAGCCATTCGCGCCGCGCGGCGCGGTCGGTGGCGATGGTCGTCGCCTCGTTCGGATTGACGATCTCGATGGCGATGCGGTGGACGAAGGAGACGAAGTCCGGGATGTGCCGGCCCACCGGGGTCTGGCGACGGAACTGGCCGGCGAAGCGGCGGTCGGTGGTCAGCGCCTTCCACAACATACGTTCGGCGTCGGTCGGATTGCGCCGCAACAGCCGCGCCAGCCCGCGGATGCTGCCGCCGTCGCTGCCGCCCGCGCCCTGCTCGGCCAATAGCTCCCGCAGCCGCTTGCCCTGGCTGGCATCGAGCACGCCGCCCTTGGCAGGGCCCTTGCGCCCTTCCGCGATCGCCATCACCACGCCGTGCAGCGTGTGCATGTCCTGCTTGGTCGGCTCCATCCGGGTGAAGATGTTGCGCAGATTCACCAGCATGGTGTCGCGCTTTTCCGGCGGCCGCAGGAATTCCACCCTGTCGAGTTCGCTCACCAGATTGTCGAAGAACGCCTGCATCTGATGCTGCGAGGCGCGCTCGGAGCGCTCCGGCATCGCGAACGGCAGCGCGTCGCGAGTGGCCAGCTTGAACCACTCGTAGCCCATCAGCAGCACGGCCTGGGCTAAGTTCAGCGAAGCGAAGCCGGGATTGACCGGATAGGTGACGATGCGGTCGGCCAGCGCCACCTCGTCGTTCGTCAATCCGTAACGCTCGCGGCCGAACAGGATCGCGGCTCTGGCGCCGGTGGCGATATGGGTCGACATCTCCCGCGCCGCCGCCTCCGGCCCGACCACCGGCTTGGCCTGATCGTGGGCGCGCGCGGTGGTGGCGTAGAGCAGCGACACGTCGGCGATGGCCGCTTCCACCGTGTCGAACAGTTCCACCTTGTCGAGGATGTGATCGGCGCCGGCGGCCGAGCGCTGCGCGGCGACGTTCGGCCAGCCGTCTCGCGGCTTCACCAGCCGCAGCCGGGTCAGCCCGAAATTGCCCATGGCCCGCGCGCACATGCCGATGTTCTCGCCGAGCTGCGGCTCGACCAGCACCACCACCGGCCCCTCGAGGGCGTGGCCGGTCTTGGTCTTGTCGGTGCCTGAGCCGGACATGCGGTGTCGCTTTCTGGTGGTTGCGTCGATGGGCCGCGAGCGGGCGCCGCGCGGCCGCAGCGGTCGGATTTGCGATCGTTTCGGATTGGCCGTTGCGGCGGACTTTCTCCAGCCGCAGGCTGGGCTTGTCGAGCATTTTTGATGCTGCGATGCAACCTTCGTGCGTGGCCTCGGGCTACCCTTCGGGTCAAATTGTCCGAAAGCGGCCCGCGCATGGCGGAATTGATCGAAATGAGCCTCGTTCGGAGGGCGCGTCGGCTTTCGTCCCCGGCT
The DNA here is from genome assembly GCA_049647485.1 of Xanthobacteraceae bacterium. Lineage (GTDB taxonomy): Bacteria > Pseudomonadota > Alphaproteobacteria > Rhizobiales > Xanthobacteraceae > 62-47. Next base: position 3,037 of record JBARXT010000283.1, read on the forward strand.
GTCGAGTGCTATAGCCCGGCCATAATCAAAAACCACCCGCGCACCGTCACGCGAACTTCGAAAAGGCCCCACTCCCCATGGCGAAAATCAAGGTGACCAACCCCGTCGTCGAACTCGACGGCGACGAGATGACCCGGATCATCTGGCAATACATCAAAGACAAGCTGATCCACCCCTTCCTCGATGTGAACCTTGACTATTACGACCTCGGCATCGAATACCGCGACAAGACCAACGATCAGGTCACCGTCGATGCCGCCAACGCCATCAAGAAGCACGGCGTCGGCGTCAAGTGCGCCACCATCACCCCGGACGAAGCGCGGGTGAAGGAATTCAACCTCAAGCAGATGTGGAAGTCGCCGAACGGCACCATCCGCAACATCCTCGGCGGCGTGATCTTCCGCGAGCCGATCATCTGCAAGAACGTGCCGCGCCTGGTGCCGGGCTGGTCGAAGCCGATCATCATCGGCCGCCACGCTTTCGGCGACCAGTACCGCGCCACCGACTTCAAGTTCCCCGGCAAGGGCACGCTGACGATGAAATTCGTCGGCGAGGACGGCAGCGTGATCGAGCGCGAAGTGTTCCAGTCCCCCGGCGCTGGTGTAGCGATGGGAATGTACAATCTCGACGATTCCATCCGCGACTTTGCCCGCGCTTCGTTCAATTACGGCCTGTCGCGCGGCTATCCGGTTTATCTCTCGACCAAGAACACCATCCTCAAGGTCTATGACGGTCGCTTCAAGGATATCTTCCAGGAGCTTTACGA
>JBARXT010000284.1:0-19879 GCA_049647485.1 Xanthobacteraceae bacterium
TCGTTCTCGTTCCGCGGCAACGAGCCGGTGCGCGAGGCGATGCACTCGGTGTTCCTGTATCACGCCATCAAGGCCGGCATGGACATGGGCATCGTCAATGCCGGGCAGATGATCATCTATGACGACATCGATCCCGAACTGCGACAGGTGTGCGAGGATGTGATCCTCAACCGCGATCCCGGCGCGTCGGAACGGCTGCTCAATCTCGCGGAGAAATTCCGTGGCCAGAGCAAGCAGGCGAAGGAGGCCGACCTCACCTGGCGCGAGTGGCCGGTGGAAAAGCGGCTATCGCACGCGCTGGTCAACGGCATCACCGAATACATCGAGCAGGACACTGAGGAAGCGCGGCAGAGTGTGGATCGTCCGCTGTCGGTGATCGAAGGTCCTCTAATGGCCGGTATGAACGTGGTCGGCGACCTGTTCGGCGACGGCAAGATGTTCCTGCCGCAGGTGGTGAAGTCCGCGCGCGTGATGAAGCAGGCGGTCGCCTACCTGATGCCGTTCATGGAGGAAGAAAAGGCGCGCAACCAGGCTGCCGGCATCGCCGGCGACGGCAGGAACTCGGCCGGCAAGATCGTGCTCGCGACCGTGAAGGGCGATGTTCACGACATCGGCAAGAATATCGTCGGCATCGTGCTCCAGTGTAACAACTACGAGGTGATCGATCTCGGCGTGATGGTGCCCGCCGCCAAGATCATCGAGACCGCACGCGTCGAGAAGGCCGACATCGTCGGGCTCTCGGGCCTGATCACACCGTCGCTGGACGAGATGGGCTATTTCGCCGCCGAACTGGAGCGGCAGGGCCTGAAGTTGCCGCTGTTGATCGGCGGCGCCACCACCAGCCGCGTCCATACCGCCGTGAAAATCGATCCGAATTATCGCAACGGTCCGGTGGTGCACGTGAACGACGCCAGCCGCGCGGTCGGCGTCGTCGCCTCGCTGATGTCGCCGGAGCGGCGCGAGGCTTACGCAACCCAGGTGCGCGCCGAATATGCCAAGATCTCCGCGGCGCATTTCCGCGCCCAGCAGGACAAGAAGCGCATCACGCTGGCCGCTGCCCGCGCCAATGCGGTGCCGATCGACTGGAGCACGTATCGCCCTGCCAAGCCGACGTTCCTGGGCACCAAGGTGTTTACCGATTATCCGCTGGAAGAACTGGTGGATGTCATCGACTGGACACCATTCTTTCAGGTCTGGGAACTCACCGGACGTTTCCCCGCCATCCTCGACGACAAGGTAGTGGGCGAAACCGCGCGCTCGCTTTACGATGACGCGCGCAAGATGCTGGAGAAGATCGTCAAGGAGAAGTGGTTCAAGGCGTCCGGCGTGATCGGCTTCTGGCCGACCAACAGCATCGGCGACGACGTCGTGGTGTACAGCGACGAAAGCCGCACCACGCAGATCGCGACCTATCACACGCTGCGCCAGCAACTCGAGAAGCGCGAGGGCCGCCGCAACGCCGCGTTGTCGGACTTCATAGCGCCGAAGGATACCGGCATTGCCGATTACATCGGTGGATTCGCGGTCACCGCCGGGCTCGGCGAGGACGAGATCGCCGTGCGCTTCAAGAATGCCAACGACGACTATTCCTCTATCCTGGTTAAGGCGCTGGCCGATCGCCTCGCCGAAGCCTTCGCGGAACGGATGCATCAACGCGTACGCAAGGAATTCTGGGGCTACGCACCGGACGAGTCGCTCGGTAACGACCAACTCATCAAGGAAGAATACGACGGTATCCGGCCCGCGCCGGGCTATCCGGCGCAGCCGGACCACACCGAGAAGGCGACGCTGTTCAAATTGCTCGATGCGACGCGCGCCACCGGCGTCGAACTGACCGAAAGCTTCGCGATGTGGCCGGGCTCATCGGTATCGGGGCTCTATTACAGCCATCCGGAAAGCTACTACTTCGGCGTCGGCAAGATCGAGCGCGATCAGGTCGAGGACTATGCCGCCCGCAAGGGACGGCCGCTTCGGGAGATGGAACGCTGGCTGGCACCGATCCTCAACTACATTCCGTCGCGCGAAGCACCGATGGCCAGCATTTCCAGCGGCGACGCGCCCGCACCGGCCAATGACGTCACTGACGCCGATCCTTCGTCGCATCCGCCGGGTTGCGGCTGCGCCTTCCATCTGCGTTATCGCAACAAGAAGGCGGGCGCGAACGGCTGATCGACGCCGCCCAGCCTCCCTAACTCCCGTTGCGCGACGCGCAATTTGGTGCGTCAATGCGCGGACATCTTAGACGGCGCGCGGTATTCCGATGATTCCGGAGAAACTGATCATTCTGGTGTTTGCCGTTCTCGGCAATGCGACCTGGGCGGATGCCGACGTTGTCGATGTCAAGAACGCCGGTCCGGTCGACCTCGCGCCGTTCGTCTGCACCGACATCACCCGCAGCACCATGATCGGCCGGGCCTGCTACGATGAGACGAAGCGATCCGCCGTCATCGAAGTCCGCGCGACGTACCGGCAGTTCTGCGACATGCCGAAAGCGACTTTCGACGCGCTGCTCGACGCACCTTCGATGGGACAGTTCTACATCAAGCGCGTTCAGGGGAAGGTGCCCGGGCGATCCTATGCCTGCCCCCGCCCATCGTAGTCGCGTGGTTAACACTTTTTCGCTAGTGCATGGTCAGACAATTTTAATCAAATTGCTCCCAGCTTGGATCATCGCAGACGAGTTGGGAGCTTCCCATGAAACTATTCACGTGGTTGGACCGATGGACCCGCGGCCGGAGCAAGGCCGCAGAGGAATTCTCCGAATTGTCGACGGCCTTTGATGAAGACCGCTCCAGCATGGCGGAATTTGTCAGGATATTAACCCGGATCGATCGAAGCGACAGTCCGCGTCCATCGCGCTAATGCCGGCCCTCATGCAGCAAGTACGCGGCGGCGCGAAAGGAAGCCGAAGCGTGGAGCGTAGCGTTTGGCCGGACAGTTACGTCAAGCCGTGGGACGACGGGACCCTGCAGGCGCAACAGTGGGCGACTGGATACGACCTGGCTGATGCAGCGCGCGGTGATGCTCACCACGCGTATTTGAGCGTTCCCTTTCCGGTGTAGCTGGTGACGTTGTTGGAGAACTCGCCCTCAAAAGTTGCGGCGAGGGCGAAGCCGTTGCGCCACGCTACTTCCGCGCCGACAGACAGCAGTGCCGCGTCCGGCGCCAACGCCGCGCCGTTGAGGAGGAAGCCCGTGCCCGGCAACGCCTGGAACGTGGCGGCGGCATTGCGCGCGGTGTCGAAGTTGTGCGCCCAAGCGGCGCGGCCGCGCAGCGTCAACAGCGTCTCGCCCATCACCGTGGTACGATCGAACCGCAGGCCGAGTTCGCTGCGCGTCGCGGTGACGTCGCGTCCCGCATACGCCAGCGCGAAGCTGTCGATCGCCCCGTTGCCCTGTTCGAGATAGGACGGCATCCGGTAGCTGATCGCCTGCGCCGCCGCGTAAGGCGTGACACCGGCGAATTGCGTATCGATGCGCCAGCCGGCTTCCAGCCGGCCGGAGAGCACCCCGGCCTTGTAAGCACCGCGCAGCCGTTCGCCGGTGGAGACCACGCGATCGGTGTTGACGTCGTGCCAGCCATAGGCGAAGGCACCGCTCAGATAGCCGCCTTGCGCAAAGCCGTGATGCGCGAACACGCCGGCCTGAAACATCTCGCTGCGACCGGAGCCGAGCCCATCACTCAGGCCGAACGACGTGCCGCCGCCACCGAAGGCAAAGCCGAGTTCGGTTGCCGGCGACAGCGCGTAGGATGCGCCGCCAATACCGCCATAGACGCGGCTGGTGGCATCATGACTGCCGAGCGCGGCGTTGCCGCCGATCTGCGTATTGCCGCCATAGGCTGATCCGAAGATGCGCCAGCGCTGGTCGAAGGTCTGCATCGGCGGCGCCTTGGTGGTCATCGCGGCAAAAGCCTCATGCGGCTTGCGCTCGCTGGCATAAGCCATCGGCTGCGACGAAGAGGACGTGGAAACCGCGCTTTGTCCACCCGCCACGAACGGACCGGTCAGTGTGTTCAGGAACTGGCTCTGCGCGTCGAACGCCGCCTGCGAGGCGGTGGTGGCAATCTCGCCCGAGGCCAGCGACAGCCCGCGCGGATCGAGCGCGCCGAACGCCAGCGGAATGCCGCCATTGGCGTTGAAGGAGTTCACCAGCGTGTTGGCGACGTTCTGCTGGTTGACGTTGAGGCCGCTGCCATATCTCGGTGTTGACGGCGGCGTATAGTCGAGTGCGAGGTCGAGATAGGCATTGTTGCCGTCATGGGCCAGCGCCGTCTTGAAATTGGTCGGCAGGTTGGTGTTCACCGGTCCCGCGAAAGCGCCGTTAACGCCGCCGTCGGCGGTGAGGATGGTGTAGCGCTTCTCGACGTAGCTTCCCGCCGCGAACTGCGCCGCCACCTCCGCGCCGCCCAGCGTCGCAGTGCCGGTGACGTGGGTGAAGTCGGCATTCGATGGCGACACTTCGACCATGTAGGTCGATGCCGCCGTCAGCACCAGATTGCCCCCTACCGTCAGCGCGCCAATGGAATTGCCCGGCGCCAGCGTGCCGCCATTGATCAGGGTGTCGCCGACCGTGCCGTTGCCGCCGAGCGTGCCGCCCGGGTTCACCGTCGTCAGCGACGACGCAATTGAGCCGTTCACCGACAGCGTACCGCCGTTTACCGTCGTCGCGCCGGTATAGGTGTTGGCGCTGGTGAGAACTTGCGTGCCCGCGCCGGCCTTGATGAGGCTCAGCGCTCCGCTGCCGAGCCCGTCATGAATGCGGCCATCGAAAGCGTAAGTCCCCGCAGGCGGCGCGATTGTTAGCGTCACTGCCGAGGGATTGTTGTTCGAGACCTCTCCCGTACCCGCGAGCGACCGGATGGTGTTGTCATAACCTGCAAGGACCAAAGCACCGTTGACGGTAAAGTTCGAGTTGGCGGAGAAGCCGTGGGTCGATCCTGCGAACAGAGTACCGGTTGATTGAACGACGGAAGCGGCAGAATAGCTGTTCATTCCATTTAGAGCGATGCCTCCTCCTACAAACGCCAGGCTTCCGGCGGAGCCTCCGACGCCATCTGAAAGATTGCCGGTCAAAACTAAGATGCCTCCATTTCCGTCGAGCGTGCCACCCGCCGCATTGACTACGACCGGATTGCCGACGCTGACTCCGCCGAACTGCAATCTGCCACCGTTGAAAGTCAAAGCGCCAACACCAAGGCTACCCGACTGCGATACCCGGAGGGTGCCCTGAGTGATCGTCCAAGGTGTCGCTGCCGTCGTCGTTCCGGTGAGCGTCCAGATGGACGTGCCGGTTTTCTCAAAGGTCGAGAAGCCTTGATACTGCGCCGCCGCGCCGACCTGCGACACGTCGAAGCTCGAATTGGTGCTCCCGCCAAGCCGGAACGCGTCCGTGCCGGTGCCGACCACATTGCCGGTGATACTGGAGCCGGCCTGCAATTCCAACACGTTGCTGCCACCGGTGAAGGTGATGGCGTTGGCCTGTACGCCGTCACCCGACATGCCGCCCGTGATCGTGCCGCTGTTGATGACGGTGAGATTCGCACCCGAGACGCCCACACCGCCGAGGCCGAAAGCACCGTCGACGCCAGCACCCGCCCCTCCGTCCGCCCCGCCCACGCCGCGATTCCCCCCCGCACCTCCTTGTATCGCCCCCTGATTGATCAGCGTGGCTCCAGGATCGATGAAGAACGCGCCGAGCCCGCCATCGCCACCGCCACCGCCACCACCGCCACCGTCAAATGCTGTGCCAAGGCCGCCATTGCCGCCAGCGCCGCCATTGCCGCCGGTGATGCTGTTTCCCGAGTCTATCGTGAAAATGCCCGTCCCGGTCAGGAGCGCACCATAGCCGCCAGCGCCGCCGCCGCCGCCCGGGTCGGCGATGCCGCCGGTACTGCCGTTGCCGCCCATGCCACCGAGAAAAGTGAACGCTCCGCCGGGCAGGGAGGGTGAACCGACAATTCCGCCATAGCCATGGTAGCCACCACCGCCGCCGCCGTTGCCAGCAGAATATGAGCCATTTTCACCGTTTGAACTGAGAGCCGTGCCGCCAGCGCCGCCACCGCCGCCGGGAGAGATGGAGCCCGCGTTACCACCTTGCCCGCCGCCAGCGCCGCCACCGCCGCCGCCGGTGAAGCCAAACGCACCGGCCTCCCCCGAATAGCCGGTTCCTCCGGCCGCGCCGCCGCCGGCTTTTCCACCGTCAGCGAGCGCGGGGGGTGTGGCGGCAATCAGCACTGCCACCGCGCCCGCCACCGTCACAACCGCGAGGCCGACGCGCACCAGCGCCGAGGATGCCAGCAGCGCCGCGCGCCAATGCGATAACGCCGACTGCGCCGGCCGCCGATCCATGCCCATCCCGATGCCCCTGTCGTCGCTGGCGAACCTGATGCTTCGCTCTTGCCTTCTTGATGGTTTGTTAAATCGGTAAACGGTCACCGGCGCAACCCGGGATTGCCAGTTGCCAAGCCTGCGATCGTCGCACTTGTCATGACGGACCCGAGCGCGTCGAGTGTTGATGCAAACTGCCGGTTATCAAACGAGTTCACGCAGCGGCGTGGGGAGGGTGCGGATAACCCAGCCTGTCGCCCGCGTCCGTTTTCTCGCTCCGAGATTGTTAATCAGTCCGGATTTATCCTGACGTTTTATATCGCGCCTTGTCTTCGTGGCGGGGTGCTCATTATTTGAGGTTCGTCATGGTCGAGACCAGACGTGCGCCCCGTTTTCGCGTATCGAAGCTCGCGACGATTGGCATTGGCAGAACTGCAACTCAGTGCAAAATCCATGATCTATCGACAACCGGCGCTGCTCTGGTCGTCGAGAACCCTGTCGGGATTCCGGAGCGTTTCACGCTGGCAATTCCGGAGGACGGCCTACAGTTGCCGTGCCATGTCGTCTGGCGAAAAGAGTATCGCGTCGGCGTCAGATTCGACGATTCATAATGCGTTGATTTCAACGCCTATCGCATCGCCTTGCGCCAGCCAGCGGCGCGGGCCTCGTCTTCCGAACAGAACCAGCGCTCGCCCTTACCGGCAGTAATGATTGTTTCCGAATAGAATTTCTGGCCGGGCACATGATAAATGCGCTCCGGTGAGCCCAATCGCCGCTGCCGCCAACGCAAATATTGCCAGTCGCGCCATGCCAGCATTCGAACATAACGCTCGGCGGATCGAAGTGGGCCAGGAAACACCCCGCGTCGGGATGCCGACGCGGGGCGAGCAGTTCTTGGAAGGCCGGTCGCCAGAAATGGCGGACCTACGGGTTAGTTTGAAAATCCGCTGATGCTAAAACCTTGCCCGATTGAGGAAACTTATCACCTCCATCGGTAGTTGCATATCACCCAAACGGGTTAGGCGCGCATTTCTTGCTCTGCGACGTGCGATCGGGTTCACAAGATAACAAGCGTGGCTCCGGCAGGTTTTCTATATCAGCGCAACAACCCAATAAATGCCGATTGCCATTTGAACGGCAAAGGCCGTGAATCGCGCGCTCACCATCGGGGCGCTCGTTGAGATCAAATGAATGGTTGATTGAACAATTCGGGCGCCCAGTAACCACAAGGCAAGCCCGTCGGTGGAAGCGGTCTTGCCTAGGACGAGAGCGACCAATAGAAGGCCGCCAAAAACCGGCAAGCCTTCAATGCAGTTCGCGTGCGCACGGGCGAGCCGCTGCATGAAGGGCGATAGATTGTCGTTGCCGGGTTTAAAGCCATTGGCCGCAACTCGACCCGTTGCGACCAAGTAAGTCCGGATCACCTCCATCAAAACCAGCAGAGCCAAGGTCCACGCGATGAAACCGATCAGCGCAACTTCCGTGTTTGGCATCTGGTCCTCCACACTCGCTCCGGCGAGGTTTTCTATTCTGGTTGCTTTACGTTCCGACGAAGCCGCCCGTTGGTTCATCTTGGCGGCTAGCTCGGCCTCTGTCAGCTATTCCAAAGGCTGATCATCGTCCGTCGATGGCTCCCGCTGCACGGATACGATGTCGCCTCCACCATAGTCTTCTTCGGGCGGCGGTTGAGCGTCCGTCTTTGGCACCAAGGCCAAGGCTTCAGCGGCCGACATGATCGCACCATCGCCGGTATGAACCTCATAGAGCTTGTGAGACGCTTCGGGCTTGCCGCGCAAGGCATCGACGCATTCGCGCAACGATCCCCGCATGATCGTGTATGGCGCAGCGCCGTCTTTCGGGCTGACACGCTCGCCGTGCAGCGAGGGCCATTTCATCAGTTTTGCGGTGGTGTCGGTGGTCATTGCTGAGCAGTCATCACTTCCCGATCCCGGTGATGGCACTTCGGCGAACCTGATCGGCGACCTTTTATGCAAATTGCGCGCAACGGATTAGAGAACATCTCAGAGTGCGTTGATACCAAAGCGCCATCCAATATGGAGTGGTTCGGTGGTCGATTACATCTTGGCAGCGAAGTTTCTGCGATCCGCGCGCACCATCCTCGAAGACGGCGGCAAGCGGGCTGATGGGCTGTGCAAAGCCATCGACTTTCTTATCGAGGGTGTCCTGGACGAAGATCGGCGGGCCCTCAGCCAACGTCCCTCCGCGAAGGTCATTCCGTATCGACGGCGGGGATAGTCATTGCCCACCGCACGCGGATCTTGCTGACCGAAGGCTCTCCCTGCCCCGCATTGAAGCGCCAGAGCATGGTTGCCACCATCCGGTCATCCGCCCTTGGTTCTCCACTGTGACGGATGGCCGAGGGAGGACAGCGCGCCTATCTCGCCCTTTCGAAATCTCGCTTTGGTATATTTATAAGTGATTGATTCTGCTGGTCTGCTGGTACAGTTGGGTGGGCTCGAACCACCGACCTCCTGTTCCACAGACAGGCGCTCTAACCAACTGAGCTACAACTGCATCCTGACCCGCCGACAGGCGGGTGCGAACGGGCCGGAAACTAGGTGCAATGCCGCGGTTTGGCAAGTCCGCCATGATCCGGATTTCAGGGACTGTCCCTGAAAAATCAGCCCCTGCAAGCCGGTTGCCGACACCTGTTCGACGACGGCAAGTGCGAAGTTATGCGACCGGCTGGAACAGCTTGGCGACGCTCTCCTTGAGCGGTTCGACGGCGTCGACCGCGACCTTGCGCGACAATTCCACCAGCTCCCGCGACTGGTCGGTGAGGGTTTCCATCTGCTTGCGCGCATGGGCCTGCCACAACTCGGCGGCCTGCGGGAACGATTTTACATTCGCCAGTTGCTGTGCGAGATCGAACATCGCGAAGGTATTGACCTGAAAGAATCCCAGCATTTTGGAGGAGCAGTCGCTGACGCCCTTGCTGGTCACGCCGAAAGCCGCTTCCACCGCGACATTGTTGCCCTCGGCGACGTCCTTGAGCCGATCGTAATTCTGCCGGGCCTGCGCAACGCCGTTTTCGACGAACGCGCGAACCGGCTCGGGAATTCCAAAGGTCGTTGCGGGAACGGTGAAGGAATTGGCGAAATCGACCATGGCAGCGCCCCTTATTCGATGAGTTCAAGCTGGCGCCATCTCTATCCATGACGCGACATCTTGCCGAACCGGGCCGCATACACGTCGCCCATCAAGGCCCCCAGCGCCTCCTTCCTATCAAGGTTTTTTGTGCAATGCAATATATTGCGCCGCCCCGGCGGGCGACGGGTCCGCTACAGCGATCCGTCTGGACGATGAGCGACGGAAAGCGCCCGATGCGAGCCCGCGGAAGTCGCCAAATTAACGCTATTGCGGCTTTCATTGTGCGGTTCCGAGCAAACCGTGGACCGGATCGCAACCGGAGGCGATACTAACCAAATGTTAAGCGTATTTCACCCGGGCGCCCCTCCAGGGTGCAATTTCTTGACATCCGGACTTCAACCATGACGTGGCGATGAATAACGCGGAATTCCAGTTGCGAGGGATACACGACGCCCGGCTGGCCGTTCACGCCACTGGCGCGTCGCCGGCATGGCTGTGGACGCCGGACGGGACACGCATCCTGTGGGCTAACCCGGTCGGCATAGCGTTGCTGGGCGCCGCCGATGGCGCCGCATTGGCCGCCCGAAGCTTCGGACCTGCCGATCAGCAACGACGCCAGATTGCCCAGCTTGCCGCGCGCCTGTCGCCGGCCACACCCCCGCGTCTGGAGCGACTACGCGGCTTTGGCGCGCCGCTCGGCAGCCTCGTGACCTGCATCTGCACGCGCCTGCAATTTGCCGATGGCGACAGTGGAATCCTGATTGTCGCCGCTGAAATCGTCGGACGCACAATTCCGCTCGAAGAGCGGCTGCGACGCGTTGTCGAGACCGTCGACATGCCGATGGCTGCGTTCACGCATGACGGCCGAGTGGCCGGCGTAAGCCAAACGGCACGGTCGCTGCTCGGCAGTCGCGACCTGACCCATGCCGATCTTGTGCAAGCACGCGACGATGCGCTGAAAACCGGCCACGCCGAAGCAACCATCGACATCGGGCATGTGGTGCTGCAGCGGATCGGCAGCGGCGACCACATCGGTTTGATCGCGACCCTCACACCAGCGATCATGCCAACCGCGATCCCGCCCCTGCATTTCACGCCACACGTACCGGCCGGAACGCCCCCTGCGATTCCGGTTGTCGAGACTGCCGCAAGCGATCAAGTAGCCACGACCGATGAATCCGTTGCAACGCAGCCGCCACCACCGCCCGCTGCCGATCCTGCACCTCACGATGACGATGCTGCCGTGCCATCGCCGACCGCCGCATCGTTGCCGGCGACGGTGCAGCCGATCCGCTTCGTCTGGCAGATGGACGCCGACGGCCGCTTCCTGCTCGGCTCCGACGAGTTCATGCGGTTGATCGGCGTACACACCGCATCGGCCTTCGGTCGGCCCTGGCATGAAATCGTCGAGGCGCTCGATCTCGATCCGCACGGCCTTGTCGAAAAGGCCGTGGCGACGCACGAGACCTGGAGCGGCATCACGCTGCAATGGCCGGTGGACGATCCCGGCACGCGCCTGCCGGTGGAATTGTCCGGGCTGCCGGTGTTCGATCGCGCACGCGATTTCGCCGGTTATCGCGGCTTCGGCGTCTGCCGCGATCTCGCGCGGCTCAACGAACTCGCTACACAGCAGCACGCGACGCCGATGCGCCATCTCCCCATACCGCGTCCGCTGGCCGCCGACGTCCCTCACGCCCCCGCCACGGATGCGACGCCGACGCCGCCTTCCGCCGAACAAGTTCCTTCCCCGGCGGAAACGCCGCTCTCCTCGCCAACCGATCCGGATGCCATCTTGGATAACGTCTTAGAGAATTCCCAGAACGTGGTGCAATTCCGGCCCACACCCGATGCGAAACAGCCGACGCTGACGCCCGTGGAAAACAGTGCGTTCCACGAACTCGCCCGGCAACTGTCCGCGCGGCTGGAAAACGAGATGGGCGAAACCGACGCCGTGACACCCGACAACGACGATGTCGTTACCGCGACCGATGCACCCGCGGCAGTGCCCGAAGCCGAACACAACGACAGCGCGGATGTTTCGTCGTGTCCCCTCACGCCGCCGCGCGGTGAAGCCACGCGCGACGTGCCGCTGTTCGATCTGATGCCGTCCGGCGTGCTGATCTATCGGCTGGAACGATTGCTTTACGTCAATCGCGCGTTTCTCGCCCGCGCCGGGTTCGACAATCTCGAAGCACTGCACGATGCCGGCGGCCTCGATGCGCTCTACATCGATCCGGCAGATGCCGTCGCCAGCAGCGTGATCGACGCAGGCACGCCGGTGACGATCACCACGCAAAATGCATCCGTGCCGCCGCTGCAGGCTCACCTCTCGACCATCACATGGGACGGCGAGACCGCATTGGCGCTGATCCTGACGGAAACGGTGGCTGCACAAGCAGTGGCTCCATCCGCAGCCGAGGTGCCGCCGCCGCCCGCGAGCGGTCAGGTCAATGCCGAGGAACTCGCCGCCATCCTCGACATCACCGCCGAGGGCGTCATGATGTTCGATGCCTCAGGCAAGATCAGCGTCTGCAATCGCAGCGCGGAGGCGCTGTTCGGCATGACGGGCGACGAACTCACCCAGCGCACCTTGTCGGAACTGTTTGCGCCGGAAAGCGAGAACGCAGTGCGCGACTATTTTGCCAGCATCGCAAGCGCCGAAGCCGCCAGCCTGCTCGATCACGGACGCGAAGTTCTGGGCCGGGTGCGCGGAGGCGGTTTCCTTCCGCTGGCGATGACGATGGGACGCACCCTGCCCGGCAGCCCCAACTTCTTCGCGGTGTTTCGCGATCTGACGCAAAGCAAGCAGAACGAGGCCGCGCAACTCCTGGCGCGGCGCCAGACCGAACGCGCCGCCAGCGCCAAGGCCGACGTACTGGCCCGCGTCAGTCACGAGATTCGCACGCCGCTCAATGCCATCATCGGCTTCGCCGACGTCATGATCGACGAACGTTTCGGCTCGCTGGGGCACGAGCGCTATGCCGAATATCTCAAGGACATTCGCGCCTCCGGTGAGCGCGTCTCCGCTATCGTCGATGAAATGCTCGATCTGTCGCGGATCGAAACCGGCAAGCTCGACCTTGCCTTCGGCCGGCACAATCTCAACGATCTTCTGGAGCAGTGCGTTGCGGTGATGCAGCCGCGCGCCAATCGCGAACGGATCATCATCCGCACCTCGCTTGCGCATACGCTGCCCAGCATCGTTGCCGATGCGCGCACGCTGCGGCAGATCACGCTGAACCTGATCGGAAATTCGATTCATCTCGCCAATGCCGGCGGTCAGGTGATCGTCTCCACCGCGCTCTCGGACGAAGGCGACGTCGTGCTGAGGGTCCGCGATACCGGCAACGGCATGAACGACAACGAACTCGCGGCCGCCGTCGAGCCGTTCGGCACGCCGATGCCGGACCAGACGCCGGGCCACGTCGGCGTCAGTCTCGCATTGACCAAGGCGCTGGTCGAAGCCAATCGCGCCCGCTTCCAGCTCAAGAGCGTGTCGAGATCGGGCACGCTGATCGAGGTGACGTTTCCGCAGGCAACGACAGCCGCCTGATCCATCTGGAATTGCTCTAAACAACTATCGTCGCGACAACGCGTCACGGCGCATGGCGGCACGTCCCAGCTACATGAATCCGGTATGTCATCCGACCATCGGAGCCAATCCATGCAGCATATCCGCGCTTTCGCCCCCGCCGTTGTGATGCTTGCGCTTTGTGGCGTCGGCACCGCCGCTCTCGCCGACAGCGGCGAAGTGAATGTCTATACCTATCGCGAAACCAGGTTGATCCAGCCGCTGTTTGCCGCCTTCACCAGCGATACCGGCATCAAGGTCAATATCGTCTCGGCAAGCTCGGGGCTGGAACAGCGGATCAAGGCCGAAGGTGTCAACAGTCCGGCGGACGTTCTGCTGACGGTGGATATCGGCCGGATCGATGAGGCGGTGCAGGCGGGCGTGACACAGCCGATCAAATCGGACGTCATCGACAAGGTCGTTCCCGAGCAATACCGCGATCCGAACGGCCATTGGGCCGGCATCTCGATGCGCGCGCGCGTCATCTACGCGTCGAAAGATCGCGTCAAACAACAGACGATCACCTATGAAGAACTGGCCGATCCGAAATGGAAGGGCAAGATCTGCATCCGCTCGGGCCAGCACATCTATAACAACGCCCTGTTCGCGGCCTACGTGGCGAAACACGGCGAGGTCAAGGCCGAGGAATGGTTGCGCGGCGTCAAGGCCAATCTGGCGCAGAAACCTTCGGGCGGCGATCGCGAGGCCGCACGCGATGTCGCGGCCGGCAAATGCGATCTGGGCATCGGCAACACCTATTACTGGGCGCTGATGATGAACAAGGATCCCGACAAGAAGCCGTGGGCGGAAGCGACGCGGGTGATCCTGCCGACGTTCGAGGGCGGCGGCACGCACGTCAATCTCTCCGGCGTCCTGCTCACCAAACATGCGCCGAACCGCGCCAACGGCGTCAAGCTGATCGAATGGCTTGTGGGCGAGAAAGCGCAGCAGATCTATGCCGACATGAACTACGAATATCCGGTGCGCAGCGGCGTCGCCATGGATCCCACGATCGCCGGTTACGGGCAACTCAAGGCCGATCCGCTGCCGATCGCGAAAATCGCCGCCAATCGCAAGACGGCATCGGCACTCACCGATAAAGTTGGATTCGACAACTGACCGGAAACGCATTGCCTCCTCCTTCGGCTCCGCGCCGCCGCAACCGATAGACATGCGTCCGCCCGGAGCCGCCAGCAGCCGATTTGCAACCATCATCGCGGCGATAACGGCGCTCGCCGTCGCCACACCGGTGCTGAGCATTGCGATGCTGGCGCTCGCGCCATCCGACGATCTCTGGCCGCATCTGTTTCACTACGTGCTGCCGCGCGCGATCCAGGATACCGCAGCGCTGATGGCCGGGGTTGGCACCGTCGCGCTGATCCTCGGCGCTGGCACCGCATGGCTTGTCTCGTGCTATGATTTTATCGGCCGCCGCGCGCTGCTTTGGCTGATGCCGTTGCCGCTCGCGATCCCGACCTATATCGTCGCGTACGTCTATGTCGATCTGTTCGAACCGCTCGGCGCGGCACATCGTGTCCTGCAATTATGGCTCCCGCCGCAGGACAGCGTCGGATGGCTGCCGAACCTGCGCTCGCTGCCCGGCGCCATACTGCTGATTGGCGTCGTGCTGTATCCTTACGTCTACCTCTCGGCGCGAACGGCGTTGCAGTACCACTCGGCCGAATTCATCGAGGCGGCGAAAACGCTCGGCGCCCGGCGTTGGCAGATTTTCTGGCTTGTCGCGTTGCCGATGGCGCGGCCCGCGCTTGCCCTGGGGCTTGCGCTGGTCTGCCTCGAAACGCTGAACGATATCGGCGCCAGCGAATACCTCGGTGTCCAGACCTTGACGGTTGCCGTCTTCACCACGTGGCTCAATCGCGGCAGCCTCGCCGGGGCGGCGCAAATATCCTGCCTGATGCTTGCGGTGGTCGCGTTGCTGATCGCCATCGAACGCTACGGCCGGCGCAACGTCTCGGTCGAATTTTCGGCGGAGAACCCGCAGCACACAACCCGCATCCACCTCTCCGGCATCAAGGCCTGGTCTGCCTTTGGCGCCTGCCTCGCGCCGGTGGTGTTCGGCTTTGTCATTCCTCTGCTGTTTCTGATCTTCGAGACCATCAAGCGCGGATTGCTGACCGCGGCCGACGACGCTCTGATGCAGCATGTCGTCAGCACGGTCGTCTACGCCGCACTGGCAACACTGGTCTCACTGCTGCTCGGGCTCGCGGCCATTCTGGCGCACCGCTGGCATTCCAGCGCGCCGCGCGCGGCGATGATCAACGTCGCGCAGGCCGGCTATGCCCTGCCCGGACTGGTGCTGGCGATCGGCCTGCTGATTCCGGTGCTGGCAATCGACAACGGGCTCAACGCGCTGGCGCGGTGGCTCGCACTGCCCGCGCCGGGGCTGCTGATCGTCGGGTCGGGGGCCGCGCTGGTGCTCGCCTATGTGATCCGCTTTCTGGCGGTCCCGGTCGGGCTTCTCAAGGCTGGCGCGGAACGCATCCCACGTGACTATGACGACAGCGCCGACGCCGCCGGCGCCGGCCGAATGACATCGATGCGGCGCATCCACCTGCCGCTGCTGCGGCCTGCGATGGTCGGCGCCGCTATCGTCGTATTCGTCGATTGCCTGAAGGAGTTGCCTGCGACGCTGTTGCTACGGCCGCTGAATGTCGAGACGCTGGCGACGTCGATCTATCAATATGCCAGTCGCGGCAGTTTCGAGGACGGTGCGCTCGCGGCCTTGCTCATCGTCGCCGCGAGCATCGGCCCGGTTGCCTGGCTGACGCGGTTTTCCGATCTGCCCAGCGGCCCGGCGTAACTCATCATCCAATGAAAAACGGCCGGGATTCCCCGGCCGTCGAAATCTTTATCAGCGCTTGGACAACGCTCAGGCGTTCTTCAGCGCGACGCGGAAGTCGGCTTCGGTCTTCGACTTCACCTCGTCGAGGGTAACGCCATCGGCCAGTTCGATCAGCGCCATGCCGTCGTTGCCATGCTTGTCGATGGTGAACACCGCGAGATCGGTGACCACCATGTCCACCACGCGCTCGCCGGTCAGCGGCAGGTTGCATTTCTTCAACAGCTTCGAGCCGTCCTTGGCGACGTGCTCCATCACCACGACGACCCGCTTGACGCCGGCGACGAGGTCCATCGCGCCGCCCATGCCCTTGACCATCTTGCCCGGGATCATCCAGTTGGCGAGATCGCCGTTCTGCGCCACCTGCATTGCGCCGAGGATCGACAGGTCGATATGGCCGCCGCGCACCATGCCGAAGGAATCGGCGCTGGAGAAATAGCTGGTGTCCGGCAGTTCGGTCACGGTCTGCTTGCCGGCATTGATCAGGTCGGGGTCTTCGTCGCCCTCATACGGAAACGGCCCCATGCCGAGCATGCCGTTCTCGCTCTGCAACGAGACGTCGACGCCGTCCGGAATGAAATTCGAAACCAGCGTCGGGATGCCGATGCCGAGATTGACATAGAAGCCGTCGCGCAATTCCTTCGCTGCGCGGGCGGCCATCTGTTCGCGGGTCCATGCCATCGCTCTCTCCTACAATCCTGAACCGTTACGCGGGGCGCTTGCGCAGGGTGCGCTGTTCGATGCGCTTCTTGTCGGTGCCCACCTCGATGATGCGCTGAACGAAAATGCCCGGCGTATGGATATGGTCGGGGTCGATTTCGCCCGCCGGCACCAGATGCTCGACTTCGGCCACGGTGATCCTGGCGGCAGTCGCCATCATCGGGTTAAAGTTACGCGCCGTCTTGCGGTACACCAGATTGCCCGCAGTATCGCCCTTCCAGGCATGGACGATGGCCAGATCGCCGAACAGCCCCCGCTCCATCAGATACTTCTGGCCGTCGAATTCCTTCACTTCCTTGCCTTCGGCGATCAGCGTGCCGACGCCGGTCTTGGTATAGAACGCCGGAATGCCCGCGCCGCCGGCGCGAATGCGCTCGGCCAGCGTGCCTTGCGGCGCGAATTCGAGTTCCAGTTCGCCGGCGAGAAACTGCTGCGCGAACAGCTTGTTCTCGCCAACATAGGACGAGATCATCTTCTTGATCTGGCGCGTTTCCAGGAGGCGGCTGAGCCCGATGCCGTCGACACCGGCATTGTTGGACACCACGGTCAGATCCTTGACGCCGGATTCGCGCAGGGCATCTGACAGCGTCTCGGCGATACCGCACAGGCCGAAGCCGCCGGACATCACCATCATGCCGTCTTTGAGAATGCCATCGAGTGCCGATTTGGCGTCGGGATAAACCTTGTTCATGGGGATACGACCTGATCGAGGAAAAGACGCGGAAATTGGGCGTGCCGGGGTGGAGAACGCCAAATCTAAGTTGTATTAGGCGAAATGGCCGCGGGACGTCAATTGGCGCAGCCGGCGCTGGCGGCGGCCTTGAAAGCGTCAAGAAAACCCATCAAGTTGCGGCGGATCGTGGCCCGGAGAGACCAGCGCCACCCTCAAACTTCAACCGACCCGAGTAAGCCATTGACCATCGCCCAAGGAATGAAGCGCCTGGGGTTGCCGATTGTGGCAATCCTCGGCGTTGTGCTGGCCGGCCTGGCCAGCATTTCCTTGTTGCTCGACCGGGATGCGCTGCGTCAGGCCGTGGAAGCCCAAATCGGGGCCGTCACCGGCCTCGATCTGGTGGTCAACGGCGGGATCGACGTCACGGTCTTTCCGCAGAGCCGCGTGGTCTTTCATGACGTCGGCTTGAAGGGCGACGGGGCGACGGACGCGGCTCTCAACGTCGATACCCTGGTGGCCAATCTGCGGCTGCTGCCATTGCTGATGCAACGCTTCCAGATCGCCGACGTCATCCTGGCGCGGCCGCGCATCCGGGTGGTGCGGGACACCGACGGCAGCAGCAACTGGACGCCGTTCATCGATACCCTGACCCGCACGCTCAAGCCGGACGCTGAAAGTCCGCTGTCGTTCTCCGAAATTCGCATCCAGGACGGCAGCCTGACCTATACCGATGCGGCCAAAAACGTCGAAACCGTCCAGGACATCAATCTGTCGCTGGCGTGGCCTTCGATCTCACGCTCATTTGCCGCCACCGGACAATTCGACTGGCGCGGCGCGCGCGTCGACGGCAGCATCAGCGTCAACGACTTCCTCGCGGCCCTCGCCGGCGAGCGCTCGGGACTGAAGATTCGCGTTGCGGCGCCGGCCTTGAAACTCGCATTCGACGGCGCCGTCGCCAACAAGACCAGCCTGATGATGGACGGCACGCTGACGGCGGACAGCAGTTCGCTGCGCAATACACTGCGCTGGTTCGGGCAGGCACCGCCGGGCCGCGGCGGCTTCGGGCGGTTCGCGCTGAAAGCGCGCGCCAATCTCGTCGGTCCATCGCTGGCGCTCACCAACGTCAATGTCGAACTCGACGGCAACGCCGCCGAAGGCGTCATGACCTACAGCAATATCGGACGCCAGACCCTGCAGGCCACGCTCGCCGCGGGCGCACTCGATTTCACCCCTTACGTGAGTACGTTCCGGCTGCTCGCCACCGGCGCGCGCGACTGGAACCGTCAACTGTTCGACTTGAGCGCACTCTCGGCCACCGATCTCGACATCCGCCTGTCCGCCGCGAAACTGACCGTCGGATCCACCCGGCTCGGCCGCACGGCGCTCGGCGCCAATCTGCGCAACGGTTCGCTGGCGCTCAGCGTCGCGGAAGCGCAGATCTTCGGCGGCATCGCCAAGGGCTCGTTCGGCGTCTCGCGTGACGATATCGCCGCCGACATCAAGGCGCAGTTTCAACTGGTGGATGTCGACCTGCAAAGCTGCGCCAGCGAACTGTTCGGCACCGGCAGGCTCTCCGGGCGCGGCAACCTCACCGTCGTTCTCGGCGCGACAGGTTCGAGCCCGTTCGGACTGGCGCAGACGCTGGCCGGGACCGCCACGCTGATCGGACACGACGGCGCCATCAGCGGCTTCAACGTCGAGCAGCTTTTGAAACGGCTGGAACGGCGACCACTATCCGGCGGTCACTTCCGCAGTGGCCAGACGCCGTTCGAAACCCTGAAGATCGCGGTTCGATTCAATGACGGCATTGCGACCGCCGACGACATCCAGATCAACGGCCCGAATGCCAATCTGACCCTGACCGGCACCGCGTCGGTGCCGTTGCGTGAATACGATCTCAAAGGTGTTGCGAGCCTGGTTTCGACGTCGGCCGATGCGCCGAAATTCGAACTGCCGTTCGTGGTGCAAGGTCCGTGGGACGACCCGCTGATTTTCCCCGATCCGGTCAGCCTGATCCGCCGCTCGCCGGCCTCGGCCCCGCTGCTCGATGCCGTGAAGGATCGCCGGACGCGCGACGCCGTCCGTTCGGTTCTGGAGCGCATCACCGGGCAGAAGCCCGCGCCGGTCGCGGCCACGCCGCCGGCAACGGAAGCCGGCGTCGAAGCTCCGGCGAAGTCGGACTGAAAATCCGCCGCGTTCAAGATCTACATCGGCGCGGCGTTACCGCCCCGCCGGCTGGAGAGCTTGGTCGCCAGCGACGCCGTCACGATGGCCAGCGTAACGGCGCCGATGATCAACGCGCAGATCGCATTGATTTCCGGCTTCACACCGAGCCGCACCTCGGAATAAATCCGGATCGGCAAGGTCGCCGAACCCGGCCCCGTGGTGAAACTGGCGATCACCAGATCGTCCAGCGACAGCGTGAAGGCAAGCATCCAGCCCGCGGCGATGGCCGGTGCGATCAACGGCAGCGTCACCGCGATGAACGCCCTCACAGGGTTGCAGCCGAGATCCATTGCCGCCTCCTCGAGGCTGCGATCGACGCTGCCCAGCCGCGATTGCACGATCACCGCGACGAAGCACATCGTCAGCGTCGTATGGGCGATGGTCACTGTC
>JBARXT010000285.1:0-7851 GCA_049647485.1 Xanthobacteraceae bacterium
TGGCCGACATGGCAAACGAACCCTAAACAAATTGATTCATTTACGATCGGTTAAGGCTTCTGGATTATGACTGAGATTGTCCTCGTTTGGACACCGAGTGGCTCCTGTCCACTCTGTTTGACGCCTCCCTGTTAAACCACTTCAAGCCGCCGGTCTTCGGCGGCTTTTTTTTGCGTCAACCGCTGCAAGTTCCATGTCCGCCCGGTTGGAAACCATATTTCCCGATTGCTTGCGCGGTGGCTGGACTCCCGCCCCGCCGGGAGTAATGATTTGTTCACTATAAGCCGACCACGCGTTGGATCATTCGGTGAGACACCGGTGAAGTGACAGAACGAATCGCCCCGGCACGTTAAGCAGCGAGGGTGGCGAACGACCTGACATTCCAACGGCAGCGGAGCGGCACGATGAATGTAATCAGTAGCGTGAGGCGTTAAGCGATGTCGGATCGTTCCCAAAGCGAAGCGGGTCTCGTCCAGTTCAGCGAGCGCCTGACCAATTCCGCGGCGTTCGGCACCTTGTTCCGTGAAGGCATGGATCTGGTCGAGGAAACCGCCGCCTATCTCGACGGCCCCGGCCGCCTCGAGGCCAAGGCGCTCGATCGCCCTGTCGGCCTGACTTACGCTACCGAAAGCATGCGACTGACGACGCGGCTGATGCAGCTTGCCTCCTGGCTGCTGCTGCATCGCGCCGTGAAAGAAGGCGAGATGTCGCTGACGCAGGCCAACCGCGAAAAGACCAAAGTGAAACTCACCGCAGCGGAGCCCGGCGCGGACGACATGCTGGTCAAGCTGCCGCAGCAGTTGCAGGACCTGATCGCGCGCTCGGTCACCTTGCAGGGCAAGGTTCGCCGTCTCGATGCCAGCATCCATTCGCCGCTGACGGAGCCCCCCACGACCATCGGCAATCCGCTGGCGCCGCAACTCAACCGGCTGCGCGCGGCCTTCGAGCGCCAGACCGGCTAGATTTTTCCGGTTGGATCGACGCTTAACACAAAACACCATCGTCATTCCGGGATGCGCGTTCTTAACGCGCAGGCCCGGAATCCATATGCCCGGTGGTGGTTATGGATTCCGGGCTCGCTCGCAAGGGCTCGCGTCCCGGAATGACGAGACTGGAGTGGATTCAATCCAACTCAGAAATCATCTAACGCCAGCTTCCATGGTTCCATGCAAAAAGGCCCCGGTTCGCACCGGGGCCTTTTTGTTGTGTCACGGGTTGTTGTGTCACGGGTGCCAGCCCAGCGTCAGCGGGCGGCGAGGCGAAGGTCTCAGTCCTTCTTGAGGAAGCCCGAGAATTTCTTCTGGAAGCGCGAGACGCGGCCGCCGCGGTCGAGCAGCTGCTGGGTGCCGCCGGTCCAGGCCGGGTGCGACTTCGGGTCGATGTCGAGGTTCATCTTGTCGCCTTCCTTGCCCCAGGTGGAGCGCGTCTGGTATTCGGTCCCGTCGGTCATAACGACCGTAATGTTATGATAATCCGGGTGAATTTCGGCTTTCATGGCATACCTCTGGCGCGCCCGGCGCCTTCATTGCGATTGATCAAAGTACGGGATTTGCGGCGCTCTATAACGCAGACGGGGTGCCGAGACAAGCGCCCGCACCGATTTGCCAGCAGACCCCGCTCGGCCTATCTGGAGCTATTATAAAGGCGTGTGGCTGGGGACTGCGAGGCGAAATGAGCCCGGTATTGCGGCGGAACGATCAAGGGCCGGGGACGGCGGTGGCGCTGCCGCTCGACTCGACGTCGGCGGAAACGGTCGCCGAGGCGGACTTCGTGGAGCACGCCCAGGCCGACGTGGAATCATCGGCCGACGATCGGCGCAGAGGGCTGCGTCCCCTGCTGGCGCTGGCGCCCTATGTCGGGCGTTATCGCGGCCGCGCTTTCCTCGCGCTGGTGGCGCTGGTGGTTGCCGCGCTGACGACTCTCGTGGTGCCGATCGCGGTGCGCCGCATGATCGACTTCGGTTTCAGCCCCGAAGGCATCGCAATGATCAACAGCTACTTCAGCGTGATGCTCGCGGTGGTCGCGGTGCTGGCTGGCGCCAGCGCGCTGCGCTTTTATCTGGTGACGACGCTGGGCGACCGCATCGTCGCCGATCTGCGCGGCGACGTGTTCGCGCATCTCACCTCGCTATCGCCGCGCTTTTTCGATTCCGCGCGCAGTGGCGAACTGATCTCGCGGCTCACCGCCGACACCACGCAGATCAAATCGGCGGTGGGCTCGTCGGTGTCGATCGCGCTGCGTAACTTCGTGCTGTTCGTCGGCGCGGCGTCGATGATGGTGGTCACCAGTCCCCGCCTGTCAGGCTTCGTGCTGGCGGCGATCCCGCTGATCGTGCTGCCGCTGGTGGCGTTCGGCCGCTGGGTGCGGCGGCTGTCGCGCAACGCGCAGGATACGCTGGCGGAGGCAACCGCCTACGCGTCCGAACTGGTCAACGCGATCCGTACCGTGCAGGCCTTCACCAACGAGCGGTTGGCTTCGACGCGGTTCAGCGGCGAGGTCGAAACCGCGTATGAGGCGGCGCGACGTTCGACGCAGGCGCGCGCGACACTGACCGCCATCGTGATCTTCATTGTATTCGCCAGTGTGGTGATGATCCTGTGGGTCGGCTCGCACGACGTGCTGGTGGGTGACATCAGCCCCGGCCGGCTCGGTCAGTTCGTGCTCTATGCCGCGTTCGCGGCGGCGGGGCTGGGACAACTCAGCGAAGTGTGGGGCGAGGTGTCGTCGGCGTCCGGCGCGGCCGAGCGATTGTTCGAAATCCTCAATGTCAAACCGGCCATCGTCGCGCCGCCGGTGGCGCGGCTGCTGCCGGAGCCCGCACGCGGCGACGTGGCGTTCGACAACGTGCGCTTCGCTTATCCGACGCGGCCGCGGGCCAATGTCGTCGACGGCATTTCGTTTTCGGTGCGCGCCGGCGAGAAGGTTGCCATCGTCGGTCCGTCCGGCGCCGGCAAGAGCACGCTGTTTCACCTGCTGCTGCGGTTCTACGATCCGGTCTCCGGCGAAATTTCCTATGACGGCGTGCCGATCAAATCGGTGTCGCCACAGGCGGTGCGACAGCGCATCGCGCTGGTGCCGCAGGAGTCCGTGGTGTTCGCGGCGAGCGCGCGCGACAACATCCGCTTCGGCCGCCTCGATGCCAGCGATGCCGAAGTCGAACGCGCCGCCGACCTCGCCCACGCCAGCGAATTTATCAGGCGGCTGCCAGACGGTTTCGATACGCCGCTCGGCGAACGCGGCGTAATGCTGTCCGGCGGCCAGCGCCAACGCATCGCGATCGCGCGCGCCATCCTGCGCGATGCGCCGCTGCTGCTACTGGATGAAGCGACCTCGTCGCTCGATGCCGAATCCGAGACGCTGGTGCAGACTGCGCTGGAAGAACTGATGCGCCACCGCACCACGCTGGTGATCGCGCATCGGCTCGCCACGGTGCTGTCATGCGACCGCATTCTGGTGATGGATCAGGGCTGCATCGTCGAGCAGGGTACCCACGCCTCGCTGGTCGCGGCCAATGGATTGTATGCGCGCTTGGCGCGGTTGCAGTTCGAAGGGGCGTAGCCGCTTTTCCTCTCCCGCAAGGGGAGAGGGAAAGATCAAGGATTCCATTCCATCCGCAACACCGCACGGCCCGACGTCGGATTCACATCCTCGCCGGCATGAGCGAAGCCGTTGCGCTCGTAGAAGCGGATGGCGCGGGCGTTATCCTTGTTGACGAGCAGCGTCACGCCGGTGGGCGACAACCGCTTGGCTTCGTCCACCAGCGCAGTGGCAAGCGGCGAGCCCCATTGCTTGGGCGCGACCACAAGCTGATCCAGATAGCCCTTTGCGTCGATGGTGACGAAGCCTTGCAGCGCGTCGTTCTGTTCGGCGATGACAATCTGTGCAGCGGGGATGAGTTCGTTGCGCCAGCGCTCGCGCCACCATTGAACGCGCGCGGCGAAGTCGATCGACGGATAGGCCAGTTGCCATGTCCGCTGCCACAGTTCGATGGCGGCATCCTCGTCGCTTTCGCGATAGGGGCGAAGGACAAATTGATCGCTCATCGTGAGTCGGACCGCTGTTCAGTCTGCGCCGATGATGTGTAGACATTATATTCGGCGCTGCTGCGGCGATGGCCTGCTCTCTCCCCCCTTGTGGGGGAG
This sequence comes from Xanthobacteraceae bacterium, assembly GCA_049647485.1. Classification (GTDB taxonomy): domain Bacteria; phylum Pseudomonadota; class Alphaproteobacteria; order Rhizobiales; family Xanthobacteraceae; genus 62-47. The sequence goes on from JBARXT010000285.1 coordinate 4,143, forward strand.
AGGTGGAGAGGGGGGTACGATCGAATGCCAGTGCGTGCCTCGCAGCGCCCCCCCTCCCTAACCCTCCTCCACAAGGGGGGTGGGAACGAAGGAAATGTGCGCCGCTGACAAGTCGCTGACCGGGCCGCCGTCACTGTTTCAAGTCCTAACGTTCCGTCAGCTTCAACTCGATACGGCGGTTGCGCTTGTAGGCTTCTTCGGTCGCGGCGGTATCGAGCGGCTGGAATTCCGCGAAGCCGGCGGCGACGAGGCGCTGCGGCGGCACCCCGAGCGACGCCAGATACTGCACCACCGAGATCGCGCGTGCGGCCGACAGTTCCCAGTTCGACTTGAACTGCGGGCTGGAGATCGGTCGCACGTCGGTGTGGCCGTCGACGCGCAGCACCCAGGCGATTTCGCTCGGGATCTTCTTGTCGAGGTCCTTCAGCGCGTCCGCGAGCTTGTCGAGTTCGGCCCTGCCTTCCGGCAGCAGCACCGCCTGTCCGGTGTCGAAGAACACCTCGGACTGGAACACGAAGCGATCGCCGACCACGCGGATATCGGGCCGGTTGCCGAGAATGGCACGCAGCCGTCCGAAGAATTCAGAACGGTAGCGCGACAGTTCCTGCACCCGCTGCGCCAGTGCCACGTTGAGTCGCTGACCGAGATCGGTGATGCGGGTCTGCGATTCCTTGTCGCGCTTCTCCGACGCATCGAGCGCGGCCTCGAGCGCGGCGAGTTGGCGCCGTAACGCGCTGATCTGCTGGTTCAGCACCTCGACCTGCGCCAGCGCGCGCGCCGACAGTTGCTTCTCGGAATCCAGCGCCTTGTTCAATTCGTTGGCGCGGCCTGCGGCGTCGTTGCCCGCGCCCGCGAGTCCTTCGTAAAGGCCCTTGGCGCGGTCGCGCTCGGCTTCGGCGGTGGCAAGGCCTGCGCGGGTCTGCGCGAGCTGATCGGTGAGGTCGAGTTGCGCGACCTTTTCCAACGAGAGCAGTTCGTTGAGCTGCGCGATCTTGGCGTTGAGCAGTTCCAGTGCCTTGTCCTTGCCGGAGACTTCCTGCGACAGATAGAACTGCACGACGAGAAACACCGACAGCAGGAACACGATGGCGAGCACCAGCGTCGACAGCGCGTCGACGAAGCCCGGCCAGTAGTTGAAGCCGGAATCGGTGCGGCGGCGGATCAGCGCCATCACAGATCTCCGCTCAGATGCCTTTCGGGTTGCGCCGCAATCCGCTCCAGCAACTTCTTGATCTCACGATTCTGCTCGCCCTGACCGTCGGCCCATTCGCGGATCATCTGTTGTTCGCCGCGCATGTGCTGCACCAGTCCCTGAATGGCGTCGGCGAGGTTCGCCATTGCCGCGGTGGTGCCGCGTCCCGCGCCCATCTCCTCGACGGTCGAACGCAGCCGCTCGACCGCGGCCTGCATCTCGTTGCCGCCGGTGGGCGCGGGGCCGCTCTCGCCGGTAAATTCCCGCACAGTGGAGGCCAGCCAGTCTTCGAGGTCGGTATAGAAGCGGTTCTGCGCCTGACTGGATTGCAGGTCGAGGAAGCCGAGGATCAGTGAGCCGGCGAGGCCGAACAGCGACGACGAGAACGAAATGCCCATGCCGCCCAGCGGCGCGGCAAGGCCCTCTTTGAGCGTATCGAACATCGATCCGGAATCGCCGCCGACCTTCAAGCCGTCGATGATATGGCTCACCGAGCTGACGGTTTCGATCAGGCCCCAGAAGGTGCCGAGCAGGCCGAGGAACACCAGAAGGCCGGTCATGTAGCGCGAGATGTCGCGCGCCTCGTCGAGACGCGTCGCGATCGAGTCGAGCAGATGCCGCATGGTCTGCTGCGAGATCGACATTCGCCCGGTGCGTTCGCGGCCGAGGATGGCGGCCATCGGCGCCAGCAGCACCGGCCGGCGGTCGAGCGCGAGGCCCGGATCGGCGATGCGGAAGTTGTTGACCCACGCGACTTCCGGATAAAGCCGGATCACTTGCCGGAACGACAGGATGGTGCCGATCAGCAGCACGGCGAGGATGAGGGCGTTGAGGCCGGGATTGGCCATGAACGCCGTCATGATCTGCTTGTACAGCACCACCGCGACCAGCGCGCACAGCACCAGAAACACCATCATGCGCACCAGAAAGATGCGTGGCGACGACAGCTTGGTCAGTTCGAGTTCGAGGGAGCTGCGGGATGCGGAGCCTTGCGCCATGGTGCTTTCATCGGGTTCGAGAAACGCATTCGTCGGTCGCAATATGGCACAGCGAGCGCGTGAGGGAAGCACGTCGGATTGCTAAAACACCGATCAGGGGGCGCGAGCCCGCCACGCACGCGGAAATACGCCCGCGTTCTCCGCACGGAAGTGCGTCATCATGACAAAGGCTTGAACTTGGGCTTGAATTCGGGCTTGAATTTGCGCCGATTTACGTGAGTTCGCGCAGCCAACGGGCGAAAATGCGTTCCGCCTGTGCTGGAATGCGCACCGCGACGCGAGCTGTTGCAGTGCGAAGGGCCGGGATTGAGATTTTCGCCGCGCCGAGTTCGACCGTGTGGCCCACATACCATTCCTCCAGTCGCGCCGGATCGGCCTCGATGTGGAATTGCAGCGCGAGCGCGTTGGGGCCGAACGCGAAAGCCTGATTCGCGTAAAGTCCGGTGGAGGCCAGCCGCGTCGCGCCTGCCGGCAGGTCGAAAGTGTCGCCATGCCAGTGCAGCACCGTCGCATCCGGCTCGCCGAGCGGGGCGAGGCAGGATGTCATGCCGTCGTCGGTCAGTTGCAGCGGCGCCCAGCCGATCTCCTTGGCGGGACCGGCATAGACGCGGGCGCCGAGTGCCGCCGCCATCAACTGGCTGCCGAGGCAGATGCCGAGCGTCGGCCGGTTGGCGGCGAGCCGATTTTCCAGCAGCGCGATCTCCTGCACGAGAAACGGATAGTCTCCGATGTCGCCGATGCCGATCGGGCCGCCCAGCACGACGAGGAGGTCGGCGTCAGCGATCCTTTGCTGCGTGAGATCGGCAGTTGAGGCCTCGAGGATGTCGACATCCCATCCGCGGCGTGCGAGCGCCGGCGCGAGCAGGCCGGGATCCTCAAAAGCCACGTGCCGCAAAACCATCGCGCGGCGTTGCCGGTTGGTCATGGATGCTCCACCTGAGAGGCCGGCATCGAACGCCGTTCGCCAGTTCGGTGCGCGCGCCAGCCGTTGAGGAAAGATGTTGTCGATTGCGGATCGACTATACAATCTCCGCGCACCTGGACAACGCAGCAACTTGGACGACGCAGTAACATCGTGGTTGTTTTGTCGGGCTCGCCGGGTAATCTTCCCACGGTCTGATTGTATGTCGTTTCGCGCGGCGGGGCGGATTTGAGGATCAGGACGTTCGAAACATGTTCGCCACGATGCCGGGCAACCTCATGTGTGACCGAGATGCCTAAATCCGCCGCCAAGCTATCGGCTGCAAAGCCGTTGCCCTCGCTCAGCGTTCGCATCGATTTCGATGACGACAGCCGGCTGGGTCCGGGCAAGATCCAGTTGCTGGAAAGCATCGCCGCATGCGGTTCGATCTCCGCCGCCGGCCGCGCCATGGATATGTCCTACAAGCGGGCCTGGGACCTGGTGGATGACATCAACAGGATGTGCGGCCAGGCCGCGGTCGCGCGCCAGACCGGCGGCAAGCACGGCGGCGGCGCGACGCTGACGGCGTTCGGGGCGTCGCTGGTCGAACGCTACCGA
>JBARXT010000286.1:0-1861 GCA_049647485.1 Xanthobacteraceae bacterium
GGCCACGGTGGCCACGGCCAGCAAGGCTGTGAATGTCGTCTTCATGATCGGGGTAACTCCTGGAAGGAAGCGCCTATGGGCAGCGCTGGTTTGAAGCGAGAACGGTCGAGGTCCGGTCGAAACTAAAACTCGGGTTCTTATGCAGGTTCTTGGGGCTCCGGTGCGGACCGTCGGATCATCGTCGCGGGTCAACACGCCGACTCACTCGGCTGCAATGGTGGCCAATTTACGCCAAAACAAATCGCTCCGGATGGCTGTAACACCATCCGGAGCGATTTTAATGTTCAGGCGTTTAAAGTGTGTTGCGGCAGCTATGCAACGTCAGCCGCAAACGCGGACGCGACGAACGCGCCAGCCGTAGCCGTCCCAGAAGCGCTGGCGCTGCCAGTAGCAGGGCGCGCCGACATAGGCCGGTCCGCCGTAGTAGCCGTAGCCAGGTCCGTAGTAGCCCGGTCCGTGACCGTAGTAACCCGGTCCGGCCAGCGCGCCGCCGAGCAGGGCGCCGCCGATGACACCCGCGGCAACGCCAGCCGCGATGCGGCCGCCGCGTGCTTCGGCGGTTTGCGGCGTCGCCAGAACCGCAACGGCAAGCGTGGCGGCAGTTGCAACGGCCATCAGTGCTTTCTTCATGGCTTTACCTTTCTCTCGAAACCTCTGGACAGGAAGTGCGATCTGTCGCTCAAAAACTTCCATACTTCGTTTGAACGTTCAATGAACGAGCACGCTGAATCCTGCCATCAAAGACCGGAAATGCGGCCGCATTCCATGGGCCAGCGGGCCGCTGCGGCTACCGATCCATGGCGGTAGGTCGTCGCGTCCGGCAAGGGGGTTCGGGAATAAATTTAGAATCGTTCCAGATTAGTTCGGACGACTCCGGAGAGACAGTTTGGAATAGCTGCAAATTGGCGCTTTTCCTTTTGCTTCTGGCGGGCCGGATGCATATCCAAGAAGCATCGATCACCGGGCTACTTTCCTGTCATGATTGTTTGTTCCTGTAACGTGCTGAGCGACCACGATGTTCGTGCTGCCGTGACCGCTGCGTCGGATACCCCGCGCACGGCCAAGCAGGTCTATGGCTGTCTCGGCTGTTCCGCCGAATGCGGTCGCTGCGCACGCACCATCAAGCAGATCATGACCGAAGCGCTGACCGGTGCCCTGACGGAGGCTTTGAGCCAAACCTGTGCCACGGCGTGCTGTTCCGGCTGCCCGCACAGCCATGCGCATGAGATCGATCCGGGCGTCGAAACGGCTGCGGCGCTATCCGCCGATCATGGGCCTGTCGCCCTAACTTCCTGATTATCCCCGAGAATACCAGTGATTGCAGGGCTGCCCCACCGGCTCCAGGGTGGTGCGACACGTTGCGCCTGTGATACTCCGTCATCGCGCTTGCTCCCGCCGCAAATATCATTTAGAAACGTTCTAAATTAGATTGCAGGATCGCAGTTTGCGGCAAGGAGCTTGATCATGAAGGGCGATGCCAAGGTCATCGATTATCTCAACAAGGGATTGCGGAGCGAATTGACCGCGATCAGCCAATATTGGCTGCATTATCGGCTGCTCGACAACTGGGGCCTGAAGGATCTCGCCAAGCAGTGGCGCAAGGAATCCATCGAAGAAATGAATCATGCCGATCGTTTCACCGACAGGATCCTGTTCCTCGAAGGCTTCCCCAACATGCAGGTGCTCGATCCGCTGCGGATCGGCCAGGACATCAAGGAAGTGCTGGAATGCGACCTGGCGGCGGAAATCAGCGCGCGCAAGCTTTATGAGGAAGCCGCGGCGCATTGCGACAAGGTCAAGGACTACGTATCGCGTGAGTTGTTCATCGGCCTGATGAAGGACGAGGAGCACCACATCGACT
>JBARXT010000287.1:0-5230 GCA_049647485.1 Xanthobacteraceae bacterium
GCCCAGAGCACGGGCTCGCTGCAGGTGGATGAACCGCGCAACGCCCTCATCTTCCAGGGCGAGCCGGCGCAGTGGGAACGTATGCTGACCCTGGTGCGGCAGATGGACAAGGCCCCGCGCCAGGTGATGATCGAGGTGACGATCGCCGAAATCACCTTGAGCAACACGACCGACGTGGGCTTCAACTGGTTTGCCACCCACGGTTTCGGGCGGTTCGACGGAAGCATCTGGTCCGGCGCCGGATCGGGCGGGACCAGCGCGCCGTCGGTGGGCACCGGGCTGACCTGGCTGCTGGACGTGGCCGGCCAGAACCGGGTCATGCTCAAGGCCATGGCGCAGGACAGCCGGGTCAACATCCTGTCCACCCCGCGCCTGCTGGTGAAGAGCGGCAGCGAGGCGTCTATGGATGTCGGCGACGAGATTCCGACCGTCTCCATGACCACGACGTCCGGACAGCAGACCGGTGGCAGCAGCAACCTGCTCCAGTCGATCCAGTACCGCAAGACCGGTGTCCTGCTGAAGATCAAGCCCACGGTCTATTCGGACAACCGCGTCGACATCGACCTCACCCAGGAAGTGAGCAAGGCCAGCGACGAAGCCCCCTCGCAGTCCACCGCGGCCTCGGCGGCTTCGCCCACGATCCGGAACCGGGTGATCAACACGTCGTTGACGCTCAAGGACGGCCAGACGGTGGTCATGGGCGGACTGATGAGCAGCGACGACAGCGACGGCAACACCGGCGTGCCCCTGGTCAAGGACATCCCGCTGCTTGGCAACCTGTTCAAGAGCAGGAAGAAGGTGACGGAAAAGAAGGAACTGGTGCTGGTCATCGTTCCCTACATCGTCGAGAACGACGACCAGGCCACGGCGGTGAGCCAGGCCATCATCGATCGCCTGCAATACCTGGACCTGGAGCAGGCTCCCAGGACCCCGTCGCCAGCTCCCGCTGCGCCCCCCGCTCCCGCTGTATTGCCACCGCCCCAGAACACCACTTCCCCACAACCCACGGCATCCCAGCCATGAACAAGAAGACTTTCACAGCCGCCCTTATCGCAGCCCTGGTGGTGACCGGCTGCGCCCGTCGCGAGGAAGAGCCGGAAACCCCGGCAACCGAAACCCCCGCCCCGACCTCGGAAGCCGAAGCCGAAAAACTGGTCCCCAAGGCCACCATCGCCCCGGTGAACGTGCAGGTCACCCTGAGCCCGCAGGCCGAAGCCGCGCTCAAGGCCAAATCAGAGAAGGTACTGGTGGTGGCGACCTACTCGGGTGACCCGAGCGCCTCCGAGCAGGCCCAGAAAATGGCGGATGCGTCCGGCATGATCAAGCTCGGCGAGAACAAGCAGACCCTGGATGGCGCCGGCTCGATTACCTTCCAGGACGACGTGATCGACAAGTCGCGCCTGGAATTCATCGTCGGCGAGGTACAGCTGACCGTCAACGTCACGTCCTCCAAGACGTCGACGCCGGACAATCTTCTCGCCTGCCCGTTCTACTGGAAGACGTTGGCCGAAGCCAGCCAGGAGAAGGTGCTGATCACCTGCAAGGCATTGAGCGAAGTCCAGCAGTAATCCGTGGCCGAAGCGCCGCCCGGACATGAAAAGGGGCTCCTGCGAGCCCCTTTTCCTTTTCCGGCAATGTCGTGGTTACCTAGGCCGCAAGGGCGGCTTCCAGGTCCGCGCGCAGGTCGCCGACATCCTCCACGCCGACGCTCAGGCGCACCAGCGCATCGCTGATGCCCAGTTGCTGGCGGCGGACCGGCGGAATCGAGGCATGGGTCATCACCGCCGGGTGGTTGACCAGGCTTTCCACGCCACCGAGGGATTCGGCCAGGGTGAACAGCTGCGTGCGTTCGCAGAAGCGCCTGGCGGCCTCGAAGCCGCCCTTGAGCACGATGGACACGATGCCGCCGTAGCCGCTCATCTGCCGGCTCGCGAGCGCGTGCTGCGGATGCGACTGCAATCCAGGGTAGATCACCTTTTCGATGGCCGGATGCGTCTGCAGCCAGTGCGCCAGCTCCAGTGCGTTGGCGCAGTGCGCCTTCATCCGCAGCGGCAGGGTCTTCAGCCCGCGCAGCGCCAGGAAGCTGTCGAACGGGCCCTGCACGCCGCCGACCGAGTTCTGCAGGAAGGCCATCTGCTCGGCCAGTCCGGCGTTGTCGCCGACGACCACCATGCCGCCGACCATGTCCGAATGGCCGTTGAGGTACTTGGTCGCCGAGTGCACGACGATGTCCGCGCCCAGCTCCAGCGGGCGCTGCAGCATCGGCGAGGCGAAGGTGTTGTCCACCACCACGACCAGCCCATGGCGCCTGGCGATGGCCGCGACCGCGGCGATATCGACGATCTTCAGCATCGGATTGGTGGGGGTCTCGATCCACACCATCTTCGTCTTCGGCGTGATCGCCGCCTCCAGCGTGGCCGGGTCGGTCAGGTCGACGAAGCTGAAGTCCAACCCCGCGGTGCGCCGGCGCACGCGCTCGAACAGGCGGAAGCTGCCGCCGTAGATGTCGTCCATCGCCACCACGTGGCTGCCGGCGTCGAGCAGTTCGATCACCGTCGAGGTCGCGGCCATGCCCGAGGCGAATGCATAGCCGCGGCTGCCGCCCTCCAGCGCGGCCACGCAGCGCTCGTAGGCGAAGCGGGTGGGATTGTGGGTGCGCGAGTACTCGAAGCCCTGGTGCACGCCAGGGCTGGACTGCGCATAGGTGGACGTCGCGTAGATCGGCGGCATCACCGCGCCGGTGCTCGGGTCCGGCGACTGGCCGCCGTGGATGGCCAGGGTGGCAAGCGACAGGCTGCGCTCGCCGCCATCGTCGCGTGGATGCTGATCCGTCATGGTGCTTTCCGGCTTGTGAGGGGTGGAATTCTACGCGGACGAGCTGAACCAGCCGTTCCGCCCGCGGCGGTCACTGCACGCGCCGCCGCAGGTAGTTCAGCAGGTCGATGCGGGTGATCAGGCCGAGGAAATCGGCGCCGTCCATGATGATGGCGACCTGGCCGCGGTCGAATACCGGCAGCAGCGCCTCGATCGGCGACTTCACGTCCAGGCGGTCGAGCTTGCTGACCATGGCGATGGCCACCGGGTCGCGGAACCGCGCCTCGTCGCCGTAGACATGCAACAGCACGTCGCTCTCGTCGATGATGCCGACCAGGCGGTCGCCATCCATCACCGGCAGCTGCGAGACGTCGTACAGCTTCATGCGCTGGTAGGCGGTGGTCAGCAGGTCGTTGGGGCCGACCACCACGGTGTCGCGCTGGCTGTACGGGCGCAGGATCAGGTCGCGCAGGTCGTCGTAGCGCGGGCGCTCGAGGAAGCCGTTGTCCAGCATCCAGTAGTCGTTGTACATCTTCGACAGGTACTTGTTGCCGGTATCGCACACCAGCACCAGCACCTTCTTCGGCGTGGTCTGCTCGCGGCAGTACTTCAACGCCGCCGCCAGCAGGGTGCCGGTGGAGGAACCACCGAGGATGCCTTCCTTGCCCAGCAGCTCGCGCGCGGTATGGAAGCTCTCCGCGTCGGTGATGGCATAGGCCTTGCCGACCCGGCTGAAATCGGAGATCGACGGCAGGAAATCCTCGCCGATGCCTTCCACCAGCCACGAACCCGACTTCTCGTTGAGCGTGCCCTGGTTGATGTACTCGGCCAGGATCGAACCGACCGGGTCGGCCAGCACCAGCTCGGTCTTCGGCGACAGCCGGGCGAAGGCGCGCGACAGCCCGGTCATGGTGCCGGAGCTGCCGCAGCCGAACACGATGGCGTCCAGGTCGCCGTCCATCTGCTCGAGGATCTCCGGGCCGGTGCCGAACTCGTGCGCGGCCGGGTTGTCCGGGTTGCCGAACTGGTTGACGAAATAGGCGCCCGGGGTGCGCTCGGCGATGGTCTTGGCCAGGTCCTGGTAGTACTCGGGGTGGCCCTTGGCCACGTCCGAACGGGTCAGCACCACCTCGGCGCCCATCGCCTTGAGGTTGAAGATCTTCTCCCGGCTCATCTTGTCCGGGACCACCAGGATCAGCTTGTAGCCCTTCTGCTGGGCGACCAGCGCCAGGCCCAGCCCGGTGTTGCCGGCAGTACCTTCCACCAGCGTCGCGCCGGGCTTGAGGTCGCCACGCTGCTCCGCCGCTTCGATCATCGACAGGCCGATGCGGTCCTTGATCGAGCCGCCCGGGTTGGCGCTTTCGAGCTTGAGGTAGAGCTCGCAGACGCCGGCATCCAGGCGCTGGGCCTTGACGATCGGCGTGCGCCCGATGAGTTCGAGTACGGAGGAGTGGATTGCCATCGATATGCTTGGGATCGCGCCGCGCGGCGGCCGGAGCCCGATTATCCGATGGATATGCCCGAAAGTCAGGCGACGATCGGTTCTTGGATCATTGCCAACGCGCCTTTGCGCAAGCGGCGCGGGCAATGGCGACCGACGAGGAGGCCGCCATTGCCCGCGACGGAAAGACTTCAGCGTGGGGAAGGTTCAGTTGAGCCGGTCTTCATAGATCCGCAGCAGTTTCTGCTTGGCCAGCAGCTTTTCGCGCTTCATCTGCCCCAGGGTCACATCGTCGATGGGAAGTACTCCCAGTTCCGCATCCATGCATTTCTTGTTCAGCTTCTGGTGCTGCTGATAGAGCTGCTTGAACTCGGGGTTGACCTTGATCAACGCGTCGATCTCACTCTGCGGCTGCCCTTCGAACATGACTACCTCCTACATGCGGAAACACGAACGCCCCGGCCTTGCGGCACGGGGCGCTCTGGGATGGAGGTCCGGACGGAGCACGGCCGAACCCCTGGCTGCGTTCCGGCCTACTGCCCGGAAGCTGTCTGGTACTGGTTCGCGCCACGGTTGCACTGGCCCGGTCCTCCGCTGTACGGACGACGAAAATGTCGCCCGGACGATTGACCCTACGCCTGAAAAATAGTTCCGGCAAGCGCACCGCAAGGAGTCTGAAAAGGTTCAGCAACGGCCGCACATTCAGTGTCCATGACACGGCCGCGCGGCACGCCCGGGCATGCGCCCAGGCAACACAAGCGGTAGTACCGGAGCGGGGCAACACCCCACTCCATGGGTGCCGGCGAGGCCGGCAGCGCATCACGGCGCGACGATCACCTCGGCGGAACGGGCCCGGGTGGCGGCGGCCTTCTTGCCGCTGACCTGGATGCGGCTGGCGCCGACGCCGGCCGCCACCAGGGCATCCTTGAGCGCCTGCGCGCGGCGCTGGCCGACACCGTTGGCACTGTCGTACCC
>JBARXT010000288.1:0-5980 GCA_049647485.1 Xanthobacteraceae bacterium
GGATTGAGGTAATGCAGCTTCTCGCGGCCGTGCCTGAGGGTGGCGACGAGATTGGCCGCTTCGAGAATCGCAAGGTGCTTGGTCACGGCCTGACGCGTCATGTCGAGGCCGTCGCAAAGGTCGCTCAAGGTCTGGCCGTTGCGGGCGTGAAGCCTGTCCAGCAACGCGCGTCGCGAAGCGTCCGCCAGTGCTTTGAAGACTTCATCCATGGCGAGGATAATAGGCAACTAAATGGTTGCATGTCAAGCGCAAGCTTTTAGACATGTACCGCCGATCGCTGTCTGTTTTCGATGCGCCGAGGACGTTGCGTGGAGCAGTGTCGAACGCAAATCGATTTGATCGGGCCGGGCAGGCTTATGCCGCCGCGAGTCGTAAACGCGCGGCGGCCTGATACTTACTGTGCTGGCGATAGCGCGGCTATTGCAGCGGCATTGGCGGTCGGGGAACGCTGCTGTCGCCGGGCGGTGGTGGAAGCCGCGCGGGCGCGGGTGGCGGGATATAAGCTTCGCGTTGCGCGGGGACCTGCCGATAGTCCTGCCGCTGCGATTGTGGTTGCGGCGGCGGAGCGGGTGCAATGGTTCGCGAAGCCACGGGGGTCCGCGAAGCCGCGACCGGTGTTGACGAATGCCGCGGTCGTTGCCGTGAGGCTGGCTTTGGCGTTTGTTCGGTGACCTTGTGGCGGGCCGCCTGCTCGCTGAGTTTCGCGACATCGCTGCTGAGTTGCTGCTGACCGGCGCGCAACTGCTCGACCGTTTGCTTCAACGACGCAATTTCCTGCGCCATGGTGTCCAGCGACTGCGTTACTTTAGGCGGCAGCGCCGCCTGTGTCGGAGCGGGCTCCGACGCCGCCGGCGTAGCAGGAGTCAGCGCAGCGGGTGTTGGCGCGTCCGATGCAGTGTTGCTGCTCTCTTGCGCGGGTGCAGGTGTCGGGGCATTAGCGGTCGGTTGAGGCGGTGCGGCTTGGGAGGTTACGTCTTGTGGCTCGGCGGCGTTCGCGCTTTGCGTGGGAGCCGGCGCATTTACGACAAACTGCGGCAGCAGGGACGAAAGCCGCTGCTTCGCCTGATCTCCGTAGATATGCCAGGCCATTGTCGCGGCAACGCCTGCGCAAATGGCCAGGAAAACAACCCTTCGACCGGATCGCGCACGCGACGTCAGAATGCGCATGTCGCCGGTGTTGTCATTCAATGGCGTGGCGCTAAGCGGCGGCTCGTTCACCGGCTCCGGCGAGGTCGCAGGCGTGACGTCGGGCCCGGACGGATCCTTCGCGTGGGTTGTCGACAAGGCGCGCAGCTGCGCGGCTATCGCGTCGTGCGGGTCGGCATGGTGCAATTGCATCGTCGCTCCGTGGTCGGTGCAGTGCGCGGCAAGACGCCGGCTGCCGCGAGTGCGGAAGGATGGAGCATCGTGCTTTGACTATAGGAAGGCGGTACGGTGAAAAGGATGAGGCGGGGGAACTAGGTGTTGAGCGTGTGACCGCGCATGAGCCCGAAGGTGAAGGAAGACTTGAGCACCGTTCTCATGCATATTCGTTACAATCCAACGTTTCCGGTCGATGCCCGATGTCCCTGCAACTCTATCTCGCCTTCGTCGCCGCCTGCCTCGTGCTCGCCATCGTGCCGGGGCCGATCGTCACGCTGCTGGTCGCCAACGGCCTGCGTCACGGCACGCGTGCGGCGCTGATCAACATCGCCGGCGCGCAGGTCGGGCTCGCGATCTCGATCGGCATCGTCGCGGTGGGGTTGACCTCGATGATGGCGACGATGGGCTGCTGGTTCGATTGGGTGCGCTTCGCGGGCGCCGCCTATCTGGTGTGGATCGGCCTCAAGATGGTGCGCTCGCCGGGCCTCGACGTCGCGAAGGGCGATGCACCGCCGCCGCCGAAAGGCGGCTTCTTCCTGCAAGGGCTGGTGGTGCTCTTGAGCAATCCGAAGATGCTGATCTTCTTCGGCGCGTTCATTCCGCAATTCGTCGATCTGGAAAAGCCGCATCTGCCGCAGGTGGTGCTTCTCGGCGTCACCTTCATGGTGATCGCAGGCGCGACCGATGCGGTCTATGCGCTTTTGGCGGGCCGGGCGCGGACGCTGCTCTCCGCCAGCCGGACGCGACTGGTGTCGCGCCTTTCGGGACTGTGCATAATCGGCGGCGGTGTCTGGCTTGCCTTGACGCGGGCGCGCTAAGGCCATCGCCTTTTCGAGCGAAGTGGGAGCCGGTTTCGCGTGAAGAAACCGCGTCGACCGAAAACGCTACGCTAGCGCCAGCAATTCCGGCTCCAGCTTTTGCAGAATGCGGGCCAGCCGTGCGGCCCATTCGCGCTGGCCGTTGTGCTCGGTGATCAGGTCCTGACGGATCTCGATGCCGGTGTTGATCAGCCCGCGTTTTTCGCCGTGCACCGGAATGGTGTAGTCGGTCGTATCGCTGACGGCATAAGGCTTGTTGTCGCCGACCGTCAGCGCGGGTTCGGCGCGCAGTTCACGCAGCATCAGCTTCGGCAACCGCGCGTCGCGATTGTAGAGCGTGCCGATGTGCCACGGCCGCGCCACGCCGGCATAGATCGGCGTGAAGCTGTGCAGGGACACCAGGATCGTCGGTCGCTTCTCCCGCGCCCGCAAGTCCAACGCCTTGGTGATGGCATGGTGATAGGGCGCGAAGATCGATTGCTGCCGCTCGAATGCGACCTGTTGCGCGAGGCCCTGATTACCGGGGATGGTGGTCGCCTCGCTGAGCGGCGGGATCGAGCTCGCGGCTGACAGCGGCCGATTGCAGTCGATGACGAGGCGCGAATAGCGCTGCGCGATCAGATGCGCGCCGAGCGCATCCGACACCGCTTCCGCAACGGCGGCAATGCCGATGTCATAGGCGATGTGGCGCCGGCGCTCGCTCTCGTCGATGCCGAGATCGCCGAGCGCGTGCGGGATCGTGCGGCCGTAGTGATCGCAGGTCAGAAAGAACGGCGATGCGCCGTCCGCGTTGCGCACGATCACCGGCGCGGGGTCGTCAGCGGCAAGCAGGGGCGTGATGTCCTGGAGGGGCATGAAGCTAGTTTAATATGATTGCGACGTCATGGCCGGACTTGATCCGGCCATCCATCTTTCTTCAAGGGATGGATGCGCGGGTCAAGCCCGCGCATGACGCTTTACGGTGAAAACCGATGGCTGTTCACGCCGTCGCCTGCTGCGGCAGCAACGCCGCGGTGTCCTTCACCACGATGGCGAAGCGGTCGGCGAGTTCGGACAGCGCGGTGCGATGCACGACGCTGGCCGGGATCATGCCACCGAGCGGGTCGGGCAGGTTGCGCGTCGCGGTGGCGTTGGCCACCACGGTCGAGCGATACTTCAGGTCGAGCGCGGCGCGCGCGCTGGCTGAGACGCACATGTGGGTCATGAAGCCGGCAAAGATGATCTCGTTCTTGCCGGTGCTCTTGATCAGGTCGTGCAGGTCGGTGCCGGCAAATGAATTCGGCAACGTCTTGCGCAGCACGATTTCGCCGGCAGTGGGGTTCAGTTGCGGCACGATCGCCGCATAAGGCCCGTCCTCGGCGAACAGCGGTCGTCCGGCGGGCGCGTGCTGCACGATATGGAACACCGGCATCCCGATCTTGCGCGCCAGTGCCAGCAACAGCGCCGCCTCGCGGATCGCGGCGTCGACGCCGGCTAGCGGCAGGCTGCCTTTGACGTATTCGAGCTGCGCGTCGATGATCACCAGCACGGAGGCGTTGAGCGGGCTCGGCGTCAGCGGTGCGCCGGCAATTTGCAGCAGCGATTTCGGGGCGGGGGCCATGGCGGGATCTCCTGAGGGCGGACTATAGCGTCTGGATGGCGGCTTTATAGGCGCTTGATAGCCTCTTGGGCGCCTGTGCGGAATTTGCTATTCTTGCACGATGCCTGTTCAGAAAAGCACACCTGCGCCGGACTGGGACGATCTGCGTTATTTTCTTGCGCTGGTGCGGCATCGCAGCCTGTCGGCGACGGCGCGGGCGCTCAAGGTCAATCACGTCACCGTGGCGCGGCGCATCGCGCATCTCGAAGCGGCGCTTGGCGTCAGCCTGTTCGATCGCCGTGCCGGCGGCTACGTGCTGACCGCAAAGGGGCAGGACATCGGCGTCGTTGCGCGCGCCATGGAGGACGCCGCGCTGGCAGTGGGCAGCCACGCCGAAGCCGTCGACAGGCTGGGCGGTCTGGTCCGGCTCGCCGCGACGCGCTCGCTGGCGGACGATTTCCTGATCGACCGGCTTGCGCCGTTTCATCGAGATCATCCGGCGATCGATCTCGAAATCATCACCGGCTCCCGCGTTCTCAGCCTGTGGCGGCGGGAGGCCGATATCGCGCTGCGCTTCGGCCGTCCGGCCGACGGGGAGTTGCTCGCGCGCAAGGTCGCGATCGTCGGCTTTGGCTTCTATGCCGCGCGCAGTGTCGCCCGCATGGTGGCGAAGGGCGAGCGGCCGCCGATCGTCGCATTCGATGATGACAGCCAGTTCGTTGCCGATGCCGCGTGGCTGACGCGCGAGTTCGCCGGAACCCGCGTTACGGTGCGCGCCAATAGCCAGACCTCGCAGGCCGCCGCCGCCCGTGCCGGTTTCGGGGTGGCGATGCTGCCGCACTTCCTCGGGCGCGGGGATGCCCGGTTGGTCGAGGTCCGCCTCGATAAAAAGCCGCCGGATCGCGAGGTGTGGCTGTTGCTGCGGCCGGATCTGGCCAAGGTTCCGCGGGTTCGGATGCTGGCGGAATTCCTCACGGCGCTGTTTCGCCGCGAGCGCGATACGCTGTCGGGGCGAGCCTCGAAATAGGCCCTGTGGATAGCCGGGACAATCCGGCGCGGCTTGGCCGTTGTTCTTTCGCGCCTATATGAATGGTCGGTTGGCAAAGGTCCCGCGATCCACATGCGTTTCACCCCGCAATTCCTTGAAGAGCTGCGCGCGCGGCTTCCGGTGTCGGAAGTCGTGGGCAAGCGCGTCAAGCTGAAGAAGGCGGGGCGGGAGTGGAAAGGCCTGTCGCCGTTCCAGCAGGAAAAGACGCCGTCCTTCACGGTGAACGACCAGAAGCAGTTTTATCACGACTTCTCCACCGGCAAGCACGGCAACATCTTCGATTTCGTCATGGAGACCGAGGGCGTGCCCTTCGTCGAGGCCGTGGAGCGGCTGGCGCAGATGGCCGGTCTGCCGATCCCGGCGGCGACGCCGGACGCCGCGCGCCACGAGCAGCGCCGCAAGTCGCTCTATGATGTCATGGAACTGGCGGCGAAATTCTTCACCGATGCGCTGGCGGCGCGCGGCGGCGCAAAGGCGCGTGGCTATCTGGCGGATCGTGGATTGACGCCGCAGACGCAATTGCAATTTCGCCTCGGCTATGCGCCGGGCGAACGGTTCGCGCTGAAGGAATCTCTCGGCGCGCAGGGCGTGCCGGTCGGCGACATGGTCGAGGCCGGGCTTCTGATCGGCGGCGAGGATATTCCGGTGCCCTACGATCGTTTCCGCGATCGCGTGATGTTTCCCATCACCGATCTGCGCGGGCGCATCATCGCCTTCGGCGGCCGTGCCTTGGAGAAGGACGTTCCGGCCAAATATCTCAACTCGCCGGAAACCCCGCTGTTTCACAAGGGCTCCAACCTCTACAACGGCGCGGCCGCGCGCAAGGCCGCGCATGACGGCGCGCCGGTGGTGGTGGTCGAGGGTTATGTCGATGTCATCGCCATGGTCGGCACAGGATTTCCCGCCGCCGTCGCGCCGCTCGGCACCGCGCTGACCGAGGATCAGCTCGGCCTTCTTTGGAAGATGGTCGACGAGCCGATTCTGTGTTTCGACGGCGACCGCGCCGGGCAGAAGGCGGCGTGGCGGGCCGCCGATCTGGCGCTGCCGCATCTCGAACCCGGCAAGAGCCTGCGCTTCGCCATGCTGCCGGAAGGGCAGGACCCCGACGATCTGGCGCGCTCCGGCGGCCGCGGCGCGGTCGCCGTCGAAACACAGAATCGGCTCGTCGACCAT
>JBARXT010000289.1:0-1775 GCA_049647485.1 Xanthobacteraceae bacterium
AATAAATCCTCCAAGCGACCCACACCCGATCGCCATCGCTTTGCGATGGTGATCGACCTCTCCCTTTCAGGGAGAGGTGAAAAACCTACTCCCGCACCCGCGTCAGCAACGTCAGCCCCATCAGGAACAGCACCACGATCACCCCCATGCCGGCCTTCTGGCTGGCGGTGGCGGCGGTGATGATGCCAATCAAAAGCGGCCCGATGAACGACGTCACTTTTCCGGTCAGCGCGAACAGTCCGAAGAATTGCGTGATGCGATCCTTCGGCGCCATCCGAATCAACAGCGAGCGCGACGCCGCCTGTAACGGCCCGCCCATCATGCCGATCAATCCGCCGAGCACGAGATAGGCTTTCTCCGCCGGCGAGGCGAACAGCGCGCCGCCCGGCTGCGGCGGCATCACCGGAATGAACAGGATCGAATCGCGATCCACCAGCAGGATGGTGAAGCTTGCCAGCAGCAGCACGGTGAGCGCACTGGCGATCACCCGCTTCGGCCCGAAGCGGTCGTCGAGCTTGCCGCCGAGCCATGCGCCGAACGTGCCGGCGATCGCCAGCAGGATGCCGAAGGTGCCCATCTGGATGGTGCGCCAGCCGAAGGTGCCCGCCGCATAGATGCCGCCGAACGCGAACAGCGAGATCAGGCCATCGGTGTAGAGCATGTTGGCAAGCAGGAACATCGCGATGGATTTGCGTCTCGGCAATTCGCTCAGCGTCTGCCGCAACTCGCGCAAGCCCTCGCGCAATGCTTCGCGCACCGGCCGCTTCGACGGAAAATCCGGCGTCAGCAGAAACATCGGCAGCACGAAAATGACGAACCACAACCCGGTGAGCGGCCCGACGATGCGGTCGCCCTGATGCATCGCCGGATCGAGTCCGAACAGCGGCATCAGTCCGAACAGCGTGCGACCACTGTCGGGACTGCCTGCGAGGAATCCCAGCACCAGCACGAGGCTGAGAATGCCGCCGATATAGCCGGTGGCCCAGCCGGTGCCGGACAAGCGGCCGATCTTTTCCGGTGGCACCAGCGACGGCATCATCGCGTTGTTGAACACGGTGGCGAACTCGACGCCGACAGTCGCAATCGCATAGGCGATCAGCACCGGCAGGATCACGCTCAGGTCGCCCGGCTTGCCGATCCACATCAGGCTGGAGCCCAGCACCAACAGCGCGCCGAACACCGCGATCCACGGCTTGCGGCGGCCGCTGGCGTCGGCGATGGCGCCGAGGATCGGCGACATCAGCGCGATGAGAAATCCCGCGCTTGCCGTGGCGAAACCCCACAGCGATTGCCCTTCCGCCGGGGTCGCCGCCACGAATGTCGCGAAGTACGGCGCGAACACGAAGGTCGTTATCAGCGTGAAGTAAGGCTGCGCCGCCCAGTCGAAGAAGATCCACGCCACCACCGCCGAACGCGGCGGATAGGTTGCGGGCAAATCCGCGCGTGCTGCCGCCGCTACCGACATAGGTTCATTCCTTGGGTATCCCCTTGCGAATCACCGATGCCTTTTGCGTAGCGCATCCGTCGTCCTATAGCATGACGGGTATGTGCTTGCCGATACGATGCAGGCGTCACAAATCTGTTGCGACCCGCCTGCCACGATCCGAGGAGCTATCCATGACGGTCCACCGCCTCGATCGCCGCGCGCTGCTGGGCGGACTAGCGTGGCTGCTGGCGCTCGGCGTCACCGCGACGGCGCAGGACATGCGGCGCGGCACCTCCGCGCCGCTGCCGGCCGCCGCGATTCATCCCGTCATAGCCTCGCACGGCATGGT
>JBARXT010000290.1:0-34692 GCA_049647485.1 Xanthobacteraceae bacterium
GCCGCTGCCGGCCGCCGCGATTCATCCCGTCATAGCCTCGCACGGCATGGTGGTGGCGCAGGAGAAGCTCGCCGCGCGGGTCGGCCGCGATGTACTGGCGCAGGGCGGCAACGCAGTCGATGCCGCGGTCGCGACCGGCTTCGCCATGGCGGTGACTTATCCGCGCGCCGGCAATATCGGCGGCGGCGGCTTCATGCTGATCCACCTCGCGGATGGCAACAAGGACATCAGCATCGACTATCGTGAGACGGCGCCGGCCGCGGCAACGCGCGACATGTTTCTTGGGCCGGACGGCAAGCCCGATCCCGCAAAATCGCGCGATTCCGCACTCGGTATCGGCGTGCCCGGCACCGTGGCGGGACTGACGCTGGCGCTTGAGAAATATGGCTCCGGCAAATTCACGCTGGCGCAACTGCTGCAACCCGCCATCGCATTGGCGCGCGATGGTTTCATCCTCACCGATGACGGCGCGGACACGCTACCCGGCTGGCACAAGCGGCTGGCGCGCTGGCCCGCGAGCGCGAAGATTTTCTCGCGCGCCGACGGATCGTCGCTGCGCGAAGGCGACAGATTAATTCAAACCGATCTCGCCGCGACGCTTGACGCCATCGCCGCGCAGGGCGCGCGCGGATTCTACCAAGGCCCGGTCGCCGACAAGCTCGCGCAAGGCATTCAGGCGGCTGGCGGCATCATCACACGGGATGATCTCAAGCAGTATCGCGCAATCGAACGTGAGCCGGTGCGCGGCACCTATCGCGGCCACGACATCGTCTCGATGCCGCTGCCGTCATCCGGCGGCGTCGTGCTGATCGAGACGCTGAACATGCTCGAGGGTTTTGCATTGCGCGATCTCAAGCAGGGCACGGCGCCGTCGCTTCACCTGTTGATCGAAACGATGAAGCGCGCCTATGCCGACCGCGCGCGTTTTCTCGGCGATCCCGCTTTCGTCAACGCGCCGGTGACGCGACTGACATCGAAAGACTACGCGGCACGTCAGCGCGCCAGCATCGATATCGACCGCGCGACGCCGTGGAGCGACATGCTGTCGCTAAAGCAACCACGCGAAGGCGACAACACCACGCATTTCTCCGTGGTGGACAACCACGGCAACGCGGTGAGCAACACCTACACCCTGAACTTCAGCTACGGCGTCGGTCTCGTCGCGGACGGCACCGGCGTGCTGCTCAACAACGAACTCGATGACTTCACTGCCGCGCCGGGCGCGTCAAACGCCTATGGCCTTGTCGGCTTCGAGGCAAACCTGCCCGGCCCCGGCAAGCGGCCGCTGTCGTCGATGACGCCGACCATCGTGCTCAAGGACAGCAAGCCGATGCTGGTGACCGGCTCGCCCGGCGGCAGCCGCATCATCTCCACGGTGCTGCAAGTCGTCGTCAACGTGCTCGACTACGGGATGAATGTCGCCGCCGCCGTAGATGCCCCGCGCCTGCATCATCAATGGCTGCCGGACGAGGTACGCGTCGAGCGGGGTTTTCCGCAAGGCACGCTCGAGGAGTTGAAAGCGAAAGGCCATCGCATCGTGACGCCGATGGGACAGACCTCCGCCAATTCCATCGCGATCACTTCGAATGGAATCGAGGGCGGCCCCGACCCGCGCACACGCGGCGCGGAAGCGGCAGGATATTAAGCCTTAACGCGGAAACCCCGCCGCCGATGAGGCTCCGCAGAAAATCACCCTTACCACTTGTCATGCCCGCGCTTGTCGTGGGTATCCACGTCTTTTCAGAATCTCGGCAAGAAAGACGTGGATGACCGGGACAAGCCCGGCCATGACGCACAGTCGTGGTGGGCGTTGTAATAAACGTAAGCCCTAAGCCTTCCCCACCGTGTACGGCCCGCCCTTTTCCAGTGCGCGCTGATAGGCAGGGCGTGCGTGGATGCGCTTGAGGAAATCCATCGCCTTCGGGTGATGCGCGGACAAACCCGCACGCGACGCAGCGGCTTCCAGCGGAAAACTCATCTGAATGTCGGCGGCGGTGAAGTCGTTGCCGGCGAACCATTCGCTCTTGTTGAGTTCGGTTTCCCAGAACGCCATGTGCTGCTTGAGTTGCGGATCGACGAGCGTGGCCAGCGCCTGCCCGGTGATCTTCTTGACCAGCGGCCGCAGCAACACCGGCGAGCGGCGCGGCATCAGCGAGAAGATCAGCTTCATCAATAGCGGCGGCATCGCCGAGCCTGCGGCATAGTGCAGCCAATAGGTGTAACGCAGCCGCTCCGGCGTGTTGGGCGGCGGGATCAGGCGGCCCTCACCGTAGTTTCCGACGATGTATTCGATGATCGCGCCCGACTCCGCGATGGTGTTGCCGCCGTCGGTGACCACCGGCGACTTGCCGAGCGGATGGATCACCGCCAGTTCGCGCGGTGCCTGCATGGTCGGCAGCCGCTGATAGCGGACGATTTCATACGGCTCGCCCAATTCCTCCAGCAACCACAGCACCCGCTGCGAACGCGAATTATTGAGATGATGCACGGTCAACATAAGAGGGCTCCCTGAGCGGCCCAGATGGCGGCCTTTCGTCGCAAATCAGGCAGCGATTTCAATGCTTTTGCAAGTCGCAAATATTTATCCGGGTAATATTGACAGAGTATTTTTGCCCGGATAAAAAGCGACAACCTTCCCGGAACCCCGCCATGAGCAGCCCAGCCAATTTCACCGTCTTCGAGAACGATCATCGGGTCGCCACTGGTCCATTGGCCGAGGTGGCGCTGGTGGTCAAATGGATGGCCGACCGGCCGGGCGCGTCATCGATCCTGATTTTCGACGACGCCACCGGCCGCACCATCGACCTCGACCTGCGCGGCAGCGACGCCGAGATTGTGGCCCGGCTGCGGCCCGCCGCGGGCCCGCCGACACCGGCCACCACACCGGAACCACCGCGCGGCCGCGGACGACCGAAGCTTGGCGTCGTCGCTCGCGAGGTGACGCTGCTGCCACGCCATTGGGACTGGCTCGCCACCCAACCAGGCGGCGCCTCGGTGGCGCTGCGCAAGCTGGTCGAGGAAGCCCGCCGCCGCAATGGCGACCACGATCGCGCCCGCATGGCCCGCGATGCCGCCTATCATTTCATGTCGACGATGGCCGGCAACCTGCCGGGCTTCGAGGAGGCGGCGCGCGCGCTGTTCGCAAGCGACCGCCATCGATTCGCCGAACTGATCGCGTCATGGCCTCCGGACGTTCGCGATCATATCGTCAAACTCGCATTCAACGCGCTTTCAAGCGAAGTGGAAGCCAGTTCGCGTAAAGAAAACGCGTCTAAATAGACCAACGTTGCCGGCTAAGCGGCGCAGAAGGACCATTCATGACCGCCCCCGTCGTTCCTCTCTGGCGGACGTTTATCGTCTTCCTGCTACCGATGATGCTGAGCAACATCCTGCAGGCACTGTTCGGCACCATCAACAGCATCTATCTCGGCCAGATGATCGGCGTCGACGCGCTCGCCGCGGTCGCCGGTTTCTTTCCGGTGATGTTCTTTTTCATCGCCTTCATCATCGGGCTTGGCGCCGGCGCCTCGGTGCTGATCGGGCAAGCCTGGGGTGCGCGCGAACCGGAGCGCGTCAAGGAAGTCGCGGGCACGACGCTGACATTGGCGCTGCTTGGTGGCGCGGTCATCGCCGTGTTCGGCGGCATCTTCACCCGCGATCTCTTGATCGCGCTGGCGACGCCCGCCAACGTGCTCGATGCCGCCACCGATTACGCGCGCATCATGATGATCGCGATCCCCGCGACCTTCGCCTTTCTACTGTTGACCTCGATGATGCGCGGCGTCGGCGACACCGTGACGCCGCTGTTCGCGCTCGCCTTCTCCACCGCGATCGGCCTCGTTATCACGCCCGCGCTGATTCAAGGCTGGCTCGGCCTGCCAAAGCTCGGCGTCGCCAGCGCCGCCTATGCATCGGCGGTCGCCTCTGTCGTCACGCTGTGCTGGCTCGCGATCTATATGCGCTGGAAAAAACACGCGCTGGCGCCGGACCGCGCCTTCCTGCGCGGCATGGTCCCGGATTTCGTGCTGCTGCGCAAAGTGCTGCGGATCGGCCTGCCGACCGCTGTGCAGCTCGTGGTGATGTCGCTTGCCGAACTGGTGCTGCTCGGCATCGTCAATAGCTTCGGCTCGGATGCGACGGCCGCTTACGGCGCGCTCAATCAGGTGCTGGCCTACGTGCAATTCCCCGCGATCTCGATTGCAATTACCGCCTCGATCTTCGCGGCGCAGGCGATCGGCGCCGGCCATGTCGATCGCCTCGGCGCCATCGTGAAGACCGGCCTGCTGCTCAATCTGATCATGACCGGCGCGCTGGTGGCCCTCGGCTATCTGCTGTCGCGGTTGATCATCGGCCTGTTCATCATCGACGAGAACGTGCTCGAACTGGCGCAGCACGCCCTGCATATCGTGCTGTGGAGCACGGTGCCGTTCGGCATGGCCGGCGTGTTCTCGGCGACGATGCGCGCCAGCGGCACGGTGCTGGTGCCGACGCTGTTGTCGATCGTATCGATCCTTGCGGTGGAGGTGCCGGCGGCGATCCTGCTCAGCCGCGCGCTCGGCCTCTCCGGCGTCTGGACCGCCTATCCGATCACGTTCTGCGCCATGCTGTTGTTGCAGATGACGTTCTACTGGTTCGTCTGGCGCAAGCAGAAGATCGAACGCCTGATCTGACACGGCGGCCCATGCCCGGCCTTATATGATATCCATCATAAAAAGTGGTGGACGCGGCGGCGCGGCTGCGCCACACTCCTAGTGGACAGATTTGACATTCGCTACCCACCTTGCAGCAGGCGCTGGAAGCGAATGTCAAATCTAGAACTCCACTAGAAGCTTACAGTTGCTGGTGGGCCTTTGATTCTGACCTTTGCAAAGGTGGCCATCGAGGCGGGATGCAAATGTCTGAATCGAATCACTAGCGCATTGTCCGAGGAGCCTCCCATGAGCCAGCCGCCCCGCCCGCAATTCCTGTTCGATTTCGGCAGCCCCAACGCGTATCTCAGCCACAAGGTCATTCCGGCCATCGAGAAGCGCACCGGCGTCACCTTCGAATATGTGCCGATCCTGCTCGGCGGCGTCTTCAAGGCCACCAACAACAAATCTCCGGCCGAAACGCTGGCCGGCATCAAGAACAAGCGCGAGTTCATGGAGCTTGAGACGCAGCGCTTCCTGAAGCGCTTCAACGTCAAACCTTACGTCTGGAATCCGAATTTCCCGGTCAATACCCTGATGCTGATGCGCGGCGCGATCGCCGCGCAGGCAGAAGGCGTGTTCGAGAAATACGTCGAGGCGGCGTTTCACCATATGTGGGAAGAGCCGAAGAAAATGGACGATCCCGAGGTGCTGGGCAAAGCCTTGACCTCGTCGGGACTGGACGCCGCAAAACTGTTCGCCCGCGCACAGGAACCGGAGATCAAGAACAGGCTGCTGGAGAACACCCAAGCCGCCGTCGCGCGCGGCGCGTTCGGCTCGCCCACCTTCTTCGTCGGCGACGAGATGTTCTTCGGCAAGGAGCAGTTGCGTGAGGTCGAGGAGCTGATTGCAGGAAAATAGAGCGAAGACAGCGTCATCCTTCGAGGCTCGCCAAGATGGCTCGCACCTCAGGATGACGTGTCGCACCCTTGGAGGATATCATGCCAAAGCGTAATGCAACCGTCGCGGTGATCGGCGCCGGCGACTACATCGGCGCCGAGATCGCCAAGAAATTCGCCGCCGAAGGCTTCACCGTGTTCGCCGGCCGCCGCAACGGCGACAAGCTCGCGCCGCTGGTGAAGGAGATCGAGAATGCCGGCGGATCCATCGTCGCGCGCTCGCTCGATGCCCGCGAGGAAGGCGAGATCAACGCCTTCCTGCAAGAGGCCGACAAGCACGCGCCGCTGGAAGTGACGATCTTCAACGTCGGCGCCAACGTCAATTTCCCGATTCTGGAAACCACCGACCGTGTGTTTCGGAAGGTGTGGGAAATGGCCTGCTGGGCCGGTTTCCTCGCCGGACGCGAGTCGGCTCGGCTGATGCTGCCGCGCGGCCACGGCAACATCTTTTTCACCGGCGCCACCGCATCCTTGCGCGGCGGCTCCGGCTTCGCCGCGTTTGCCAGCGCCAAGTTCGGCCTGCGCGCGGTGGCGCAGGCGATGGCGCGCGAACTGGGGCCGAGGCATATCCACGTCGCGCACCTCATCATCGACTCCGGCGTCGACACCGCCTGGGTGCGCGAGCGCCGCGAACAGCTTTGGGGCAAGGAGGCGCTGAACAATCCGGACCTGCTGATGCCGCCGGCATCCGTCGCCGAAACCTACTGGCAACTCTACCAGCAACCGAAGAGCGCTTGGACGTTCGAACTGGAAATTCGTCCCTTCGGCGAAAAGTGGTAGCGCTTCGCCCGCTCGAAGCAGTAGCTTGCCGACGGTTCGCAAGAACAAGAAAAACAACGGGAGCTTAGGCATGCGTATTCTGGTGGTCGGGGCCGGCGCGATCGGCGGCTATTTCGGCGGACGATTGCTGCAATCGGGTGCTGACGTGACGTTTCTGGTGCGGCCGCGCCGCGCCGAAGAACTCAACCGCGACGGCCTCGTCATCAAGAGCCCACACGGCGATGTCACGCTGCGGGAGCCGCCGACAGTGCTGGCGCAGAACCTGAAGCAAACATTCGATATCGTGTTGCTGAGCTGCAAGGCATTCGACCTCGACGACGCCATCGCCTCCTTCGCGTCCGCTGTCGGACCGCGGACCGCGATCATGCCGATGCTCAACGGGATGCGGCATCTCGACATGCTCGATGCGAAATTCGGCCGCGACCGCGTGCTGGGCGGGCAATGCGCCATCGCGGCGACGCTGAACACCGACCGTCATGTGGTGCAGTTGTCGCCGATGCAGGCGCTCGGTTTCGGCGAACGCGACGGCATCTTATCGGAGCGCGTGCGCGAGGCCGACGTCATCTTCCGGCGCGGCAACTTCGACGGCAGGGCCAGCGAAACCATCATGCAGGATATGTGGGAGAAGTGGACGATGCTGGCATCGCTCGCCTCTTCCACCTGCCTGATGCGCGGTCCGGTCGGCAAGATTCTCGAAGCACCCGGCGGCCGCGACTACATTCTCGGTGTGCGCGACGAAATCAGTGCCATCGCCAGTGCCGCCGGTCACACGCCGCGTGCGCCGTTCGTCGAACGCATGACCGGCATGCTTACCACCGAAGGCTCGCCGCTCACCGCATCGATGTTCCGCGACGTCGCGGCGGGCCTGCCCACCGAAGCCGATCACATCGTCGGCGATCTGGTGGCGCGGGGCGATGCCGCGAAGGTTCCAGTGCCGCGCCTGCGCGTAGCCTACACGCATTTGAAAACCTACGAGGCGCAGCGGGGGTGAGTTCTCACCCCTTGCAGGGAAGGTTTACGAACCTTCACAGCCGCGACAAATAATGCGCCAGTGCGACGATTTCTTCTTCGCTGAGCGGATAAGCCACGTCGGCCATCGCCGCGCCGCCGCCACCGGAGCGCGCACCCGACTTGTAGTCGTGCAACGCCTTGATCAGATAATCCTCGCGCTGGCCGGCGATACGCGCCACCGCCTTGGTGCCGGCATAGCTGTCGGTGTGGCATGAAGCGCAGCGCCGCCCCTTGGCGGCCATCTCGCCTTTCTTCGACAGGTCGGGATTGTCGTCCGCGACACCCTTCGGCGGCGTTAACGAGGCGAAGTAGGCCCCGATGTTGCGGATGTCCTCGTTGCTGAGTTGCTCCGCCATCGGCGTCATCACATCGCTCTTGCGTGCGCCCCCGCGAAAGAACACCAGTTGCCATTGAATGAACTGATCCGGCTGCCCCGCCAGCGACGGCGTATTCTCCATCTGCGAGATGCCGTTCTCACCGTGGCAGGCAGCGCACATCTCGGCTTTCGCCTTGCCGGCAGCAACGTCGGCGGCGTGGACCGATCCCGCCATCGACAGCAAGCTCGAAATGGCAACGGCGACGACAGCAGGACGCATGATCGCTCCTCGGGTCATGGCGAACAGAAGGTGGAGAAGCGAGCGACCTGAGGTCACCGGAAGGCGACCACGGCGCGATGCGGATGGCCTCGCGCCGTGGTCGAATGTCCTACTTCGTTGCCTGCGCCTTGTCGTAGCTGATGCGATAGATCGCACCGGCCCAGTCGTCCGCGATCAGGATCGAGCCGTCCTTGGCCTGGATGATATCGGTGGGCCGGCCGAGATAGGTCTGCTTGCCCTCGATCCATCCCGACGCGAACACCTCGCTCTTCGGGTTCTTGCCGTCCGGGCCGACGATCACCCGCGTGATCCGCGCACCCTGATACTGATGCCTGTTCCACGAGCCGTGTTCGGCGATCAGGATGTTGTTCTTGTATTCGGCGGGGAACATGCTGCCGGTATAGAATTTCATGCCGAGCGGCGCGACGTGATCGCCCAGCTTGACGACCGGCGGCGTGAACTCCGAGCACTTGTGTCCCATGGCGAACTTCGGATCGGGAATGTCGCCCTGGTGGCAATGCGGATAGCCGAAGTGCTCGCCCAGCTTCGAGATCATGTTGAGCTTGTCCGAGGGCGAGTCGTCACCGAGCCAGTCGCGCGCGTTTTCCGTGAACCAGTATTTTCCGGATCGCGGATCGACGTCGCCGCCGACGCTGTTGCGCACGCCGAGCGCGACGATTTCGGCATTGCCGGTCTTGGGATCGACGCGGCGGATCTGCGAGGTCGAGGTCGGCGGAATGCCGATGTTGAAGGGCGGGCCGATCGGAATGTAGAACCAGCCGTCCTTGTCGACCGCGATGTATTTCCAGCCGTGCGCCATATACGGCGGCAGATCGTCATAGACCACCTTCGGCTCAGGCATCTTGTCGAGATTGGCCTCCGGGTTGTCGTAACGCATGATCTTGTTGATATCGACCACGTAGAGCGCGCCGTCGAGATACGCGAGACCGGTCGGCATCTTGAGGCCCTTGATGATGGTCTTGACCTCTTTCTTGCCGTCCTTGTCGGTGATCGCATAGACGTTGCCGAGTCCGAACGAGCCGACGAACAACGTGCCCTTGTCGCCCCACGCCATCTGCCGCGCGGCGAGCACGCCCGAGGCATAGACCTCGATCTTGAAGCCCTTCGGCAGCTTGATCTTCTTCATCGTGTCGGCGAGTTCGGCATCCGACATGCCGGTGGGCGGGCCCGATGGCGGCGCGAGGCCCTTCTGCGCTTCCGTTTCGTCACCGAGGAACCAGTCGTCCGGCGGATGCATCCAGAAATCCTTGTTGCCGGATTGATAGCTCTTCAAGCCATCCGCGGCGGTTGCCGGCGGTACGCTGCCAAACGACAGCACCGTCGCCAGCGCGAGAACGGATCCTGTGATGACTGACTTCATCGCGTCCCTCCCTGAACCAATGTTGTGATCATTGTTATTGTCGATAGGTCGCCAACTGCATCGAAGCGATGAATTTGGCGGTTGCGAGATCGTGCGAGAGAACGGGACGGTATCATATTCATTGCGACGGAGAAGCGCGTTCCGCGCGCGGCTGGCAGGACAAAATATCGTGAGCCGTCGCGGAAACAACCACGCCGTCGATGTGGATCATTTGAACCTCATTGCATCGGTGTGCATCGCACAATGCAACGCCGTCCGTCACAGGCGCTTCACCGTCAGTCGGCCGGTGCCGCGGTTGTTGCGATAGAACACATCGTACCAGTGCGGAATGCCAAGCACCGCGTCGTTGACGAAGATAAAGAGTTCGCCGCTGCGCGTCGGCTTGATCACGGACTCCACCTTGCCGTTTTCGGGATCGGGATCGAGAAACACCTCCTCGCCGCCGGTCGCGCCGTAGCGCAGCACCAGGCGGAACCACGGCCGCGTCAGCTCGCGACGCAGCGGCACGCCGAGCAGCAGCCACGCCCGCTGCGCCCAGCGCGGCGCGTCGGTGGTGTAGAAGCCGCCAAGCGGCGAGGGAATATCGCCGTCGTACCACGGCGCGGTGATCTCGACTTCGACGCGGTAACGCGCGCCGAATCCTTCCACGGCGATGCCGGTGCCGGCGCACGGATGCGACGTCGCGAAATCGAACGACACTTCTTCTGTGCGCGCGAGCCCCTGCGCCTTCGGGCTTTCATTGCAGGTGAAGCCCGCGACGTCCTGCACGTTGTAGAGCAAGTGGCTTCCGAAGGTGATGCCGAGATAGACGAACAAGCCCGCGAAGAACGTCGGCGCCCAGCGGCGTTTCAACTGCCGATGAAACCAGACGTAAGCCGCGCTCGCGCGCAGCCGGTAGATCCAGTTGGTCGGGAGGCCCGACGGCGCAGCCGGCGTCCGTTGCCAGATGGCGTTCATCGAATCGGTAATGCGGATCGCGAGCCGCGTCCCCCACCATGTCAGCACAATCGCCAGCGTTAGCAGCAGCAGGAATTGCCCCGGACTGCGCGCATAGGCGTTGATCCAGGTTTGCGCGAAGCCCGGCAGGAAGCCGCCGACCACGCGGATGATATCCGACACCCAGCGGATCGGGCTGGTGTATTCATCCGCCGCCGGCAGCGAGCGCGCCACCGGATAGAGCAACAGCCACGCGGTCGCGCCCACCGTTGCGAAATAAACCAGCCGCCGCTTCCAGATTTCATTCCAGACATGCTCCTGCGTCCTGGCGCGCGACGCCGCCTCGACATTGCTTTCAAGACCGTATTGATCCGGCGTCAGCACCGTGCCGTCGTCGGTGACGACATCGTAGGCGTCGGGTAGACCGACCGGCGCGTAGTCCTGCGAACGGCCGGCGATGCGCTTGAAGGCGCTGACGTGCACCTTCGGCCGCGCGACGAACACCTCGTCGTGTCGGGAGATACGCTCGTTGCACAGTTCGATCAGCTTACGCGGACCGTAACGATAATAGCCGCCGAGCCCCTTGCGCGGATCGTACAGCCGTCCGTCCTTGTCGCACATCGAGATGGCGTTCTTGAAACTGTCGGGATCGGCCGGCGGCGTGCCGTGATCGGACTTGAAGCGCAGGCCGCAGTGCTGCGCTTCCGTCATCATCCAGACCAGCGGAATGTAGGCCAGCGCGTCGTCGGGATAGCCGCCGCCGACATTGGAATGCACGCCGGCGAACCACACCTGGCTGATCTGCTCATCCTCAAGATGGCGCTGGCCATCGTCGCGCGGCGCGAGCGGCACGGTGCCGCGCTCGTCCCACAATTCCGGATGGAACGTGGTGCGCGGCTCGTCCAGCGACAACGCCTGACAGGCGCGCGACACGCGTGCGAGATCGAGCCGGTGATTGGGCAATTCCAGCGGCCAGATCCAGCGGCTAACGCCGCGCGTCATCTCGTCGAGCGGCAGGCCATAGGCCGCGACGGTATCCCAGACGCCGATGAAGCGGATGCGTTCGATCGTGCGATTGTCGGTCTTGTCGTAGCGCGGCAGCAACTTGTCGCGCAGCGCGCGCAGCGGCTTCTCGATGTGCCAGAAGGTGTGATAGCGCTCGCGACGATAGGCGCGATAGGCGGCATGCGCCTTGCGGTCGAGTTCGCGCTCACTGTCGGCCGCGACGAGACCCTGATTGAGGATCAGCCCCATCACGACGCGGATGGTGAAGGCGCCGCGGCTGAAGCCGAAGCCGAACAACGCGTCGCTGTCGTCGCGCCAGTTGCGGCAGGCGAACTTGTAGAGATCGATGACGTTGCGCTTCAGCCCGAAACCAAATGCACCGCCGAGAATTGCCAACGGCTTGAACGACGAGGTGCCGACGCCGTCATCGTAGAACGCCACCTGATCCGAACCCGCGAGATCGAGCGCCTCGAAGGTGCGCCGGACATTGGTGCGCCACACCTTTGCGGCGGAGTTGCCGGTGCCGTCGGACAACAAGACGATCCTGCGCCCCATGCCAGCCTCCCGTGCGAAGCGCCGTCGTTGTGAGGATGACACAGCGCACCAAGGCGGGAAACAACCGGATCGTGAAGGGAATGCGCGGCCTTTGCCGAAAAGCCGAACGATTGATCGTGCTCAAAGAGCACGCGGTAATGGCGCGCAGAAATGCGGCAGCGCGGTCGCTGCGTTAAGCGTGACGATGTCCGAAAACGATTTCCTGGAGCGGGCGAAGGGATTCGAACCCTCGACCCCAACCTTGGCAAGGTTGTGCTCTACCCCTGAGCTACACCCGCATCCGAGAACTCCGGCGGCGCACCGCCGAGCGGCAGAGCTATGCCAAATGCGGCTTGCGAATGCAACAGGCTGACGGCGTCCGGCGCGAATAAACCGCGGCCCGACGACTTTCCTTGGTTTTGCGCCCTCTCGGCTTCGTCCGCGCGATCCGGTGAGGGGGCGCTTCGGTTCTGGTGAAATGATCTAATCCATTGAAATATTTTGGCTTATCCTTGGCGAGACCGCCACTCGCGGCACCGGTTCCTCTGCCGCGCCATGACCGTCGCGACACGGCGGCGGATTGCAAATTCTCGCCTGCCACGCCATCTACAGCCCCACGGCCACATTTCCTTCGACAAAGCTCAGAACATCAGGTGAGGTTAACGTGACAATACTCGAGCAGGGTGACGGCGCGACGCCACCGGCAGCGGCCGATCTCATCAAGGACACCACCACCCAGACGTTCATGAAGGACGTCATCGAGGAATCGAAGCGCCAGCCGGTGCTGATCGATTTCTGGGCGCCGTGGTGCGGCCCCTGCAAACAGCTGACGCCGATCATCGAGAAGGCCGTCCGCGCCGCCAAGGGTAAGGTCAAGCTGGTCAAGATGAACATCGACGAGCATCCGGCGATCCCCGGCCAGATGGGCATCCAGTCGATTCCGGCGGTGATCGCCTTTGTCAACGGCCAGCCGGCCGACGGCTTCATGGGCGCGCTGCCCGAAAGCCAGGTCACCGCTTTCATCGACAAGCTGACCGCGGGCATTCCCGACGCCGCCGGCGACATCGCCGATCTGCTCAAGGAAGCCGAAGCCGCGCAAGCCGCCGGCGACACGTCAACGGCCGCCGCGATCTATGCGGAAGTTCTCGCCGTCGATGCAGCCAACATCGCCGCGCTCACAGGGCTCGCGCGCTGCTACGCCGAGACCGGCGCGATCGAGCAGGCCAAGCAGACCCTGGCGCTGGTGCCGGAAGCCAAGCGCGCGGACGCGGCCGCCAGCGCCGTGCAGGCGATGATCGATCTCGCCGAGCAGGCCACCTCGCTCGGCCCCGTCGCGGAACTGGAACAGAAAGTTGCCGCCGATCCGCTCGACCATCAGGCGCGGTTCGATCTCGCCACCGCGCTCAATGCTGCCGGCAAGCGCGTTGAGGCCACGCAGCACCTGCTTGAAATCGTCAAGCGCGACCGCAAATGGAACGACGACGGCGCACGCAAGCAACTCGTGCAGTTCTTCGAGGCCTGGGGCGGTGCCGACGAAGCGACCGTCGAAGGCCGCAAGCGCCTGTCGACGATCCTGTTCGCGTAACAGAGAGAGCAAGACACCTTCCCGCAACGTCAGGGCCAGCCATGCCGATCAATGCCGAATATCGCGGCCCCGCCGACCTTCCGGAAGGGAGCCCGGTGTTTCCGCTGCCCGGCGCGCTGCTGCTGCCGCGCGGTCAGATGCCGCTCAACATTTTCGAGCCGCGCTATCTGGCGATGGTCGACGATGCGTTTCGCGACGGCCATCGCCTGATCGGCATGATCCAGCCCGACGCCGCGCACAGCCGCAATCCCGACCATCCGACGCTGTTCAAGGTCGGCTGCGTCGGTCGCATCACCCAGCTCGCCGAATCCGGCGACGGCCGCTACATCCTCGAACTCACCGGCGTATCCCGCTTCCGCGTGGTCGATGAATTGTCGGTGCTGACGTCGTATCGGCAATGCAAGGTGGATTTCTTTCCGTTCGTCGACGACTTCACCGCGCGCAAGGGCGAGGACGACGTCGATCGCGCCACGCTGCTCGAGGTGCTGTCCGACTTCCTCAAGGTGAATCATCTCAAGGTCGATTGGGAAGGCATCGAGAAGGCACCGAACGAGGCGCTCGTCAACGCGCTGGCGATGATGTCGCCTTACGGCCCGGCCGAGAAGCAGGCGATGCTGGAAGCGCCGGATCTCAAGACCCGCGCCGAAATCCTGATCGCCGTCACCGAAATGGACCTCGCCAAGAAGCGCACCAGCGGCGACCCGCCGCTGCAATAACTTCGCGCTCAATACCCCGCGATCGCAAAGGCCGATACCGCACCGAGCAGGATCCAGCCGAAATGCCGGCCGCGCGTCGCCCAGGCGTTGACCAGCATCGCGAACAGATAATTCGCCGCCATCGTCGCCACGATCCAGTGCCGCGCTGTCTGAGATTCGAAATACGGCGTCGCGATCAGGAGCGCCCCGCCGGCGATCCACGCCACGGTGCTGCAATGCCAGACCAGCCGCACCAGCAACCGCAAACGCGGCGGCGTCACGACGACGCGCGGAAACAGTTTGGTTTCGCTCAGGACGGCATGGATCAGCGCGACGACGATCGCGGCGACGCCGGCGATCTGAAGGAAAACATCCCGCATCGGATCCTCCATACATATGTGTATGGTCTATACACCTGGGTTTTGCCTCCGTCAATACAGTTGTGTATGGTGAGGAGATGACGACGGATCAGCTCTCGGCCACGGACTGGCTCAAACAAGGTCTCAAGACGCTGACGACAAGCGGCTTCCTCGCGCTCAAGGCCGAGCCGCTGGCCAAAGCCATGGGTGTCTCACGCGGCAGCTTCTACTGGCACTTCGCCGATGTCGCCGCTTTCCATGCGGCGCTGCTCGACTATTGGCGCGAGGTCGCCGCCGAACGCGTCATCGCCTTGCTCGAAACCGAAGGCCGCAGCGAGGATGCATTGCGGCGGCTGATCCGCACCGCGTTCGACACGCGGCTTGCAACCGAAGCGGCGATCCGCGGCTGGGCCATGCACGAACCGCTCGCGCGCAAGGCGATGGATGCCATCGACCGCCGGCGGGTGTCCTATATCGCAAGCCTGCTGGAAAAATCCGGATGGCCTTCGTCGCGCGCAACGGCGCAGGCGCAAATTCTCTATTGGGCCTTCGTGGGCTTCACGCTGAGCGATCGGCAGCTTGCGCGGAAGCAACAGCAGGACGCGATCGCGGAACTGATCCGGATCGCCGTCCCGCAAGGCCGTCGCCAGTCCGGCAAGATGTGATAAAGAACGGCAACACCGCACCGGAGATGACCATGCCCCTGAACGAGCAGCCCGAATCCAGCATCGATCCGAAACTGCTGGAAATTTTGGTGTGCCCGCTGACCAAGGGGCCGCTGGAGTTCGATGCCGCGCGGCAGGAACTGATTTCGCGATCGGCCAAACTGGCCTACCCGATCCGCGACGGCATCCCCATCATGCTGCCGGAAGAAGCGCGCCCGCTGGACTGAAGCGCGGCCGGCCTTCTTCCGATTCAATCGGACGCCATACCTCTCCCTCGTCATGCCCGGGCCTGTCCCGGGCATCCACGTCTTAACGATAGCGAACGGATTAAAGCGTGGATGGCCGTGACAGGCCCGGCCATGACGAACGTGAGGTAAGGGTCAAAGCCCAGCGTCTGCCACACCAAAATCTGGCTTCAATGTCCTCGCGGCGCGGACAGAGACACCCGCATCCACGGCACAGCCGAAACTTCTCCCATGTCGTCAAGAAGGAGAATTTTTTCCCTTACCCATCACTTTAAGCGAATGATGTTTTGTTATTTTTCTCGTGAGCGCTCCAGACGATAGAAATTTGCTACACCGGCATCAATTGAACACGACGAGACCGACGCATCGGCGCCGATCCGCTCACTGGATGCCGTACTGGAGGAATTTCCATGGCCCGTTTGCCCATTCTCACCACTGAGACCGCCCCCGAAGCCTCCCGAGAAGGCGTCGGCAAGGCCGAAAAGGCCAATGGCTTCATCCCGAACCTGATCGGCCTCCTCGCCAACGCCCCGGTGGCGCTGGAAACCTACCAAACCGTCTCCGGCATCAATGCCCGCAGCGGCCTGTCGCTGGCCGAGCGCGAGGCGGTGCAGATCACCGCCGCCGCGACCCACGGCTGCGGCTTCTGCGTCGCCGGCCACACCGCCGTCGCCTACAAGAAAGCGGGCCTTACCGAAGACGTCGTCAACGCGCTGCGCGCCAACGCCAAGGTGCCGGACGCCAAGCTCAACGCCGTCGCCGACTTCACCCGCGCGGTGATCCGCAGCCGTGGCGCGGTCGCGGACGCCGAACTCGCCGCCTTCAAGGCCGCCGGCTTCAACGACGCCAGTGCACTTGAAGTCGTGCTCGGCGTCAGCCTCGCGACCTTGTGCAACTTCGCCAACAATCTCGGCAAGCCGGACCTCAATCCGCAGCTTCAGCCTTATGCGTGGAACGGCGCGGCAACCGCCATCGCGGCCGAGTAAAGGCAGGACGCAGATCATGACCACGCTTCCCGCCGATCTCACCGCGTGGCTCGACGCCACAGCCACGCGGCTCGACACGAGCAACGACGCAGCGGCGCTGGTGCTGCCGCGCCTCGCCAATGCCGACCTGTTCCGCATCGGCGTGCCGGTGGAGCATGGCGGCAGTGGCGGCGACATCGCCGATGCCGTCGCCGCGATCGGCGCGGTGTCGGAGCGGTCGCTCGCGGCGGGATTCGTATTCTGGGGTCATCGCACCTTTATCGAATATCTGCTGCAATCACCGAACGCAGCACTGCGTGAAAAACTGCTGTCCGATCTTCTGGCCGGCCGCCGCGCCGGCGCCACCGGTCTGTCCAACGCGATGAAGTTTCTCTCCGGCATCGAGGAACTGCAGATCAAGGCGCAGCGAGAGGATTTCGGCCTGCGCGTCGACGGCAAGTTGCCATGGGTGACCAACCTGCGCGTCGGCGGCTTCGATGTCGCCGCCGCGATTCAAGGCGAGGGCCATGCGCCGGCGTTTGTCGCCGTGCTGTCGTCGGACGACGCCGGGCTGACGCGTTCCGCCGATCTCGACCTGATGGCGATGCGCGCCACCAGCACCGCTGCGTTGAAAATCGACAACGTCCGCATCGGCGAGGATCGCATCCTGCACAGGAATGCCAGCGAATGGCTGCCGAAAGTGCGCCCCGCCTTCCTTGCCATGCAGTGCGCGATGTCCAGCGGTCTCGCCCGCCGCGCGCTCTCTGAGGCTGGCGCGCGCCTCAATCGCGAGCGCGACGTGCTGGCGCAGCCGGTGATCGAACTCGAAGCGGCGTTGCGGGCCGCGGAAGCCGCCCTGCGCGACGGCTTGAGCGGCAATCGTTTCGTCGAGCATCCGGCGCAACTGTTCCGCCTGCGCATTCATCTGGCCGAAATAGCAGCGGAAGCCTTGCAACTGGAGCTCTACGCCGCCGGCGGGCGCGCTTATCTCTCCGGCCCCGGCGAAGGTTTCCAGCGCCGCCAGCGCGAGGCCGCGTTCCTGCCGATCATCACGCCGAGCATCGTGCAATTGAAGCTATCGCTGCAAATCCACGAACAGCCGGCGGCGATCTCCGCCATCGCGTGACGCCATGACCCAGCTTGCCCTTCACGCTTCACGGCACGACGCGCCGGCGCTGGAAACGCCGGTGCTGCAAGCGCGCGACGTTGCGTTGCGTTATTCCGGCCAGTCGCGCGCGGTGATCGAAGGCTTCAATTTCGCATTGTCTCCCGGCGAGACGGTGAGTCTGCTCGGCTCCAGCGGGGTCGGCAAATCCAGCCTGTTGCGCGTGCTCGCCGGACTGCAAGCGCCGACCGAGGGCACCGTGACCATGAACGGCGCGCCGCTCGACGGCGTGCATCCGCGCGTCGCTGTCGCGTTCCAGGATCCGAGCCTGCTGCCGTGGCTGACGCTGGAGAAGAACGTCGCCTTCGGCCTCGACTTCAAGCATCAGCCGAAGCAATCGCGCACTGAGAGCGAAGCGCGCGTCGAGATGGCGATCCGCGAAGTCGGCCTCACCCAATCGCGCCGCAAGTTTCCCGCTGAGCTATCCGGCGGCATGGCGCAGCGCGCGGCGCTGGCGCGCTGCCTCGCACGCAAGCCGGAAATCCTGCTGCTCGACGAGCCGTTCGGCGCGCTCGACGAAGTCACCCGCACCGAGATGCAGCACCTGCTGCTGAAGGTCGTCCGCGACTTCCGTACCGCGGCGATCCTGATCACCCACGATATCGACGAGGCGCTTCTCGTATCTGACCGCATCCTGCTTCTCGGCGGCGCGCCTGCCGGCGTGATCGGCGAATGGCGCATCGATCTGCCGAAACCGCGCGAGGATTTCATCGCCGAGCTTGGCGCGATCCGCGTCGATATCCTCTCGACGCTGCGTGGCACCGCGCAACGTCGTGCCGCCTGAACTCCATCGCGGCGCACTTGCGTCCGCGCAAAACGACACCTGAAAGGTCCGTCATGTCCGCCGATGAATTTACCCGTTTCGACGTTTCCCGCCGGCAGATGCTGAAGCTGTCCGCGCTGCTCACCGCCGGCGGCGCCGCGCCGCTGTTGCGCGCCTATGAGGCGCGCGCGCAAGAGACCGACGCGCCGCTGCGCATCGGCTATCTGCCGATCACCGACGCGACGCCGCTGCTGGTGGCGCACGGCAAGGGGTTCTTTGAAGAACAGGGCATCAAGGCCGAAAAGCCGGTGCGGCTGCGAAGCTGGGCACAGGTGCTGGAAGCCTTCATCTCCGGCCAGGTCAACGCCGTACATCTCTTGTCACCGATGACGGTGTGGGCGCGCTTCGGCAGCAAGGCCCCGGCGAAGGTGGTGGCGTGGAATCACACCAGCGGTTCGGGCCTGAGCGTGCTGCCGCACATCAACAGCGTCAAGGATCTCGGCGCCACCACCGTCGCGATCCCGTTCTGGTATTCGATTCATAACGTCGTGCTGCAAATCCTGCTGCGCGACAACGGCCTGACGCCGGTGTCGAAGCGCACCGGCAAGCCCGCTGCCAACGAAGTCAATCTCGTGGTGATGGCTCCCGCCGACATGGTGCCGGCGCTCGCCTCGAAACAAATCAGCGGCTACATCGTGGCGGAGCCGTTCAACGCCGCCAGCGAAGTGCTCGGCGTCGGCAAGATGTTGCGTTTCACCGGCGACGTCTGGAAGGATCACGCCTGCTGCCTCGTCTTCATGCACGAGCGTGACATCCAGCAGCGCCCGGAATGGGTGCAGCGCGCTGTCAACGCCATGGTCAAGGCGCAACTGTGGACCCGCGATCATCGCGCGGAAACCGCCGCGCTGCTCTCGAAGGACAATCCGAACCAGTACACGCCGCACAGCGTAGAGGTGCTGACCAAGGTGCTGGCGCCGCCGGACACCGATGAAAGCATCTATATCAAGAGCGGCGCGATCCGGCACGCCGACTGGCGCGAGCGCCGCATCGATTTTCAGCCCTATCCCTATCCGAGCTACACCGAGGAACTGGTACGCCGGCTCAAGGATACGCTGGTGGAAGGCGATCGCGGCTTCCTCGACACGCTCGATCCGACGGCTGCCGGCCGCGAACTGGTCGACGACAGCTTCGTGAAGAAGGCGATCATCGCCAGCGGCGGCATGGCCGCGTTCGGCCTGCCGGAAACGTTCACCCGTAGCGAAGTGATCGTCGCGTGAGCATGAGCTGGCCCACCGACAGCCTGACACGCGTGGAGCGGCGGTTGATCGCAGAGACATCTTCGCGTCCGGCCCGCTTCAACATCGCGCGGCCGGCATGGACCAATGCGGCGTTGGGCGTCGGTGGATTGCTGGCGCTGCTCGTACTGTGGTGGCTCGGCACCGACGTACTGGCGTCGTCGGACGGATTCATCCGACACTTTTCGCCGACCACCGCGATTCCGAAGCTGATCGCGCTGCTGAGCGGGCCGGACCTGCCGGTGCATATCCTGGTGAGCCTGCGCCGCGTGCTGGTCGGGCTCGGCTTCGCGCTCCTGATCGGCGTGCCGCTCGGCCTCGCCATCGGCAGCTTCCAGCGATTGAATTCGGCGACCTCGCCGGCGTTTCAGTTCCTGCGCATGATCTCGCCACTGTCGTGGATGCCGATCGCGGTGATGGTGTTCGGCGTCGGCGACGATCCGATCTACTTCATGCTGGCGTTCGCGGCGGTGTGGCCGATCGTGCTCAACACCGCCGAAGGCGTGCGCCGCCTGCAACCGGCTTGGCTCAGCCTTGCCTCCAGCCTCGCAGCGACGCGCTGGGAAACGCTGTGGCACGTCATCCTGCCCGGCGTGCTCGGCCATGTGCTGACCGGATTGCGGCTTGCGATCGGCATCGTCTGGATCGTGCTGGTCCCATGTGAAATGCTCGGCGTTTCCGCCGGTCTCGGCTACTTCATCCTCGATACCCGCGACCGCCTCGCCTATTCCGAACTGATGGCAACGGTGCTGATGATCGGCCTGCTCGGCTTCCTGCTCGACGCCGGCGCTCGCGCCCTCTATCGCCTGGCGACACGCAGCCACGCGGCATGAGTCATTTCTGACAGCTCGGGCACCAGAACGTCGAGCGGCCGTTCTGCACGAAGCGCTTCACGGTGCCGTCGCAGCCGCGCGTCGGGCACTTCTCGCCCTCGCGGTCATAGACCTGAAACGAGTGCTGGAAATAACCCAGCTCGCCGGAGGTCTGGCGATGATCGCGCAGCGATGAGCCGCCGGCTTCGATCGCCTGATTCAGCACCTCGTGGATCGACGCCACGAGCCGTTTCGCATGATCGGTCGGCGCGTTCTTTTTGTCGGCGAGCGTCGAGGCTTTGCGCTTCGGCGACAGATGCGAGCGATACAGCGCCTCGCAGACATAGATGTTGCCGAGCCCTGCGACGACGCGCTGATCCAGCAGCGCGGCCTTGAGGCTCGTCGCCTTGCCGGCCGCAGCCTTCGCCAGCATCGCGGCGTCGAAGGCATTGCCGAGCGGCTCCGGCCCGAGGCCTTTCAACAGTGGTTCTTCGTCGAGCGCGGTACGCGCGATGATCTTCATATAGCCGAAGCGGCGCGGATCGTTGAAGATCACGCTTGCGCCCGACGACATCTGGAACAGCACGTGGTCGTGCGCGCGGTCCTCGTTGCGCGGATAATGGAATTCACCGGGCGTCGCAGCACCTTCCGCCGTCACCACGCGAAACGAGCCGGACATGCCGAGATGCATCAGCAGCACGTCACCGGATTCGAGATCGGCCATCAGGTATTTAGCGCGGCGGCCGAGGCCGGTGACGATCTGCCCTTGCAGGCGCGCGATAAAATCCGGCTGGAACGGAAAACGCAAATCGGCGCGGCGGGTTTCGGCGCGCACGATCCGCGCGCCCTCCATCGCCGGCTGCAAGCCGCGACGCACGGTTTCGACTTCGGGGAGTTCGGGCATCGGTTCTCTGTTTGGCTCGCCGCAGAGTATACGTCTCTCGGCCGTCATGGCCGGATTTATTCCGGCCATCCACGTCTTCCTCCGCCTTAAGCCATAGTTCGACGTCATTGCCGGACTTGATCCGGCAATCCATGCTTCTTCAAAGAATTGATGGATGCGCGGGTCATAGGCGAGCGGAAGCGACGCCGTTCTTTGAACGGCTATGCCCGCGCATGACGATCATGCCGCGTCGCTCTCACTAAACACCAGCCAATTATAAAACGGATCGGTCACCGTCATGGTGGTGGCGCCCCAGGGCTGCCGCTCCAGCCCCGGCCGCGCATAGCCGTAGCGCTTGGCGAGCAGGCCGGCCTGATACTCCGCAAGGCCGGTGGTCTCGATCATCACCCTTGCCCCCGGCGCGCTGTCGCCGTGGTGCTCGCTCAGATGCAGTTTCGCCGCGCCAAGCGAGAGACCCATGTAGAGCGGCAGGTCCGGCTCGAAGCGATGCTCGAAATCGACCTTGAAGCCGAGAAAATCGAGGTAAAATTCCCGTGCCTTGCGGATATCGAACATCCGCAGGATCGGGGTCACGGTGGTAAAATGCGCGGCCATCGGCTGTCCCTGCAATCCGGCACGGTTAACCACGGCGCATGGCGGGCGCAGCCGTGACGGGGTCTGGTGTGTAGCGTACCGCAGCGCGGCAGGCTATGGTCCGGCCCGGAGAGCATGGGCATGGAACCAACCGACCAGACCACACATTTCGGCTTCCGGGACGTCGCGCTCGGCGAAAAGCAATCGCTGGTGAACGACGTGTTCCGCAGCGTGGCGTCGCGCTACGACCTGATGAACGACCTGATGTCGGGCGGAATGCATCGCCTCTGGAAAGACGCGATGATCAACGCGCTGAACCCGCCGCGCAACGACGCGCCGTTCGCGCTGCTCGACGTCGCCGGCGGCACCGGCGATATTTCTTTTCGCGCGGCGAAGGCGTCCGGCTACGGCTTCCACGCCACCGTCTGCGACATCAACGGCAACATGCTGGCGGTCGGCCGCGAGCGCGCGGCCAAGCAGCATCTCGACGACCGGGTTTCGTTCGTCGAAGGCAATGCCGAGGCGCTCGCCTTCCCGGATCGCTCGTTCGACGCCTACACCATCGCCTTCGGCATCCGGAACGTGCCGCGGATCGATCTGGCGTTGCGCGAGGCCTGGCGCGTACTCAAGCCCGGCAGCCGCTTCCTGTGCCTGGAATTCTCATCCGTGGACTTGCCCGGCCTCGACAAACTTTACGAGTTGTTCTCGTTCAAGGTGATTCCACCGCTCGGCCGCGCCGTCACCGGCGACGCCGAGTCCTATCAGTATCTCGTCGAATCGATCCGCAAGTTTCCGAGGCCCGCCGCCTTCGCCGACATGATCCGCGACGCCGGCTTCGCGCGCGTCACCTGGCAGCCGCTGTCCGGCGGCATCGTGGCACTGCATTCGGGCTGGCGCTTGTGATCTCCGCACTCTCGCATGTCGCGCGGCTGTCGCGCGCCGCTTACGTGTTCGCGCGCGAAGGCGTGTTCGGCACCGTCGATCCCGCGCTGGTGCCCGCGCCGGGGCAAGTCCTGCTGCGCATGGCGCGGCTGATCGAGCGGCGCGGCACCAAATCCGGCCCGCGCCTGTCGCGGGCGCTGACGCGGCTCGGCCCGGCTTATCTCAAGCTCGGCCAATTCCTCGCCACCCGGCCCGACGTGGTCGGCGTCACGCTCGCGCGTGATCTCGAAAGCCTGCAAGATCGCCTGCCGCCGTTCCCGCAAGCGGAATCCGAAAAAGTCGTCGCCGCATCGCTGGAACGCCCGGTGGCACAGGCGTTCGCGACCTTCGGTCCGGCGGTTGCCGCGGCCTCGATCGCGCAGGTCCATCGTGGCGAGGTGGAACGCAATGGCGAGCGTCGGCAAGTCGCCGTGAAGGTGTTGCGGCCGAACGTCGGCACGCGCTTCCGCCGCGACCTCGCGGATTTCTTCTTCGTCGCCGAGCGCGCGGAACGTTATTCGGCGGAGGCGCGGCGGCTGCGGCTGATCGAGATCATCAACACCATGTCGCGCTCGGTCGCGATGGAGATGGACCTGCGGCTGGAAGCGGCGGCGCTGTCCGAGATGGCGGAGAACACCCGCGACGATCCCGACTTCCGCGTGCCGACGGTGGATTGGGACCGCACCACGCACAATGTACTGACCATGGAGTGGATCGACGGCATCGCGCTGAACGATCACAAGCGTTTGGCATCATCGCAGGTCGATCTGCCCGATCTCGGCCGCAAGGTGATCCAGAGCTTCCTGCGCCACGCGCTGCGCGACGGCTTCTTCCACGCCGACATGCACCCCGGCAACCTCTTCCTCGACGATTCGGGACGGCTGGTCGCGGTCGACTTCGGCATCATGGGCCGGCTCGGGCTGAAGGAGCGGCGCTTCCTCGCCGAAATCCTGCTCGGCTTCATCACCCGCAATTATCGCCGCGTCGCCGAGGTGCATTTCGAGGCCGGCTATGTGCCGGCGCACCATTCGGTGGAGAATTTCGCGCAAGCCATCCGCGCCATCGGCGAGCCGATCCACAACCGCACCGCCGAGGAAATCTCCATGGCGAAGCTGTTGTCGCTGCTGCTGGAGGTCACCGCGCTGTTCGACATGCAGACCCGGCCGGAATTGATCCTGTTGCAGAAGACCATGGTGGTGGTGGAAGGCGTGGCCCGCAGCTTCGACCCCAAGCTCGACATCTGGACCGTTGCCGATCCGGTGGTGCGCGACTGGATCGAGCGCAATCTTGGGCCGATCGGCCGGATCCAGGGCGCGATGGCCGGGGCCGGCGAACTCGGCAAGGCGATGAGCGGGCTGCCGGCGATCGCCTCGCGCTCGATCCGGGTGCTGGAGCAACTCGAGGTGATGGCGCGCGACGGGCTGGTGCTGTCGCCGGACACCATCGCCGCGCTCGGCCGGGTCCGCGCCCGACAAAACCGCTGGCGTACCGTGGCACTGTGGGTGATCGCCATCACCTTCGTCAGTATTCTGTGGCTGGTGCGCTAGTCAGCTCTGATTGCACTGCTCCTTATTAATGATATCATTGATATCATTGATATCATTTCTCGACATGGATCACCGCCATGGCCAGCCTGACCATCCGCAAGCTCGACGACGCTATCAAAGCTGAGCTCCGCTTGCGTGCAGCGCAGCATGGGCGCTCCGTCGAAGATGAGGTGCGCAACATTTTGCGCGAAGCGGCCAGTGCCGGCGCGCCAGTCATCGAGCCTGCATATCGCACCGCAACATCGGAAGCGCACGTAGTCGCAGGCCAGAATATCGGGAGTTTGCGCGCTACCCTCATCATTGGCGGCGGAATCGCGGCCTATAAGGCGCTCGACCTGATCCGCCGTCTCAAGGACAACGGTTTCACCGTGCGTTGTGTCCTGACAAATGCTGCGCAGCAATTTGTCACTCCGCTGGCCGCCAGCGCGCTGTCGAACCAGCGCTGCTATACCGACCTGTTCGATTCTGCGAGCGAGTTCGACGCCGGCCATATCCGGCTGGCGCGGGACTGCGACCTGATCGTGGTGGCGCCCGCCACCGCCGATCTGATGGCAAAGATGGCACAGGGTCACGCCGACGATCTCGCCACTGCCATCCTGCTGGCCACCGACCGCCCGGTGCTGCTGGCGCCGGCAATGAACCCCTTGATGTGGGCCAACGCCGCCACCCGGCGCAATGTCGCCCAGCTCCAGCGCGACGGCGTCCGCATGATCGGCCCCAACAGCGGCACCATGGCGGAGGCCGGCGAGGCCGGTGTCGGCCGCATGTCCGAGCCGCTGGAGATCGCCGCGCGGGCGCTGGAAGTGGTCCGGCCGCCGCGCGCACGGCCGCTCGACAGCAAGCGCATCCTGATCACCGCCGGCCCGACCCATGAGCCGATCGATCCGGTGCGCTACATCGCCAACCGCTCCTCCGGCAAACAGGGTTTTGCCATTGCCGCCGCCGCGCACGAAGCCGGCGCGGACGTGACGCTCGTCACCGGCCCGGTCGGACTCAACGACCCGGCGGGCGTCACCGTGAAGCGGGTCGAAAGCGCGCGCGACATGCTGGCCGAGGTCGAAGCCGCGCTGCCCGCCGATGTCGCGATCTTTGCTGCGGCGGTGGCCGACTGGCGCGTCGCCAATCGGGGCGAACAGAAGATCAAGAAGACCGCGAGCGGATTTCCGCAACTCGACCTCGTCGAAAATCCGGACATCCTCGCCACCATCGCGCACCGCACCGACGGGCGGCCACCGCTGGTAATCGGCTTCGCCGCCGAGACCGAACACCTGCTCGATAACGCCCGCTCGAAACTCGCGCGAAAAGGCTGCGACTGGATCATCGCCAACGACGTGTCACCC
Organism: Xanthobacteraceae bacterium; assembly: GCA_049647485.1. Classification (GTDB taxonomy): domain Bacteria; phylum Pseudomonadota; class Alphaproteobacteria; order Rhizobiales; family Xanthobacteraceae; genus 62-47. Next base: position 25,665 of record JBARXT010000290.1, read on the forward strand.
GCCACCGGCATCATGGGCGGCGACCGCAACACCGTACACCTCATCAGCAAGGACGACGGCGCGGCGGACGGCGTCCGCGTCGACTCGTGGCCGGCGATGGGCAAGGACGAAGTCGCAACACATCTCGTTACCCAGATCGCCGCCGCGCTACAGAAGCACACATCATGACCGTTTCACCGCAAACACCTGCGACCGTCGAATTCCTGCAACTGCCGCACGGGCACGACTTGCCGCCGCCCGCCTATCAAACCGCGCATGCCGCCGGCATGGATCTGCTCGCCGCGGTTCCCGAGGATGCGCCGATGATGCTCGCACCCGGCGCTTACGGCATGATTCCAACCGGCCTCGTCATCGCGTTGCCGCCCGGCTTCGAAGCACAGGTGCGGCCGCGCTCGGGCCTTGCCGCGAAATTCGGCGTCACCGTGCTCAATTCGCCCGGCACCATCGACGCCGACTATCGCGGCGAGATTAACGTGCTGCTGATCAACCACGGCCGCGAGCCCTTTACCATCAAGCGTGGCGAGCGCATCGCGCAGATGATCATCGCCCCGGTCACCCAGGCCACGCTGGTTCCCGTTGCTGAACTCTCCGCGACGGCGCGCGGCAGCGGCGGCTTTGGTTCGACCGGGCGCTGAGATCGCCGAAGCCGAATCGATTCGCCGCACACTCATCGGCATTTTTTCGGCCCGCGACTCCCGTTCACGATCTGGACTCTGTTCGCGCGAGTCCTGTTGGGGGATATTGAGAGCGATTCGCGCGCGGCGACCGGACCGCGACGCGTCCGTGCGGTTTGGGGCGAACGATGTCAGGCGTCATCGCAGCGATACGTCGGACCATGCTGTCATGCACATCGCTGGTGCGCGACGGCAGGATCGGCCTTGCCGTCTCCGCCCTGACACTGACCACATCACCGACACGCGCCAACGAACTGAATCCGCTGCTCGCGGCGTTTGCCGAGCTGGACCAGCGCAGCATGGCGGTGGTGGCGCTCGGGCTCGGCATCATGGGATTCTCCGTGCTCGCCGCGATCCTCCTGATGCGCACGCGGATTCGCGCAGCGACCAACGAACATCGGCTGAAGACCGACCTTCACACCCTGCAAGCCGAGGCCGACCGCTATCGCGCCTTGCTGTTCACCGAGCCGCAGGTGCTGATCTCGTGGCCGGCCGGCGACGACCGCCCGGACATCAGCGGCGACGTCGCCCTGTTCCTGCCGCAAGATTCCCCGTCGCTGGCGCCGCAACGGGTGCTGGCATTCGGCACCTGGCTGCCGCCGGAGCCGGCCTTGCAGATGGACCACGCCGTCGACGCGCTGCGGGAAGCCGGCGAAGGTTTTCAGCTCAACCTCACCGCCAGCAACGGTCGCGCGGTAGAGGCGATGGGCCGCGCCATCGGCGGTCAGGCCATCGTGCGGATTCGCGAACTCGGGGGTTTGCGGCGCGATCTCGCCGAAATGAGCCTGCGCTATCGCGACCTCATTGCCGAAACCGAAATGCTGCGCGGCATCGCCGCCTCCGCGCCGTGGCCGTTGTGGGCGCGCAAGGCTAACGGACAACTGGCCTACGCCAACCCCGCATATGCGCGCGCTACCGACGCCGCAACCCCGGCCGACGCCATCGCCGGCAATCTCGAACTGCTCGACAGCGACGACCGCGCTGCCATGGCGCGCACGCTGAACGACAACGCCGCATTCGATGCGCGCCTGCCGGTGGTGGTCGGCGGCGAACGGCGCATCTACGACATTCACGCACGCAATGTGCCGGGCGGCAGCGCCGGCCTTGCCATCGACGCCACCGAAGCCGCGAACTTGCGCGCCGCGCTGCAACGCATGGCCGACGCGCACCGTCGCACGCTCGATCAATTGTCGTCCGGCGTCGCGGTGTTCGACGGCGAACGGCGGCTGGCGTTCTACAACGATTCCTATCGCCGGTTGTGGGATCTCGACCGCGCCTTCCTCGACAGCAATCCCGACGACACCGGCATTCTCGACAAGCTGCGCGCCGCGCGAAAGATTCCGGAGCAACCGGATTTCCACGCCTGGAAAGCCCGACTGCACGAAGCCTATCGCGCGGTGGAGCCGGCCAAGGACGTCTGGTATCTGCCGGACGGCCGCGCGGTGAGCATTGTCACCACGCCGAATCCCGAAGGCGGCGTTACCTACCTGTTCGACGACGTCACCGAGAGCCTCGAACTCGCGCGGCGCTTCGACGGCCTGATCCGGGTGCAACGCGAGACGCTGGACAATCTCGCGGAAGCGGTCGCGGTGTTCGGCAGCAACGGCCGCGCGCAACTGTTCAATCCGGCTTTCGCCAAGATGTGGCGGCTTTCGACCGAGGCGTTGAACGACCAGCCGCACATCGAAACCGTGGTGGACTGGTGCAAGCCGCTCTACGGCGACGACACCGCATGGCGCACCATCCGCGACGCCATCACCGCCATCGAGAACCGCAGCCCGCAGCCTCTGAAGATCGAACGCAGCGACGGCAGCGTGCTCGACTGCATGACGCTGCCGCTGCCCGACGGCGCCACCATGCTGACGTTCCAGGACATCACCGACACCGAGAACGTCGAGCGCGCGCTGCGCGAGCGCAACGAGGCGCTGGAAGCCGCCGACCAGATGAAGGTGGATTTCGTCCACCACGTCTCCTACGAACTGCGCTCACCGCTGACCACCATCATCGGCTTCGCGCATTTCCTCAGCGACCCGTCCACCGGCCCGCTGACGATGAAGCAGGACGAATATCTCGGCTACATCACCGCATCGACCAACGCGCTGCTCGCGATCATCAACAATATCCTCGATCTCGCCACCATCGACGCCGGTGCGATGACGCTCAACCTTGGTCCGGTCGATATCCGCAAGGCGATCGATGCGGCGGCCGAAGGCATCCAGGACCGGCTGGCGCGCGACCATATCGCGCTGCGCATCGATGCCGATCCGAACATCGGTCACTTCATCGGCGACGAACGGCGCGTGGTGCAGGTGCTCTACAATCTGCTTGCCAACGCCGTCGGCTTCGCACCGCAGGAGTCCGCGATCACCCTGAGCGCGCGGCGCAGTGATCATTCCATCACTTTCGCCGTCAGCGACCGCGGCCCCGGCATCCCGGCCGAGGTGAAAGACAAGGTGTTCGACTGGTTCGAGAGTCATTCCAACGGATCGCGGCATCGCGGCGCGGGCCTCGGCCTGTCGCTGGTGCGCTCGTTCGTCGAACTGCACGGCGGCAAGGTCCGGGTGGATTCCGCTGCCGGCAAAGGCACCACGGTGACGTGCGAATTCCCGGCCGATCAGGCCATCCATCGCAGCGCGGCTGAATGACGGCGGCTCCCGCGACATTCGCCGTAGCGCTCGCCAACGAGACGGCGACCGCCAATCTGATGGCCGATCTGGCGCTGCTCATCAATGCCGGCGACGTCGTCACGCTGTCGGGCGATCTCGGCGCGGGCAAGACCGCAGCCGCGCGCGCAATGATCCGCTACTTCGCCGGCGACGAGGCGCTGGAGGTGCCGAGCCCGACCTTCACGCTGGCGCAGACCTACGACCTGCCGTCGTTCACGCTGTTGCATGCCGATCTCTATCGCATCGAGGATGCAAGCGAGTTGGAAGAGATCGGCCTCGATCCGCTGCCGGACGGCATCGTCGTGCTGATCGAATGGCCGGAGCGCGCGGCGCACGCCCTGCCCGCCGACCGCATCGACATTGCTCTCAGCCATCGTCCGGCGCTTGGCGCATCGGCCCGCGCGGCGGAAATCAGCGGTCACGGCAAGGCGGCGGCACAGGTGGCGCGGCTCGCGGCGCTGCGGCGCTTTCTCGAGCGCAGCGACCACGATCAAACCCGGCGGCAGCGCATGGCGGGCGATGCCTCGACCCGCTCCTATGCGCGGCTATTCAAGGGCGACAGCGCGGTGATCCTGATGAACGCGCCGAAGCGACCCGATGGCCCGGCGCTCTATCGCGGCAAATCCTACAGCGCCGCGGTGCATCTCGCCGAAGACGTGCGGCCGTTCGTGGCGATGGCCAACGGCCTGCGCGCACAGGGGCTGTCCGCGCCCGCGATCCACTACACCGATCTCGACAACGGCTTTCTCATTCTCGAGGATCTCGGCAGCGACGGCGTCATCGGCGGCACCCCGCCGCAACCGATTCCCGATCGCTACCAGATGGCGACCGACCTGCTGGCGGAGTTGCATCATACCCCGCTGCCGTCGACGCTGCCGCTGACGTCGAAAGCCACCTACACCATTCCCGATTTCGACACCGAAGCGATGCTGATCGAGATCGGCCTGATGCTGGAATGGTATTTGCCCGACCGCGATACCGACCCCGGCCAAGCCGCACGCGACGAATTCATCGCGATGTGGCACGCGCTGCTGGCGCGGCAACCGACCGACGAAACCTGGGTGCTGCGCGACTTTCATTCGCCCAACCTGATCTGGCTCGCGGATCGCCCCGGTACCGGCCAGGTCGGCGTGATCGACTTTCAGGATACGGTGATGGGACCACCGAGCTACGATCTGGTGTCGCTGTTGCAGGACGCCCGCATCGACGTGCCGGAGCCGCTCGAACTGGCGATGTTCGCCCGCTATGCCCAAACGCGACGCGGCTTCGATCCCGGCTTCGACGCCGCCGCCTTCGCCGAGAGCTACGCTGTGATGTCGGCGCAGCGAAACACCCGCCTGCTTGGCACCTTCGCCCGGCTCAACCGGCGCGACGGCAAACCGCAATATCTGCGCCACCAGCCGCGAATCTGGACCTATCTCCACCGTTCGCTGGCGCATCCGGCGCTGGCGACGCTGCGCGAGTGGTACGCCACCCACGTGCCGCCGCCGCAAGCCTGAGCGTTTGATTTTACCCTCTGTTAGCCAGCTTCGGCTTACACCTGAGACCGTGAAATGGGGCTGGCTGTGGGGACACGAGCATGGCGGTGGAACAGCGACGAACCGGCGAACGCATCACCTTCGAGCGCGGCTTCAACGCGCATCTGATGGGCATCGACGGCACCTGGCGTCGCCACTGTACGATGGAAGACGTGTCCGAAACCGGCGCCAAACTCACGGTTCAAGGCTCGATGGAAGGGCTGAACCTCAAGGAATTCTTCCTGCTTCTGTCCTCGACCGGCCTGGCCTATCGACGCTGCGAACTGGCCTGGGTCAATGGCGACCAGATCGGCGTCAATTTCCTCAAACCGGGCGAAAAGAAGAAGAAGGCGCGCGGCGCGGCGCAGGTCGTCGAGGTCTGAGACACCAGGACACGTCGCCCGTCATATCGCTGTCATCGCGGCTGCCTATGGCAGCGGCAGCCGATGCGAACGTGATAGCATCGGCGCGACCGATTCCCGCTGTCCGTTTGCCGGAGCCCAATTTGCCAGAGTCAAGTATGCCCACCCGTCCCACCAAAGCCATGGTTCTTGCCGCCGGGTTCGGCACGCGGATGCGGCCCTTGACCGACCGGATGCCGAAGCCGCTGGTGCCGGTGGCCGGACGCCCGCTGCTCGACCACGTGCTCGACAAGCTGGCTGACGCCGGCGTCGTGGATGCGGTCGTCAATGTGCATTACCTGCCCGACCAGATCATCGATCACACGGCCATGCGGACCGAACCGCGCATCACGATTTCCGACGAGCGCGACGCGGTGCTCGGCACCGGCGGCGGCGTGGTGAAGGCGCTGCCGCATCTCGGCGACGTGCCGTTCTTCCATCTCAACGCCGATACGTTGTGGATCGACGGCACGCAACCGAACCTGACGCGACTTGCCGACGCCTTCGATCCGGCGCGGATGGACATCCTGCTGCTGATGGCGCCGACCGCCGACAGCATCGGCTACAGCGGCAGCGGCGACTACGCCATGCTGCCGGACGGCGCGCTGCGCCGACGCAAGGAGCGCGAGGTGGTGCCGTTCGTCTATGCCGGCGTCGCCATCCTGTCGCCGGCGATTTTCGCGGGCGCGCCAACGGGCGAATTCGCGCTGACGAAGCTGTTCGACCACGCCGGCGAACAAGGACGGCTGTTCGGCCTGCGGCTCGACGGCCTATGGATGCATGTCGGCACGCCCGACGCGGTGCAGGCGGCCGAGCAGGCATTCCTCGCCAGCGCGGCCTGAACTTATTTCCCGCTGTGATTGTACCCTTGCGATAGGATAACCTGACCTTCAAATCAGGTTGCTCATGCACGTCTTCAACATTCCCGCCTCCGCGCCGTTTTTACATACGCTGATCGAAGCGCTGGTGGACGGCCGGCTGATCGACGGCTTTTCCGCACGCGCGAATCCGGAATCGTTGGCGACGGCCACGTTCTATCTGCCGACGCGTCGCGCCGGACGCCTCGCGCGCGACGTGTTCCTCGACGTGCTGAAGCTGGATGCCGCGGTGCTGCCGCGCATCGTCACGCTCGGCGACATCGACGAAGACGAAGGCGCCTTCGCGGATTCCGACATTCGCGACGCATTCGATCTGCCGCCCGCACTCGGCGGTTTGCAACGGCGCCTGACGCTGGCGCAACTGGTCGGCGCCTGGGCGAAACAATTGCGGCCGAAGAGTCCGCTGGTTGCGCCGCTGGTGGTGGGCGGCCCCGCCGCGACGCTTGCGCTCGCCACCGATCTGGCGCGGCTGATGGACGACATGGCGACGCGCGGCGTCGATTGGGCGGCACTTGACGGCCTCGTGCCCGACGCGCTCGACGACTACTGGAAGCTGTCGCTGGACTTCCTCAAGATCGCGCGCGAGACATGGCCGGCCTACCTCAAGGAAACCGGCCACATCGAACCCGCCACGCACCGCGATCTCCTGATCGCCGCCGAAGCGGAGCGACTGAAAGCCCATCACCACGGCCCGGTGATCGCGGCCGGCTCCACCGGCTCGATACCGGCGACCGCGAAACTGCTGCACGCCATCGCGCAACTGCCGCACGGCGCGGTGGTGTTGCCCGGCCTCGACATCGATCTCGACGACAACGCCTGGCACGGCATCGGCGGCCATCGCAACGCCAGCGGCCAATACGATGTCGCGCCGGCATCGAACCATCCGCAATTCGCGCTGCATGGCTTGTTGACGCGGTTCGGCATCGAACGGCGCGACGTCGTTCAACTCGGTACACCCGCGCCACAAGGCCGCGAGGTGCTGGCATCGGAAGCGATGCGGCCCGCCAATGCCACCGGACAATGGCATCAACGCCTTGCCGAGCCCGAGGTGGCGCGGCAGATCGCGGACGCGACGCACAGGCTTTCCATCATTGAGGCGCCCAACCCGGAAATGGAAGCGCTGGCGATCGCGGTGACGATGCGCGAGGCGCGCGAACTCGATCTGTCGGCCGCGCTGGTGACGCCGGATCGCGCGCTGGCGCGGCGGGTGATGGCGGCGCTCGATCGCTGGAATCTGGCGTACGACGATTCCGGCGGCGATCCACTGCTCGATACGCCGGTCGGCATTTTCGCACGGCTGGCGGCGCGCGCCGCCTGCGAAGGATTGGAGCCGCCGACCTTGCTGGCGCTGCTGAAGCATCCACTGTTTCGCCTCGGCCGCGCGGATGGCGGCTGGCGGAATGCCATCGAGACTCTTGAACTGGCGCTGTTGCGCGGCACGCGTCCCGCCGCCGGCAGCGCCGGCCTCGCGCGCGATCTCGCGACGTTCCGCGCCGAACTCGCCAAGCTCAATCGAAAGGAAGACTCCGTAATTCACGCCACCGAACCGCGTGCGAAATTACAGGAATCGGGTCTTGATGAAGCCGCCGCGCTGATCGCCGCGTTGCAGGCAGCGTTCGCCTCCCTCGAAAGTGTCGGCCCCAAGACATCGCCGGATTTCACCGCGCTCGCCGAACAGCATCGCGTCGCGCTGATCGCGCTCGCAACCGACGACACCGAGGCAACGCCCGCCTTCGATGACAATGACGGCCGCGCAGTACTCGCCGCGTTCGACGAACTGTTGAGCGATAGCGTCGATGGCAAGCCCGTACCGAGCGGCCTGCCGGTGCCGCTGCGCGATTACACCGAAGTGTTTCAGACCGCATTCGGCGACCGCGTGGCGCGGCAGCCGCTCGCCGCCGACGCACAACTGCGCATCTACGGCCTGCTCGAAGCGCGGCTCACGGAGCATGATCGCGTCATCCTCGGCGGCTTGATCGAAGGCACCTGGCCCCCGGCGCCGCGCATCGATCCGTGGCTGAGCCGACCGATGCGCTATCAGCTCGGGCTCGACCTGCCGGAACGCCGCATCGGCCTCTCCGCGCACGATTTCACGCAACTGCTCGGCACGCGTGAAGTGGTTCTCAGCCATGCCGCGAAATCCGGCGGCGCGCCCGCCGTCGCCTCGCGCTTCCTGCATCGCCTTGAAGCCACCGCCGGCGCGGAGGCATGGCGCAAGGCGAAACAGGCCGGCGCGACATACTTGCAATACGCCGAGGCGCTCGACCGCCCCGAGGCCGTCAAGCCGATCGCTCAGCCCGCGCCGAAGCCGCCGCGCGCGCTGCGACCGCTCAAGATGTCGGTGACCGAGATCGAGGACTGGCTGCGCGATCCCTACACCATCTTCGCCAAACGCATCCTGAAACTCATCCCGCTCGATCCGGTGGACATGCCGCTGACGGCGGCGGATCGCGGCTCTGCGATCCACGCGGCGCTCGGCGATTTCACCCGAAAATTTTCCGACGCATTGCCGGACGACATCGAGGCCGTCTTACGTGATATCGGCGAGCAACATTTCGCGGCCCTGATGGAACGACCCGAGGCGCGTGCGTTGTGGTGGCCGCGCTTCCTGCGCATCGCCGGATGGTTTTCCGGCTGGGAGCGCGAACGCCGTGACGAGGTCGCGCGGATCGATGCGGAGATTCGCGGCGAGATTCCGATTCCGCTCGACAACGATCGCGTCTTCACGCTGTCGGCGCGCGCCGACCGCATCGAGCATCGCGCCGACCGCACCTTCGCGCTGCTCGACTACAAGACCGGCATTCCGCCGACCGGCAAACAACTGCGCATGGGGCTGTCGCCCCAACTGACGCTGGAAGCCGCGATCCTGCGCCACGGCGGCTTCGACGGCAT
>JBARXT010000291.1:0-14623 GCA_049647485.1 Xanthobacteraceae bacterium
GCGCATTGCCGACCTTCCGCTGGCCGGTGCGCGGCCGCGTGGTCACCGCCTATGGCGCCAAGACCAACGGCAAGGCCAATGACGGCATCAACGTCGCGGTGCCGGAAGGCACGCCGGTGAAGGCCGCCGAGGACGGCGTCGTCGCCTATGCCGGCAACGAACTGAAGGGGTACGGCAATCTGGTGCTCGTGCGACACTCCAACGGCTATGTCACGGCGTATGCCCACGCCAGTGAACTGCTGGTGAAGCGCGGCGAGACCATCAAGCGCGGCCAGACCATCGCCAAGTCCGGGCAGTCCGGCGAGGCGGGCTCGCCGCAACTGCACTTCGAGATCCGCAAGGGCTCGACGCCGGTGGACCCGCTCAAGTTCCTGAATGGGGCGTAAGTACAGGCTTGAGAAAGTATCCGATTGAGCGTCATGGCCGGGCATAGCCGTTCGAAAACGGCGTCGCTTCGCTCGCCTGTTGTCCCGGCCATCCACGTTTTTGTGGCGGCGTCTGAGCTTTCAAGAGGCGGATGGCCGGGAAAAATCCGGCCATGGCGAACTCCTATTTCGTCGCCAGCCGCACGCCGAGACGGCCGGCGAGTTCTTGCGTGAACTGCCAGGCCACGCGGCCGGAGCGCGAGCCGCGCGTGGTGGACCACTCCAGCGCCTCATGCTCGAGCTGTTCGTCGTCGAGCCTGATGCCGAAGTGAGCGCAATAGCCGCGCACCATGGCGAGATATTCGTCCTGGCTGCACTTATGGAAGCCGAGCCACAGCCCGAAGCGATCCGACAGCGATACCTTCTCCTCGACCGCCTCGCCGGGATTGATCGCCGTGGAGCGTTCGTTCTCGACCATCTCGCGCGCCAGCAGATGGCGGCGGTTCGATGTCGCATAGAGGATGACGTTGTCGGGGCGGCCCTCGATGCCGCCTTCCAGCACCGCTTTGAGCGATTTGTACGAGGCATCGTTGCCGTCGAACGACAGGTCGTCGCAGAATACGATGAACATGAATTCGGAGGCGCGCAGCAGCGCCATCAGCGTCGGCAGGCTTTCGATGTCCTCGCGATGAATTTCGATCAGCTTGAGCCGGCCATTGACGTCGCGCCGCGCGTTGACGCTGGCGTGCGCCGCCTTCACCAGCGATGACTTGCCCATACCGCGCGCGCCCCACAGCAGCGCGTTGTTGGCGGGCAGGCCGGTGGCGAAGCGCTCGGTGTTCTCGATCAGGATGTCGCGCATCCGGTCGACGCCTTTGAGCAGGCCGAGTTCGACGCGGTTGACCTTCGGCACCGGGATCAACCGGCCGCTCGGGTTCCAGATGAAGGCTTCGGCCTTGGCGATGTCCTGCGGGGAGGTGGTCGCCGGGCTACCGCTCGCGAGATGAGCGGCGATCGTCTCCAGCGCGTGGGCGATTCGAGCCGCCGTATCGTCGCCGGCTTGGGGCGAGGGACGTTTTGCCGCGCGGGCGCGGACGGCGGCGGCTTTATTGCGGCGAGGGGTGGAGGTGGCCGCGCGGGCGGCTCGGGAGGGCTTTTTGCTTGGTTTTTTCGACATTTTACGGGTTCCTGACCCCGCACCCTTACCGGCCCTTGCAGGCCCCCGCAACCCGGCCCGGACGTAGGGCGGAACAACGTCGTGGCGGCGTTGCAATTGAAACCGTGGCCGCTATAGTCCGCGCGAATTTGCCCGAAACCGGCCCGGACGCTGCCGCGTCGCGCCGGTCTGCCTCTATTTCACAAGGAATTCCGGATGCTGATTACCCCTGCCTTCGCTCAGGCTGCCGGCGCGGCTGGCGACACCAACAGCATGCTGATGTCGCTGCTGCCGTTCGCGCTGATCTTCGTCATCATGTACTTCCTGATCCTGCGGCCGCAGCAGCGGAAGGTGAAGGAACACAACGACCTGGTGAAGAACATCCGCCGCGGCGACACCGTGGTCACTAATGGCGGTCTGGTCGGCAAGGTCATCAAGGTGGTGGACGATGAGCAGATCGAGGTCGAGGTCGCCGATGGCGTGCGCATCCGTCAGATGCGGCAGATGATCTCCGGCGTCCGCACCAAGGGCGAGCCCGCCAAGGAGAAGAGCGACACCAAGGACAAGGACAGCGCGTCCGCGAGCTGATCGCGCTTCCTTTTACGGTCATACCGGAACGTCTGACGGATCAATTCGATGTTGTATTTCACGCGGTGGAAGGCTTTGGCGATCGTTGCCACGGCGCTCCTGGTGTGCCTGTGCGCGGTCCCCAACTTCTTCCCCGAAGCGACCGTCAAGACCTGGCCGAAATGGGCACAGCGCCATCTGGTGCTGGGCCTCGACCTGCAGGGCGGTTCGCACATCCTGCTCGAGGTGGACGCCAAGGCCGTCAAGAAGGACAAGCTCGATCAGGTTCGCGACGAGACGCGCCGTTCGCTGCGTGATGCCCGCATCGGCTACACCGGGCTCTCGATTCGCGGCGATGCCGTCGAGGTTCGCGTCAAGGAGCCCGATGTCGAGAAGGCGCTGGCCAAGCTGAAGGAACTCTCGCAACCGCTCGGCGGCATCCTCGGCTCCACCGGCGCGCGCAGCGTCGATGTTAGCGATGCCGGCGGCGGCCTGATCCGTATGAATGTGCCGCAGGCGGCGGTGTCCGATCGTATCCGGCAATCGGTGGATCAGTCGATCCAGATCGTCGAGCGCCGCGTCAACGAACTCGGCACCGTCGAACCGCTGATCCAGCGGCAGGGGCTGGACCGCATTCTGGTGCAGGTGCCCGGCCTGCAGGATCCGACCCGCCTGAAGGAAATTCTCGGCAAGACCGCGAAGATGGACTTCCGCATGGTCGATCCGAACGTGTCGCCGGAGCAGGCGGCGCAGGGGCGCGCGCCGCCGGACGACGAAGTGCTGATGAGCGCGCAGGAACCCAAGGTTCCTTACGTCATCAAGAAGGAAGTGCTGGTGTCGGGCGGCGACCTGACCGATGCGCAGCCCGGCTTCGACCAGCGCACCGGCGAGCCGATCGTCACGTTCAAGTTCAACACCTCCGGCGCGCGCAAGTTCGCCGACGCCACGCTGAAGAACGTCGGCACGCCGTTCGCCATCATCCTCGACAACGAGGTGATCTCGGCGCCGGTCATCCGCGAACCGATCACCGGCGGCTCCGGCCAGATTTCCGGCGGCTTCACCGTGCAGCAGGCCAACGACCTCGCGATCCTGCTCCGCGCCGGCGCGCTGCCGGCACCGCTGACCATCATCGAGGAGCGCACCGTCGGTCCCGGCCTCGGACAGGATTCCATCGAAAAGGGCGAGCGCGCCGCCTATGTCGGCTCGGTGCTGGTCATCATCTTCATGCTGCTGACCTACCGGCTGTTTGGCGTGTTCGCCAACATCGCGGTGGCGATCAACGTGGCCATGATCTTCGGCGTGCTGTCGCTGCTCAACGCGACGCTCACCTTGCCCGGCATCGCCGGCATCGTGCTGACGGTCGGCATCGCGGTGGACTCCAACGTGCTGATCTACGAACGCATCCGTGAAGAGTTACGCGCAGGACGCACCGCCATCGCCGCGATCGACGCCGGCTTCAAGCGCGCGCTCGCGACCATTCTCGATTCCAACATCACCACTTTCATCGCTGCCGCCGTGCTGTTCTACATCGGCACCGGCCCGGTGCGCGGCTTCGCCGTGACGCTCGGCATCGGCATCATCACCACGGTTTTCACTGCCTTCGAGGTGACGCGCCTGATCGTCGCCGCCTGGGTGCGCTGGAAGCGGCCGCAAACCGTGCCGATTTGAGAGAACGGAGCCGGCTGTGACACATACGATCCTCTTGGCTCTTGCCGCTCTCATCGTGGTGCTGACCATCGTCAGCATCATGGGGTGGCTGCCGTCGCTGCGCATCGTGCCGGACGACACCCATTTCGATTTCACCCAGTTCCGCCGCATCAGCTTCCCGATTTCGGCGGTGCTGTCGATTGTTGCCATCACGCTGTTCTTCACTCACGGCCTGAACTTCGGCATCGACTTCAAGGGCGGCACGCTGATGGAGGTGCAGACCAAGAGCGGACCGGCCGACATTGCATCGATGCGCACCACGCTCGGCAACCTCGGCCTCGGCGAAGTGCAACTTCAGCAGTTCGGCGGGCCGGACAACGTGCTGATCCGCGTGGCCGAACAGCCCGGCGGAGACGAGGCGCAGCAGGCGGCGGTGCAGAAGGTGCGCGGTGCGCTCGGCGACAATGTCGAATACCGCCGCGTCGAGGTGGTCGGCCCGCGCGTGTCCGGCGAATTGCTCGCCTACGGCATGCTCGGCCTGATCCTGGCCATCGTCGGCATCCTGATGTATCTCTGGTTCCGCTTCGAATGGCAGTTCGCACTCGGCGCCATGGTCGCCAACGTTCACGATATCGTGCTGACCATCGGGTTCATGTCGATCTCGCAGGTCGACTTCGATCTCACAAGTATTGCCGCGCTCTTGACCATTCTCGGCTATTCGCTGAACGACACGGTGGTCATCTACGACCGTATTCGCGAACTGTTGCGGCGCTACAAGAAGATGCCGATGCCGCAGCTTCTCAACGAGTCGATCAACCAGACGCTGTCGCGCTCCATCATCACCCACTTGACCGTGACGCTGGCGCTGTTCGCGCTGCTGATATTCGGCGGCAACGCGATCCACAGCTTCACCGCGGTGATGATGTTCGGCGTGGTGCTGGTCGGCACCTACACGTCGATCTTCATCGCGGCCCCGATCCTGATCTATCTCGGCGTCGGAAATCATCGCGAGGATGCCGTGCCGTTGAATTCCGCGAAGCCGGCCAAGAAGTCGACCAAGGCTGCGAAGGCCGACACCACCGCCAAGGCGTGAGCGTGGCGTCCGGCGACGCACCGCATCTGCCGCGCTCGGCGCCGATCGAGGCCTATGGCAACGGCGGCTTCCGCTTCGATGAGATGTCGCATCGCGGCTCGCTGCTGTGCCTGCCGGATTCGATGTGGGCGTGGTCGGTGACGATGCCGCAACAGATCGACCGCACTTCGCTCGCGCGCGTGTTCGAGAAGGCCAACAGCATCGACACGCTGCTCATCGGCACCGGCAATGACGTGTGGCTGCCGCCCAACGATCTGCGCGAGGCGCTGCGACGATTGCATGTCGGCATCGATGCGATGCAGACGGGGCCGGCGATCCGCACCTACAACATCATGCTGGGCGAGCGGCGGCGCGTCGCGGCGGCGCTGATCGCGGTGCCATGAGCACGGCGTCATGAGCACGCAAAAAGACGACGCAGCGGAATTCTGCGCCGGGCTGGTGCGCGAATTCGATTTCACTCGCTATGCCTCGACGCTGTTCGTGACGCAGGACGCGCGCCGTGCGCTGCTGGCGCTCTATGCGTTCAACGTCGAGATCGCGCGCGTGCACGAACACATCCGCGAGCCGATGGCCGGCGAAATCCGCCTGCAATGGTGGACCGACATGCTGGCCGGGCAGGGGCACGGCTATGTCGAGGGCAGCCCGGTCGCGTCGGAACTGATGCGCGCCATCGAGGCGCACGCACTGCCCGTGGAGCGGCTGACGCGCCTGATCGAGACGCACCAGTTCGACCTCTACAACGACCCGATGCCGGATATCGACGCGCTCGATACCTACGCGCAGGAGACCTCAAGCGCGCTGTTCGATCTCGGCGCGCGGATCGCGGGCGCATCGCCCGACATGCTGGGCGAGGTGACGCGGCAGGCCGGCATCGCCGAAACCTATCTGCATGTCGTGACGCGGTTGCCGTTCGACGCCTCGCGGCAGCAGGTCTATCTGCCGCTCGACATGCTGACGCGGCACGACAGCGGGGTCGACGAGGTCTTTGCCGGCAGGATGACGCCGGCGCTGCGCGCGACGCTGGACGAATTGATCGGCCTCGCGCTATCGCACGTCAAGCTGATGTATTCGCCGCTGATGGCGCTGCCGCCGGTTGCGCGGCGGGTGTTCCTACCGATGGCGATGGCGCGCCGCACCCTGGAGCGGACGCGGCGGCCGGACTTCGATCCGTATGTGCCGCAGCAGGATTCGCGGCTGCGCATCCTGTGGACCTTGTGGCGCGCGTCGCGTTCACGCGATTTTCGCGGGTGAACGGCTGGGCCGTTCACGACGCCGCGACGGCGGCTTCGGTTCTCGGCTTCAGGATCGCGTAATTGCCGTTGGCCTGCGCGACCAGCGTATCTCCGACATAAAGACGGGAATCGAGGTTGGCGATGGTCCGCCCGCGATTGAGCACGATCGTCTCGCAGCGGAGCACGCCCGACGGCACCGCGCGAAAATAGCTCATCTTGATTTCGATGGTGGCGCAGGTCTCGCCCTTGGCGAGGGTCGAGTAGAGCGCCACGCCCATGCCGGTATCGGCGAGCGCGTAAAGCACCGCGCCGTGCGTGATGCGGTGCGGATTGTAGTGGATGTCCGGTTCGATCTCGACCGAACAGACGCTGCGCCCCGTGCCCTGTTCATCGACGCGGAGTTTCATCGCCTCCGCGAACGGATGACGCGGAGGGATTTTCGCCGGATGCGTCACGGTGGGTGCCTCCGCGTCGCAGGCGATTACACCGCGTCCCAGTTGAAGATGTCGGCAGAGCGGTCGAGCTTGTAGAACGACGACTTCAGCGCCGGCATGCCGTGCTCGGCGATGGTCTGCGGGGTCCAGCCTTCGCCGCGATGGATCGAGCGGATCGGCCGCGACTGGCCCATCAGGAAGATCTCGTTCATACGCACCGCGAAAATTTGTCCGGTGACGTCCTTGGCGGCGTCGCCGAGCAAGTACACCGCGAGCGACGCGATCTTCTCCGGCCCCATCTGCTGCATACGCTTGACGCGCTCCTTCTCGGCGTCCGTTTCGGTCGGGATGGTGCCGATCAGGCGGCTCCACGCGAACGGCGAAATGCAGTTGGAGCGGACGTGGAAGCGGCTCATGTCGAGTGCGATGGACTTTGAGAGTCCGACGATGCCGAGCTTGGCGGCGGCGTAGTTGGCCTGGCCGAAATTGCCGATCAGGCCGGAAGTGGAGGTGAAGTGCACGAACGAACCGCTCTCCTGTTCCTTGAACAGGCGCGCGGCGGCGTGGGACACATAGAACGAGCCCATCAAGTGAACCTTGATGACCTGCTCGAACGCATCGACGCTCATGCGATGGAAGATTGCGTCGCGCAGGATGCCGGCGTTGTTCACGACGCCGTCGAGCTTGCCGTAGGTATCGGTCGCGGTCTTGACGATGTTGGCGGCGGCAAGCGCTTCCGCGACGCTGTCGAAGTTGGCGACCGCAGTGCCGCCGGCCTTGCGGATTTCCTCGACCACTTCCTCGGCGGGGGTGGCGTCGGTGCCGGAGCCGTCGGCGGCGACGCCCGGATCGTTGACCACAACCTTGGCGCCTTCGGCTGCCGCGAGCAGCGCGATGGCGCGGCCGATGCCGCGTCCCGCGCCGGTGACGATAATGACCTTGCCGTCGAGTGATTTGCTGCTTGCCATGGTGCTCTCGTGTTTGCGGTTATTTCTCGTTGGTGAAAATGATGGTGCCGCTCGCGGCGAACATGCCGCCGACGCCGTGGCAGACGGAAATCTTCGCGTCCTTCACCTGCGCCGGCGCGATGCCGCGCATCTGCCGCACGCTTTCCTGGAGCGCGTACATGCCGTACATGCCCGAGTGCATGTAGCTGAGGCCGCCGCCGTTGGTGTTGAGCGGCAGCTTGCCGCCGGGCCGCGTGTTGCCGTCGGCGATGAACTTTCCGGTTTCCTCGTAGGGCATGAAGCCGAGATCGCCGAGGCCGTAGAGGGGCAGGTGCGCGAAGGCGTCGTAGATCATCAGGTGATCGACGTCCTTGTGTGCGATGCCGGCTTCCTTGAACGCCAGCGGTCCTGCCACCTTGAAGGCGCGCGAGGAGTCGAACGTTTCCATCTGGCTGACCATCGGCGTCTCGACGCTCTCGCCGGTGCCGAGGATGTAGACGGGCTTCTGCGGAAAATCCTTCGCGCGATCGGCCGAGGTGAGGATCAGCGCGCCGCCGCCGTCGGTGACGAGGCAGCACTGCAGGAGACGGAACGGATAGGCGATCATGCGCGAATTGAGCACGTCCTCGACCGTGATCGGGTCCTTCATCATCGCGCGCGGATTCTTCGCCGCCCATTCGCGCTGCGCCACCGCGACCGAGGCGATCTGCTCGTGGGTGATGCCGTAGGTCTTCATGAAGCGCAGCACCGGAATCGGGAACATGCTCGGCGGACCGTAGACGCCGAACGGCGCTTCAAACTGGCCGTTGAGGCTCGACGGCGGCGTGAAGCGCGGCTGCTTGCCGATCATCGACTTACCGCTTTCGGCATGCGTGATCAGCACCGTCTTGCACAGGCCGGCTTCGATGGCGGCGGCGGCGTGGCGGACGTGCAGCATGAACGAACAGCCGCCGACCGAGGTGCCGTCCACCCATGTCGGCGTGATGCCGAGGTAATGCGCGATCTGCTGCGGCGTCTCGACCGCGGTGGCGATGCCGTCGATGTCCGAGAGTTTCAATCCGGCATCGGCAATGGCGTTGAGCGCCGCATCCGCGTGAAGCTGAATCTGCGACATATCCGGAATGACGCCGAGCTTGGTGGTTTCCGCCGCGCCGACCACGGCGACTTGATTGCGTCGCATGAGTTTAAGCCTTTGCCGGAGCGAACTGGGGGAGGGTGATGGCGTCGTCGAGCTTTTCGAACGTCACCTTCAGCGGCATGTCGAGAACCAGCGCTTCCGGTGTCTGCGGACAATCGACGATGTTGGTCATCATCCGCGGGCCTTCCTCCAGCGTCACCACGGCGATGGCGTAAGGCGGGGTGAAGCCCGGCGCGGCGGGACGGTGATTGATGACGTAGCTGTAGAGTGTCGCCTTGCCGCTCGCCGGGAACACCGAGACCTTGCGCGAGGCGCAGGACGGACAGAACGGACGCGGCGGAAAATAAACATGATCGCAGGCGTCGCAGCGTTGCAGGCGCAGTTCGCCGGCCTTGGTGCCGTCCCAGAAGTGCTGCGTTTCCGGCGTCGGAATGGGGCGCGCGCGCGCGGCTTCGGCCATGTCTCGTTTCCTCATTTTGTCACGGCGCGGATCGCTCGGGTCCGCGCATGACGATCTTGATGCGCCATTTGTCCCGCCAGCGTCAACGCTCGGACAGCGAGCGACGGGCAGATATGCCGGTGGCGTTGAGCGGTCCGCGAGACGGAATTGGCGGGGCCAGTGCGCCGCCCGACCCGCGCGCGGACCCTCTTGCCTGCAAAAGATACCTTGCCAGCCGCCCTTGCATACAGAGAACGCAAGACGATAGATTGTCGCAGCGCTAATCTGTCGCACAAGAAAAACGATCCGGGAGGACGAGATGTTCAAGAAAGTGATCGCGGCCATGGCCATGGGTGTGACCTTGGCGTCGCCAGCCATGGTTTCACAGGCTTCGGCTGCCGATGCGCCATCGGAAATCAAGCTCGGAACGCTCTACGCTTCGTCCGGCCGGTATGCCTCGATCTCGATGCCGGTTCACGCCGGATTGAAACTCTGGGTTGAGCAGAAGAACGCCGAGGGTGGCGTCTATGTGAAGGCGTTCGACAAGAAAATTCCGATCAAGCTGATCGCCTATGACGACCAGAGCAACACCGCGACCGCCGCGACGCTCTACAATCAGCTCATCACCCAGGACAAGGTCGATCTGTTCGTGGCGGATTCCGGCTCGGTGCTGACCGCGCCGGCGGTGACCATCGCCCGCGACCACAAGATGTTCCTGTTCGACCAGACCGGCACTGGCGGCAGCTTCTTCACCAAGGACAATCCGTACATCGCGCTGATGTCGGACCCGGTCTCGACCATCTGGCCGAAGCCGATCGCGGACTTCCTGACCAAGGATGGCCCCGCACTCGGCATCAAGCGCGTTGCGATCCTGTATTCGACCAACGAGTTCACCGGCACCCAGGCCAACGCCCTGCGCAAGTTTATCAAGGACGCCAAGGCGCCGATCGAGATCGTCTACGATCAGGGCGTGCCGACCGAGACCACCAACTACACGGTGATCCTCAACAACATTCGCGCGGCGAAGCCGGACGCGGTGATCCATCTCGGCTACGCGCCGAACGACATTGCGTTCCTGCGCAACGTGCAGGACGTCGGCATCAAGTTCAACATGCTGTTCTGCATCTATCCAGGCCTCGAGACGGAGTTGCTGGAGAAGAACGTCGGCGCCAAGGGCCTGCAGCACGTCTTCACCTACGTGCCGCCGTCCGAGATGGCCTATCCGGTCAATTTCGGCATGAACATCGCCGACTATCGCAAGGCGTGGGACAAGAAGTATTCCGACGGCAAGATCGAGTTCGGCTTCAACGCGGTGGCGGGTTACACCACGGCGCTGGTGATCGAGAAGACGTTGTCGGTCGCGACCAGCCTCGACCAGATGGAACTGCGCAAGGCGGTGTTCAGCCTGTCCGGCAAGCTCAAGACGCTCGACGGCACCTTCGCGCTGGACGAGACCGGCGGGCAGATCGGCGAACTGACGCCGCTCGGCCAGCTCGAACTCAACGATCACGACCACATCAAGTTCGTCGCGGTCTATCCGCACGAGGTCGCCACCGGCAAGCCGGTCTATCCGCGGCCGTAAGCCAAACTGAAAGCCGTCACCCTGAGGGGCGAGGCGCATCGCGCCGAGCCTTGAAGGGCGACGGCTTCATCCTTCGAGGCTCGCTTCGCTCGCACCTCAGGATGACGCTCCCGCGTAAACGGAGACTTGATGCTGGCCTATCCGCTCATCGCCGGAGTTTTGTTCGGGCTGTATTTCAGCCTGCTCGGAATCGGGTTGAACCTGGTGTTCGGCGTCATGCGCATCGTCAATCTGGCGCATGGCGATTTTTTGATGCTGGGAGCCTTCGTCGCGTTCGGTGTGTTCTATCTCACCGGGCTCGATCCGCTGTTGGCGGTGCCGCTGGCGTTTGTGATCTTCGTGATCGTCGGCATGGTATTGTATGGCCTGCTGGTGCCGCGCCTGCAACAGTCGCGCGATCCGGAAATGCTGTCGATCATCCTGTTCTTCGGCCTGTCGCAGGTGATCGAGGCGCTGGTGACCATCGCCTTCGGCACCAGCGAGCGCTCGATCCCGAGTCGCGAACTCGGCAGCCTGATGACCAGCGTGGCGAAAGCGTTCGGCGCCAAGCCCGAAGGCGGGCCGGTGGACATCTTCGGCCAGTCGTTTCCGGCGGCATGGGTGATCGCGGCGGCGGTCAGCGTTATCGCCATCGGGCTTGTCTATGTCTATCTCTATCGCACCCGGCTCGGCACCTTGACCCGCGCGGTGATGTCGCGCCGCGATGAAGCGTTCGCCACCGGCATCAATGTCGATCGCGTCTGCGCCGCCGCGTTCGGCATCGGGCTCGGCCTCGCGGCGATCGCCGGCGTGTTCGCACCCTTCATGTTCGGCTCGGTGACGCCGGCCTTCGGGGCGGACGCGACGGTCACCGCCTTCGTCATCGTGGTGCTGGGCTCGCTCGGCAATCCGCTCGGCACCGCGCTCGGCGGCGTTGTCTACGGCATCTGCTACATGCTGGTGCAGACTTTCCTGTCGTCGTGGGCGGACCTGTTGCCCTATGTGTTGCTGATCCTCGTGTTGCTGCTGCGGCCGAGCGGGCTGTTGGGAAGGAAGGTGCGCGTTGCCTAAAATCCTTCTGCCTTTGACGAAAGCAAAGATCGTCATGCGCGGACTTGATCCGCGCATCCATCTTTTCTCGGAAAGTGGATGGATTGCCGGGTCAAGCCCGGCAATGACGTCCCGCAATGCGTTTGGCAAAACATGAAACGCGATACTTTCATACGCCACTTGCTCTTGATCGTCGCGCCGCTGATCGCCGCTTTCGCGATCCTGCCCGGTGTTTATGACAATCACCTGCTGCTGTTCAATTTCGTGATCTTCCTGATCCTCGCGCAGGGCGTGAACATCATCTACGGCTTCACCGGCTATCTGCCGTTCGGCTATGTCGGCTTCTTCGGCGCGGGGGCCTACGGCTTCGCCATCATGGTGATGCACTTTCAGACGCCGGCGCCGCTCGCCGTGCTGGTGGCCGGCGCGGTCGGCGTGCTGCTGGGCCTGTTGCTGACGCCGCTGCTGCGGCTGTCGGGCGCGTATTTCGCCATCGCCAATCTGGCGGCCGCGCTCGCAGTGCTGCACTTCGTCGCTAACCCGGCGCTGGAATCCATTACCAAGGGGCCGTATGGCGTCGCGCTCAACGGCACTTTCAATCCCACGCTCGCTTATGTCGGGGCGGTGATCATCCTGGCGCTGACGCTCGGCATCGTGGTGTTCCTGCGCAACTCCAGTTTCGGCATGGCGTTGCAGGCGGTGCGCGAGGATGCGGTGAGCGCGGCGATGGCCGGCGTCAACGTGGTGAAGATGCGGGTGATCGCATGGCTGGCGTCGGCGCTGGTCGCGGGTCTCGCCGGCGGCGTGTTCGCCTGGTACGTCTCGGTGTTCTATCCCGACAACGTGTTCAGTAGCGACTTCAGCATCTTCGCCATCGTGTTCGCGCTGTTCGGCGGGGTCGCGACCATCATGGGCCCAATCGTCGGCGTGCTGATCCTCTATGGCATCTACAACCTGATCGGCTTCACCACGCCGCAGTATTTTCAATTGATCTATGGCGTGCTGATCATGGCGCTGGTGCTGTTCCTGCCGGCCGGTTTGGTGTCGCTGGCAACGCGGCGAGGCTGGAATGTCCCCTGACGCCAAGCCCATTCTCTCCGTCAGCGGACTGGTCAAGCGCTTCGGCGGCTTCCACGCACTGGACGGCCTGAGCTTTCACGTCTCGTCCGGCGAAATCCTCGGGTTGGTCGGCCCGAATGGCTCCGGCAAGACCACGGCGATCAACGTCATCTCCGGGCTCTACGCGCCGGACGGCGGTACGCTGACTTATGACGGCGCGTCGATCGGCGGCGTGGCGTCACACAAGATCGTGCATCGCGGCATCAACCGTACCTTCCAGATTCCGAAGCCGTTCCTGTCGCTCACCGTGCGGCAGAATGTCGAGGTGGCGCTGGCCTACGGCCGCGCCGAAGTCGCACCGCCGAAGCTGTCAGATATGCTCGAACAGTATCATCTCGCGGAGTTGGCCGACCGCCCGGCGTCCGACCTCAACAGTTCGCAGCAGAAGATGCTGGATCTGGTGCGCGCGCTGGCGACGCGGCCGCGGCTGTTGCTGCTCGACGAACTCGCGGCCGGGCTGAACCCGACCGAACTCGACTGGATCGCCGGGCACATCAAGACGCTGGCGCAATCCGGCCTCGCCATCATCGTGGTCGAGCATCTGATGGGCTTCATCGAACAGATCACCGACCGCGTGATCGTCATGAATGCCGGCAAGGAAATCTTCGAAGGTCCGCTTGCCGTCGCGGTGAAGGTGCCGCAGGTGATCGAGGTGTTTCTCGGAGGCGAACATGGCGCCTGACACCGTATCGTTGCTGGACGCGAAAGGCGTCGATGCCGGCTACGGCACCATGCAGGTGCTGTGGGGCGTCGATCTCGATGTGCGGCCGGGCGAGACCGTGCTGCTGCTCGGCGCCAACGGCGCGGGCAAGACCACGTTTCTGAAATCGCTGGTCGGCTTGATCGATACGCGGCAAGGCCACATCGCGCTCGGCGGCCGCGACGTGACGCGGATGCGCTCCAGCGACCGCATGCGGCTCGGCATGACCTACATGTCGGAGCTGGCGGTGTTTCCCGATCTGTCGATCGAGGAAAATCTGAAAGTCGGCGCGCAGGCGCTCGGCCACGCCAATCCCGGCGCGCGTACCGAAGAACTCTACGGCCTGTTTCCGGTGCTGCGCGAGAAGCGTCGCAACGCGGCCTCGACCCTCTCCGGCGGTCAGCGCAAGATGCTCGGCATCGCCAAGGCGCTCGCGGCGGAGCCGAAGCTGCTGGTGATGGACGAACCGTCCGCCGGCCTGTCGCCGCTGTTGGTCAAGGAAGTCCTTCAGGTGCTGAGCCGTTTGCAAAAGCAGGGGCTGGCGCTTCTGATCGCCGAGCAAAACATCGGCTTTCTTGAAGTCGCGACGCGGGTGTTCGTGCTGGAAGGCGGTCGCATCCGCTTTTCCGGCACCGTGGCCGAGATGACCGACAATGAAGCCCTGCGCCGCGCCTATTTCGGTTTGAAGTAAATTCCTCTAAGACCGAACCCAAGACCACAAACAAGATCAACAACACGGGTGCGGCGATGGGCGGCGGAAGCGATCTCACGGCATTGACGGTCGAGGACCTGGCGGGACTGCTCGCGCAGCGCAAGATTTCCTCCGTCGAACTTACCGACGCGTGCCTCGCGCGGATGGCGCGGCACAACGATTCTCTGCACGCCTTCATCGCGATCTATGCCGACGAGGCACGGGCCGCAGCGAAGGCCGCTGATCTCGCACGCTCCGCCGGCTATGTGCTGGGGCCGCTGCACGGCATTCCTTACGGTTTGAAAGACCTCGTCGATCTCGAAGGCAAGGTGACGACCGGCGGCTCGAAAGTCTGGGAGAAGCGGGTGTCACCCGCGACCGGCACCCTGGCGCGCACGCTCGCGGCCAACGGCATGATCGTCGCCGGCAAGACGCATACGGTGGAATTCGCGTTCGGCGCGTGGGGCACCAACCAGCATATGGG
>JBARXT010000292.1:0-2729 GCA_049647485.1 Xanthobacteraceae bacterium
CCCAACCGCAACGCAACCAGGGCCCGCGGCGCTAGCCGCCGGCCGCTCTGGCGAAACCCGATCTGGAGAAACCGATGGCCAAAGAAGAACTGATCCAGTTCGAAGGACTGGTGACCGAAATCCTCCCCGATGCCCGCTACCGCGTTCAACTCGACGCGGGGCACGAGATCGTCGCCTACACCGCCGGCAAGATGAAGAAGAACCGCATCAAGACGCTGGCGGGCGACCGGGTGACCATCGAGATGTCGCCCTACGATCTCGAAAAGGGCCGGCTGATCTTCCGCCACAAGGACGAGCGCCCCGCCGGCGGACCGCCGCGCAGCGGACCGCCGCGCGGCCAGTTCCGCCGCCGGTAACTGCCTGCCATCTGCGGAAAAGACTGGAAAAACAAGGGCATTGCGCCCCTGACAGGAATCGTCAGCCGACCGCCATCCGGCGCGCCGCAAAAAACGTGCGCGTCAGGATTGTTTTGGCACCTGCTTTCGAATAATCTACCCTGATCGATTTTCGGCCGGACGACATTCGCTAACTACCGGTACAGCCGGTTTAGACGCTGACGACCCTTCCAAAAATTCGATGCCACCAGCCCACGAGAGTGGGTTTCGACTATACTTTTTTGAGAAGGGACTATCCCATGAGCATGGGAACCGTAAAGTGGTTTAACGCAACCAAGGGCTACGGCTTCATTCAGCCCGACGACGGCGGCAACGATGTGTTCGTGCACATCAGCGCCGTCGAGCGCGCCGGTCTCGGCACGCTGCGTGAAGGCCAGAAAATCAGCTACGAGATCGTCGCGGATCGCCGTTCCGGCAAATCCTCCGCGGACAATCTGCGGGCTGCTGGCTAAGACGCGGTCGATTGCGGCCCCACGCGGGTCCGTGACAAGCGGTATTCCAGTTTACAAGACAGGAAAGGCCGTGCTGATGCACGGCCTTTCCGTTTTCAGAACGCACAGCGGCTGCACGCTTGCAATTACTTGGGACAGGGCGTCACACCGTTCATTCGCACGCAGGCATAGGACATCGTCACGCGCGGACGCGTATAAGTCGATTCCTTGAGTTCCACGGTGGCAATTCCCGGCAGGATCGACGGCGCATAGTTGTAGCTCACCTGGCTCAGGATGAAATACTGATTGGGCAGCACCTTGTTGCTGGCGTCCTTGCCGATGAGATCGGCGGGCATGCTCACCAGATCGTTGACCGTCATCGCCGTCCCCGCGCCGTTCGCCTTGCTCCATTTCACGCGCGCTTCGCCATTGGACGGATTGACGTAAACCTCGGTGATGACCGCCTTGAGCGGCCCGCCGCTGAAAGGATTCACCGTCGCCTTGTAAGGCGTCATCATCGCATTCCCGATCGCGAAGAAATTCTGGATATCGGTATCAGTGACGTTGTCGTTCTGTGACGTCAGGTCGGACAGGGTTCGCGCGATCAGCGTCACCTTGCGATCGATCGAGATCGCCGATGTCGTGCCGATGACGCCAAAAAAGGTGACCAGCATCAGCGGGAGAATCATCGCGAACTCGACCGCCGCCAGTCCGCGCACATTGTCCGAGAACGCCGCGATATGATGCCGCAATTGACGCGCGCATTTGATCACGAGGCTGGCCATGGCTCGATCACCTCGGTTCAACACGGAAAGCCGCCATCGCCGCCAACAGATACTTCGCGTTCGGTGTGCCAGAATTGATATTGGCGAGACTGTAGCCCAGTTGCGTGACCACGAGGGGCCAAGGATAGAAGGCACTGACCACCACCGTGTCCTGGGGCTGCGGATTCTGATAGTTAAAACTGTCGACGAATGCACCGTCGGTGCTGATAGGATTCTTGATGGCGATCGGCGCACCGGGTGCGGTCACGCTCACATTGACGCGCAGCTTGGTGCAATCCATCAGGACCGATACCCGCCCGCAAAGATCCTCGGTGAACTGCGCCTGGGTCATGCTCGTGTCAGCGGCCTGATGCGTGAACATCTTTCGCGCGCTTTGCTGCAGGCCGTTTTCCAGCACCTGCCCTGCAAAGAAAGTGATGCCGATCTCGAAAATGGCGAACAGCAGCCCGAAGAACATCGGCGCGACGAGCGCAAACTCGATAGCGGCGGATCCGCGTTGATTGCGCCGCCACCGCCGCAGCACGCGGCGAAGGTCGGCATGTGGCTTTCCGGACGACGGCATCAGTATGCCTCCCTGACAGGCAGGATTTATCTACCGTCGGGTTCTAAACGAAACTCATTGTTGAAGTGTTTCGGCGGTTCCGAACAAAGCGCCTCACGGCGTCAACCACGCGTTAACCGTGCGCGGCCACGTCTTCGAAGCGGCGAACCAGCCTCAAAGCTCTTCTTCATGGAAGCGAGAACGTGCCGATCAATTGGCCTTGCCGGTGGTGGCGGCACTGCCACCGCTCGCCTGATTATTGAGCGCTCCGGCCTGATCCATGGTGGATTTGAAATACTTCTCGCTGTCACCGAGCGTGATGCGGCGCTCGCAGGCCGGCATACAGCTGTAGGATTCGCGATCGGAACCGCGATAGACCGTCACGACCTTGTCGGCGGGACCGCTGACAAGAATGGTGCGGTCCACCAGAACGTCGCCGGCGCGATCCATCGCAATGACGTTGGTGGCGCCGTAGCCCTTGCCGGTCACGACGATCATGCCGCCGGATTGCAGGGTGACATCGGCGATCAGCGGATTGCCGACCACCAGCGTCGCCACCCGTGCAGGCAACTTCACC
>JBARXT010000293.1:0-2567 GCA_049647485.1 Xanthobacteraceae bacterium
GCGCGATGCTGTGCGCGAGTTCGACGATTGCGCTCGCACAGCGCGGCGCGAAATCCGAATCCAGCGAGCCGACG
This sequence comes from Xanthobacteraceae bacterium, assembly GCA_049647485.1. Classification (GTDB taxonomy): domain Bacteria; phylum Pseudomonadota; class Alphaproteobacteria; order Rhizobiales; family Xanthobacteraceae; genus 62-47. The sequence continues at coordinate 75 of JBARXT010000293.1, forward strand.
CTGCTCGGACAATTCGGAAGCTGGGGCGCCTATACTGCCGCGCCCCACGGCAAGAAGGTCTGCTTCGCGCTGGCCAAGCCGTCATCGTCGAAGACCAATCCGCCCAATCGGCCGCGCGATCCCGCCTATGCCTTTATCTCGAGCCGCCCGGCTGAGAAGGTCGTCAACGAAGTCTCGATCATGCTCGGCTATCCGGCCAAGCCGGGGTCGGAATCGACGCTCGAGATCGGCAGCGGCAACTACGCGATGTATACTCAGGGCGACGGACTCTGGATCAAGAATGCCGCGGAGGAGGAGAAGCTGGTCGAGGCGATGCGCAAGGGCGCCGACATGACCGTCAAGGCCGTCTCCAGCAGGGGCACCCAGACCACCGACGTGTTCTCGCTCAAGGGGCTGTCGCAGGCGTTGGACCGCATGGCCCAGGACTGCCGCCGGTAACCTGCCGGAGATTTGACCGGCGCGAACGGCCGGATTCGGCCATTTGCGCCTTTCCAGCGGGCGCGGGAAAGCCTATCTGGAGCGGGATCGTTCCTTAACAGACCGAAGTTCCATGACTGTTTCGCCCGTCGAAGCCGGTTCCATCAGCGCCGCGCCGCGTTCCCGAACGCCGCCGTCCGGCGATATGCCGCTGGAAAAGACCCCGCTGGAAAGCTACGTGCCGCCGGCCGTGCCGTCGCTGGTCGGTCTGTCGCGCACTGAGCTCGCCGACCTGCTCGGCGGCATCGGCGTCGCGCCGGCGCAGCGCAAGATGCGGGTGCAGCAGCTCTGGCACTGGATGTATGTGCGCGGGGTCGCCGATTTCGATGCGATGACCACCATCTCGAAGGAGATGCGCGCGCAGCTTGCCGGGCACTTCACCGTGGCGCGGCCGGAAGTGGTCGCCGAACAGACTTCCAACGACGGCACCCGCAAGTGGCTGCTGCGGCTGCCGAGCGGCACGGCCGGCGAAAATCCGCACGAGGTCGAGTGCGTCTACATTCCGGAGACGGATCGCGGCACGCTGTGCGTCTCCTCGCAGGTCGGCTGCACGCTGAACTGTTCGTTCTGCCACACCGGCACGCAGCGGCTGGTGCGCAACCTCACCGCCGGCGAGATCGTCGGCCAGATCATGGTGGCGCGCGACCGCCTCAACGACTGGGCCGACCGCGCCACGCCGACCGGCAACCGCCTCGTCACCAACGTCGTGATGATGGGCATGGGCGAGCCGCTCTACAATTTCGATGCGGTGCGCGATGCGTTGCTGATCGTCACTGATGGCGATGGCATCGGCATCTCCAGGCGCCGCGTCACATTGTCGACTTCCGGCGTGGTGCCGAACATCGTGCGCACCGGCGCGGAGATCGGCGTGTCGCTGGCGATCTCGCTGCACGCGGTGCGCGACGAGTTGCGCAACGAGCTGGTGCCGCTGAACCGCAAGTATCCGCTGGCCGAATTGCTGCAAGCCTGCCGCGACTATCCCGGCGCGTCGAACGCGCGCCGCATCACTTTTGAGTACGTGATGCTGAAAGGCGTCAACGATTCGCTCGACGATGCGAAGCTATTGGTGAAGCTGCTCAAGGGCATCCCCGCCAAGATCAACCTGATCCCGTTCAATCCGTGGCCCGGCACACGCTACGAATGCTCCGACTGGGATCAGATCGAGAAATTCTCCGAATACGTCTTCAATGCCGGTTACTCGTCGCCGGTGCGCACGCCGCGCGGCCGTGACATTCTCGCCGCCTGCGGCCAGCTCAAGTCGGAAACCGAAAAGCTCTCCGCGCGCGAGCGTCAGGCGCTCCGCGCCATGGCGATGACGGATTGATACTCATGTTGCATGGCTGCGTCGCCCTTCGAGGCCGCCGCTTTGCGGCGGCACCTCAGAGTGACGCGACCGGCACATCCGTCATCCTGAGGTGCGAGCGGCGAATGCCGCGAGCCTCGAAGGATGGCGGCGGCGAGGGGCCAGCACCTTCATGTCGCTGATCGGCCATATGTTCGCGATCGTGATCGGCCTCTTGCTGGCATGCTTTGCCGCCGGCGCGGTGATCGTGATGGCGATCCTGTTTCCGGACTGGAGCGATATGGCGCTCGGCCCGATCGATCCGGATGCGCTGAATGTCATGTTCGGCTTCGGCTTCATCTTCGTCAGCGGCTTCGCCTTGATCCCGGCGTTGCTGGTGGTGCTGGTTACCGAAGCCTTCAGCATTCGCAGCGCCCTGACCTATGCGGTCGGCGGCGCGCTCACAGGCCTTGCCTGTTATCTCGGGCTGGTGCCATTCGATCCGGCGACGATGCACTTCGACGGCATCGTGCGGCGGCATCTGGAAATCATGATGGGCGCGGGCGTCGTCGCCGGTGCGGTCTACTGGCTGATCGCGGGACGCAAGGCCGGTGCGTGGCGTGAGCCGCCAGCGCCGCAGGCGCCCCCTGCGTCGCCACCGGCCTGAGCGGCGCGACGACGCCCCGGCTTCCCTCGCTGCCATAGCTCGGCTAAACCCCCGCCATGAACCGCAC
>JBARXT010000294.1:0-38455 GCA_049647485.1 Xanthobacteraceae bacterium
ACGCATTCCGTACCGGCAGCCGGGCTGCCGCTGCCCGTCAGGCCGAGCGCGACGCCGCCAAATCGGGCGGCGCGGGCCAGCCGGCACGTCCGTCTTTCCTTGAAAATCGTCCGTCTCCCGCGCCGGAGGAGCCGCGCGGTGACGAGCGGCCAGCATGGGCTTCGCGGCCCGAACCGCACAACGAAGCGGCGGCGCCTTACGATACGCCACCGTCCGCCGCGCGCGAGCGAACCGGAAGTCCACGCCGCAGTCTTGAGCCCGACCGTGCACCTCAAGGGGTCGCCGATCCGGCCGCCCATGGTGGTGGTTCTGGCGGCGGGCAAGGCGTCCGGGGCTTCCGCGACGTGGTGGCCGACGCCGACGATCTTGGCCGCGCCACCGCGAAGGCCAATCGCGCCGCACGCCGCACTTACGCCAACGTGCCGTCGCCATCGCCGGAATTCGATCGGCTCGAGCCGAGCATGGAAGACCGCGGCGTCGGCGCGCCGGGGTCCTCTGATTACGACGAGGGCATCGCGGAAGCCTCCGAGCCGCCGCCGTCACGGCCGCAGCGGCGTGGCGGCAAGGGGCGACGGGTCAAGACCGGCGGCGGTTTTCCGTTCAAGGGCGCGATTATTCTCGGCCTGGTGTTGATCCTCGCCGGCGCCGGCATCCTGTGGGGTCAGAAGGGGCTAACCTACGTTCGCGGGCTGTTGGGCAAACAGGCAGCCGTCACCACGCAGGCGCCGAAGAACACCTCGACTGCGCCGCCGCCAAAGATCACCGACCGCGTCGGACAACCCGGCTCGACGGACGCCGTGGCGCCGGTGGCGCAACGCGTCGTGCTCTATGATGAGGATCCGAGCGATCCGAAAGGCAAGCAATATGTCGGCAGCGTGGTCTGGCGCACCGAGCCGGTGAAGAGCAACGACGGCAAGCCGGACGATATCGCGGTGCGCGCCGACATCGACATTCCGGAACGCAAGTTCAAGATGACGATGTCGTTCCGCCGCAATACCGATACCTCGCTGCCGGCGAGCCACACCGCCGAACTGACGTTCGTGCTGCCGCCGGACTTCGACAACGGCACCGTCGCCAACGTGCCGGGCATCCTGATGAAATCCAACGAGCAGGCGCGCGGCACGCCGCTGGCCGGACTCGCGGTCAAGGTCACGGACGGCTTTTTCCTGATCGGGCTGTCGAACGTCGAGAGTGATCGCGCGCGCAACCTGCAACTGCTCAAGGAGCGGTCGTGGTTCGACGTGCCGCTGGTCTATTCCAATCAGCGGCGCGCCATCATCGCCATTGAAAAGGGCGCGCCCGGCGAACGCGCCTTCAACGGCGCCTTCATGGCGTGGGGCGAGTAGCGAGCGCGGTAACGATCGCTCATCGACATCGGAATAAAAAAGCCGGCGTTTCCGCCGGCTTTTTCGTCAGGTGGTCAGCGAGATCAGTGAGCTGCGGCGAGCGCTGCCTGCTCCTGCCGGGCGACGGTGGTCTTCACCGCCGCCTGCACCTTCTCGAACGCCCGCACCTCGATCTGGCGCACGCGCTCGCGCGACACGCCGAACTCGCTCGCGAGGTCTTCCAGCGTCATCGGCTCGTCGGCCAGACGCCGCGCCTCGAAGATGCGCTTCTCACGAGGATTGAGCACGCTCATCGCGCCGTTCAACGCCTGGCGGCGATGATTGTACTCTTCGCTCTCCGCCATGATGGCTTCCTGACTGGGCGAGTTATCCACCAGCCAGTCCTGCCATTCCCCGGGTTCGCCATCGTCGCGAATCGGTGCGTTGAGCGACGCGTCGCCACCGAGGCGGCGGTTCATGTCGACAACGTCCTGTTCCGTGACGCCTAGTCGCTTGGCGATCAGCTTGACCTGGTCGGGATGCATATCTCCTTCGTCCAGCGCGTTGATCTTGCTCTTCGCCTTGCGCAGATTGAAGAACAGCTTCTTCTGGTTCGCGGTGGTGCCCATCTTCACGAGCGACCACGAACGCAGGATGTACTCTTGAATCGAAGCCTTGATCCACCACATGGCATATGTGGCGAGGCGGAAGCCCTTGTCGGGCTCGAACCGCTTCACCGCCTGCATCAGGCCGACGTTGCCTTCGGAGACGACCTCGGAGATGGGCAGGCCGTAGCCGCGATAACCCATGGCGATTTTCGCCACGAGCCGCAGATGGCTGGTGACCAGATGGTGCGCCGCATCGCGATCGTCATGTTCGCGCCAACGCTTGGCGAACATGTATTCCTGCTGGGGTTCCAGCATCGGGAATTTGCGAATTTCGGCGAGGTAATGGGACAGGCCGGATTCTCCATTGAGAACCGGCAGAGTGGCTGTACGGGCCATGTGTAGCGCCCTCCAGTGGTTCAGGCCCCCGATAGCGGCGGGCCAGGCAGCGGTCGCTGGGTTAAAGCCAACCGAGCTGCGATGTTCCTGCACTGGGACATCCAGCGCAGGTGCAATATACACGAAAGCCGTCGGAAAAAGAAAGAACAAAACGGGGTCACGATCCCGTGTAGAAGATTAAATAATTGAAAGAAAAGGCATTAGTAGATGCATTTGCGTCATTCTGCCGCGATCAGCGGAGCGGATTTGATATTCGCTATCTCGCTTCGCAGCAGAGTTCTTATGCGAGTGTCAAATCCAAGGCTCCACTGAAAAGCTTTGATTGCTCATGGTCCTTTAAATTCTGACATTTGCAAATTCCTGCTGAGACGGGAGGCAAATGTCAGAATTAGACCATGAGCCGATGCCGCAAGGCAGCAAGATCGGGCGGAAGATCGCTTGTCCATTCAAGGATTTCGCCGGTTCCGGGGTGCTCCAGCGTCAGCAGATAGGCATGCAATGCCTGTCGCCCAAGACCCTCCAGCGCGGCGCGGGCGCCGGGCGTGAGTGCATTGGCCTTGGTCTTGAAACCGGGGCCGTAAACGGCATCGCCCATGAGCGGATGGCCGATATGGCTGAGGTGGACACGGATCTGATGGGTCCGGCCGGTCTCGAGCTGGCAGGCGAGCAGGCTGGCGACAGGCTTGCCGTCGCGGCCGTTGAAGGTGTCCAGCACCTCCCAGTGGGTAATCGCCTCGCGGCCGCCCTGGCGCACGGCCATCTTCTCCCGCGCGTAGGGGTGGCGGTCGATCGGCGCATCGATGGTGCCGTGAAGCCGGTTCGGCACGCCCCAGACGAACGCCATGTAGCCGCGTCGCAGCGCGCCGGTGCGGCCGTGATCGGCGAACTGGGCGGACAATGAGGCGTGGGCGCGGTCGTTCTTCGCCGCCACCATCAGCCCGGTGGTGTCCTTGTCGAGCCGATGCACGATGCCCGGCCGCCTCACGCCGCCGATGCCGGACAGGCTCTCGCCGCAATGGGCGATCAGCGCGTTGACCAGCGTGCCGGTTTCGTGGCCGGCGGCGGGGTGAACCACCAGTCCTCTCGGCTTCTCGATGACGATAATGTCGTCGTCCTCATGGACGATATCGAGCGGGATGTTCTCCGGTTCCGGCTCGGCGGAAACCGGCGGCGGCACGCGAATAGTGATCGTATCGCCGGGGACGACATGATAAGCGGGGTCGAGGATCGGGTTGCCCCGCAGCGAGATCTGGCCCGCGAGGATCAGCGCTTTCAGTCGCGACCGTGACAGCTCCGGCAGCCGTACCGCGAGCACGCGGTCGAGTCGCGCCGAGCCCTCGTCGCCGGTGACGGTGATCGTTTGCAACTGACCGGACTCTGAAGCCGTTTGTTCCACCGATAAGCCTTGCAATGAGCGTTGTATGACTGAAACCGTTGCGCCCGAACCGACCGCCGAGCAGGCCGCGCTTTTCGCGCGGGTGCGGCGGATGATGCTGATCGCGGGCCTCACCACGGCGCTTGCAGTCGCGGCCGTGCTGGTTGCCATCGGCTATCGTCTTTTTCGCACCGAGGGAAGGGTGGCTGCCGCCACCGAGACCACAACGATGCTGCCGAAGGGCGCGCGGATTGTCTCCACCGCGACCGCGGGCGACCATCTGGTGATGACGCTGGATGTCGGCGGCGCGACCGAAATTCTCACCTTCGATGCCCGCACCCTGAAGCCGACCGGCCGGCTGAAATTCGCCAACGAGCCCTGAGGCCCGGTTCGCATTCTCCAGAGATGGACTGGCCAGTTCTGTACGGCGCCCGTACCCCCATGAATGGGCGGAAGATACTGGCCACGTGCAGCTTTTTCCCGCTTTCCGGCGGCGACGCCGCGAATATCGCGCTGCCGCCTTGCGAAGCGCGCGTTTCGCGGCTATTCCCTGCGCCAGTGCTCCCTTCGTCTAGCGGTTAGGACGCGGCCCTCTCAAGGCTGAAACAGGGGTTCGATTCCCCTAGGGAGCGCCAATCATCATCTAAGCCATTGAAATACGGAAAACTCTAAGCGATCATAAGCTTAGAGAGGCCACCTTGCTACACAACCGTAGTCCACAAGGGTGGTCCACAATGGCAGCCATGAGCTATATCCAGCGACGCAAATCCGGGGTCTATGAATTTCGTAAGAGGCTCCCCGGGCCGTTAGCAGGCAAACCCTCTCCGAAGCATGTGCGGGAGCAATTCCGCGACCTCATCAACGCCAAGGCGGGACACTTTAAGAAAGAATACGTTCGGTCGCTCGGCGTCAAAGACGTGAAGGAAGCCAAGCGGCGGGCTCATCCTATTGCCGCGTGGTTCATTGACCTGACGGACGACGCGGTGAAGGCGTTGCAGTCGCCAGCACCATCGATCCCTGCGGCTGCCACTGCGGTTGACCCGGAGGAGATTGGTGAGGCGGTCTATCGTAACCTCATGGCCGGTGATGAGGAGGTTCGGATCGCCGGTGATGACAGGCGACATCTTCAAGACCCTCGCCAGCGTGCCAATGACTGGCCTGACCTCACTAGCATCCGATCACCCGCAATGTCTGGCATGGAGGTGGACCATGCGGAGGTTTATGGCGAGGAGGTTGGGGACCTTGCGGATGAATACCGCGAGGCATACGCGCGGCGCGACCCTTCGATTGTCCGTGCCGAAACCGCTGCTGAGTTCAAGAAGCGCGGGGTGTCTTGCGATAGATCATCACCGGAGTTTCAGAAGACCGCACTTTCGGTCCTGAAGGCGCATGCCCGGGCATACAGCGACATGGAGAAGCGCCACAAGGGTGAGGATGTACCGACACCATCCATCCCCGTTGAGGTCTCGCGCGGCCCCCTGCTCTCGGAAGCCCTCAAGGTGTGGAAGGCCGGGGGCACTGGCGAGGCGAGGGGTGCACGGAAGCCGGGGGATAACACTATCATTGAGGCTGAGCAGGCCGTCCGGTACTTCACGGAATTGCATGGAGACATGCGCCTTGCGGACATCACGCGGGGGAAGGCACGAGAATTTCGTGACGCTATCGCCAAGGTCCCAAAGGGACTGCCTGCCAATCTTCGCAAGTTGCCGCTGCCGAAACTCCTGGAGCGCGACCTATCCGCGTTTCCGCTTCGCCATGCGACCACCATCAACAAGACGTTGCAGATAATCGGCGGGATTGTCTCAAGGGCGGCGAAAGCCGGATTGCTCGATGATGTATCTCTGACCTTTACCAATCCGTTCGGAAAGGACATCAAGTATGACGTGGATGCCGATGATGAAACATCGCGCGGAATCCTCACCAAGGCAGACCTCACGGCAATCTTCACGTCGCCTGTTTATGCTGACCGCCTGAGGCCGGACGGTGGTGGAGGTGAGGCGGCCGTCTGGATTCCTCTCATCGCGATGATGACGGGAATGCGCCTCAATGAGATTGCACAATTGCGGGTGTGTGACCTCAGGCAGGATGAGGATGATGGTGAAGTATGGTTTTTTGACATTGGCCGCAGCGGTGGCCGCCGTACCAAGAGCAAAACATCTATCCGCCGCGTTCCGGTGCATCCCGAATTAGTCCGCATTGGTTTGCTCAAGTACCGCGCGTGGTTGATTAAACGCGGTGCGGGCACTGAGGATGACTTGTGGCCGGATGTGAGGTCCGAGGGGAAGGGTCCGAGGTCGGCTGCATGGTCGAAGTGGATCAACCGCTACATGCGCGAGGAGTGCGGCATTGATGAAAGCGGCAAGGTGTTTCACTCGTTTCGGCATACCTTCAAGCGGATGGCGCGGGATGCAGGCCTCAATGAGGAGATACACGACGCGCTCACGGGGCATGCCAATAAGGGAAGTGTCGGAAGGTCATACGGTGCAGGGTATTCCATCAAGCCTCTTGCCGATGCGGTGAATGCATTGACGCCGCCTGTTGACCTTCATGGAATTACTTGGCGGGAGTCTTGAGGGATTGATGTGATCTATCGACCACCATCGGCCTCGTGGTGATCGTGATGCGGACTTAGAGTGTCACGCACGCTGATCGTGGTGGCCGGACATGACGGTGATGGCTTGAAGTCTGTCCGGTGTGTAGCAGTCTACCCGGTCACTTTAAGGCTAAGGGAAGCCGTGACCGGGAAGCTATCGCCTCAAGGTATCGATGGAGGATGGTGGTCTATTCTCCATCAGCTTCAAGGTCAGCCTCTTGGGGATACCGTAAGGAAAGGGTGCATTAGCGGAAGCGTAACGTCGTGCGAACCTGAGTCGATTCGCCGCAGGCCCGAGAAGCGCCTCAGGGACTCACTGAGAGGCGTTTGGCTCGGCGGCACTCAGGGACTCGCTTCAATAGAAAGCGCGCTGGTGACTCGCGCTGCGAATCCTGGGGCCGTTCTATCTTCGCGGGAATGCCGTCGGCTTCCTCTTCCATGATCCGTTGCGCAATCTCGGCAAGATCGTGTCGGACAATCACGCTGTCGTGAATCGGAAGGGCGATAATATTTAGTTTGGCCAGCCGCCAAAGCACCGTCACGAGGATGTCGCTCTCGATACGATGAAGCATCAGGTTGCGCCCATTCTCAAACCACTCGGCGGCAACGGCATGGTGGTGCTGCTTGATGACGTTCATTGCGTGTCGCGGCTTGATACCTGCGGGGAACGCCGCCCTTATCTGTTGCCGCTCGCGAGGGCTCCCCGGCCACTGCCTCAGAGGTCCTTTTGCGGTGATGAGTGCGCTTACCAATTGCTTGCGGGCAACCCTGAGCGCTGACCAATCGTCACGAAGATGATCCTCCCCGGTGAAGTCATAGAGGTCACCCGGTGGCGGTTGCTTACCGGCTTTCGCATACGCAAGACGCAAGTGCATCTGGCCATAGTCCACCACGGCAATCGGCTGTCCATCGATGTGGATGCGACTGCGGTTCTCCTTTGGCATGGTTTCCCAGAAGCCGTCATAGAGGCGGCCGCCCGATTGATAGTCTCCGTTGAAGATGCGCCGCATGCTGCGATGGTGAGGTGTTCGGAGAAGAACAGCGGGATGGCTGTCAGTATCCTTCTCGCTGACCACGTTGCCATTGAAGGTCACCCGTTCGGATTGCACCATGGTGTTGATGCAAGACATCTCATCCTTGACTCTCTCGAACCATTGAGGATCAAGCTCAACTTCTCCATGCCCGTCTTTCAGGACGATGACGCTTTCCGGTTCTTCAAGGCGTAGCGATGACCAATCCTCAATGGAGGGAAGATGCTCGGCAATCTTAGCGGTGGCCATGATGGTTGACGGCGCACGAATATCCTTGCGGATGAACTTGCCGCCACGCTCATAAGTAATGATGCCAAGGCTCTCCATGAGGTCCAATGCTTGATTGAAGTGCTTGCCGTAGATTGAGGAGGTTGCAGAGGCAGAGTGGCCACGTATCACCGCCAATGGCCGCGAAGACTCCGGTGCAAGGGTGATGGCGAGCAGGTTGCAGCATATCACCTCCGCCGCACGTTTGAACTTCTCAAGGTCGTGGTTCTTGCGGGCACGCCTTCGTGGTGGTTCTTTTGAGAGAAGGAAGTCGATGAAGTTATCAATGGCAGTGCGAAGTGGCGGTGAGGCTACACGCCACCGCGTTTCGAACGCGTAGGGTTTCTGGAGGTTCGCCTCAAAGTGATCGGGTACGTGTTCTAACATGTGTGATCCTTGCAATAGGGTCCTGATCACTCACATGACCGTGGAAGGGTAATTGCCGTACCGCTTCACCTTGAGGTCCAAGACGGCATCTGCATGGTCGGCGGTGGCGAGCTCACAACACTCCTCGATCCTCTCACCGATGAGGCGAAGGACTCTGCCGGAACTACGGGCATACTTGTGAAGTTCGGTGCGTAGCGGACCACCACCCGGGTCCTGCCATACACGGTGATATCCGGAGGCCCTGCGGTGAACCATCTTGGCAACCTGCACGATGCGAAACTCGCGGGACCTTGGACAGGCTCCATGTTCTTCAATGAGGATCGTGATGGCCAGGTGAATGGCAAGGATGGTTTCAGGCTTTACGCCACGTACCCTGAGCCGACCGAAAGCAATGTCCGCGCGGATTCGAGCATTGAGGCCACGTATCCTTGTGTTTGCCTCAAAGGGTGCCTGCTCAATGATGACCGCAAGTCGGGTAACAGCTTCTTTGATGGTGCGGTCAGTTAGTAACCGTGGCGCAATGTATGACCGGGCAGCGCGCATGTATGGCAGAACCTCCGACCGCTTGAAGGTCCCGAACCATGTTGAGCCGTGCCGTTGTCTGTGAATGACGTGCCGCTTGCAGTGATGACCATCAAGGCCAATACCTTCGACACGCATGGATGGTTGCCCGCAACCGGGAACGGCACAACGCGACATTCCGTCCCCGGCTATCTCCGCAATGCGGGAGGTGATGGTGCTGTTACGTTGCATGCGGCACTCCGACCAGAACGAGCGCCGATAAGGATGTTGTTTGCTCGCTTGCAGCCGAGGGTAGCTTTACCTCGTCCATGCTAGCGCTTCTTTTTCATCGCGCGATCAATCGCGTCACTCACGTCGGTATCGCGCCTCCACGGGTTCTCATACGGGTCACCCGGGGCCGGTCGGATAGGTGTTTCGCGAGGCTTGCTGCTAGAGAATTCCTTACGTAATCGGGTCAACAAAGCTTGGTCTAAGCTCTCAAATTCGAAGCTGATCTCTTGCTTGCACATCATCTGATGCAAGTTAGCCCATTCTTCCCGACAAGTTGCTGGTTGCTTTGCGAATCCATCGGCGATCCAGCGTTCGATCCATTTGCACTTAAAGGCATCTCGCAATCTGTTGCGCCGAGAATGAATGGTCAGCGTTGTGCCTTTTGGTGCGAGGGACACGAGTTCGGTCGCGAAGGCTAAGATTGCGGGTAATTCAGTTAGTCGGAATGGTCGCATCTGAAATTCCGACAGATCGAAGCTGAAAGCGATTTCCGTTGTCGGACTAAAACCAAGTTGTGTCGTTGTCGCGAAGTATACGTTCATTGGCGTGCTCCATCGTGTGCAATGGAAAAGTCGAGGCACGCCGCGCGTTCGATTTCAATCGTCAATTTTGTGAGGGATTGGTGACTCAGAAAATGTCATCATATTTGACATGGTGCTGAGAAATTCGCGGAGTGAGAAACATCAATCAATCGAATGACGGTCGTCGCTATGCGGGGCCAATGTCATTTATGTTGACATGGCAACACCTACCGTCTCACAGCATTGTGAATAATGCGAATGCCAAGAGAGTAGGCCAACGTGTAGCGGCGTTATTCGAGAGGGACTGTCATGATATGACGCGCTGCCTCAGCCGTAACCGGGCTCTTGGCTAACTCCATATCGCCCGCTTCTATCGCTGTTAGGATGTCATTGCACAAGGCCGACTTGTCAGGTGCGCTATCGAATTCAGCTTCAAGTAATTTGTAAGCGAAACGATCAAGATACGCTCGCTCTGCGGTGGACATGCCGCCCGACCATTCAACTGCGCGTACTGTTTTGGTTAGTAGTGCGTGGTGTCGGTCATTCCACGCCCTCGCAGCTGCCATCAACCTCGGATTACTTCCAACGTTCTTCTCGCAGTATGCTGCAACACCCGGCACTTTAAGACTCGCTCCCATTAGACGAAATGCGTCCATTCGGATGGCGCTTTTATCCTTATTTTCAGCCGAGACGCTTGTTGTGGCTACGGTTGCAACGATTACAGCGGCGAGGCCGCACAGATAGCGAAGACCAAGACACGAATTCGATGACCTAAAGCTAAGTCTCGCTGAGGATTGTCCCGTATGGGGGACGCATTTTCGTTCAATTCCAATCCCAGCCATCTGCCATTTCCGTTTCACCCGCCAATGTGCATTATAATACGTCGCATTAAAGTGCACCACCATGTCGCATGCTCCTCATGTCAGAAGACGTGCGGCACATGGTGGGAGCAAATATCAGGCGGTTGCGGATTGCCGCGAAGCTGACCCAAGCTGCGCTTGCTGCCCGCATGGGTGTTGATCGAGCTTATGTCAGCGGCCTGGAGTCGGGGCAGCGTAATCCGACCATCGTGAGCCTGTGGCACGTCGCCAAGGCGCTGAATGTATCCGTGCGGTATTTTTTCGATGAGGTGAAGGCGAAGAAGGGGCGGTAGCTTTTTCGTTGAACCTCGCATTCTGACGGCGCTGACGGAGATTGTTAGTTTTCGCGCTGGGCGGGAGCATCGTGTCCGTAAGAGTATGCCTTAACGGTCGTACGAGGTGTCCGCTGAAAGACTGTCCGTATGGGTTGACATGGAGTCTACGGACAGAATATATACGGACATTATCCTAACGGTCAGATGGAGGTTGTCCGATGGCCACAGTGCTTTATGCGCGTGTCTCCACCCGGGAACAGACGATAGATCACCAGCGGAGCCAAGCCGAGGCGGCAGGCTTCAAGATTGACGCGGTGGTGGCAGATGAGGGTGTGTCCGGCATCACCACCCGGCTAGCGGAACGGCCTCAGGGCAGGCGGCTCTATGACTTGCTGCGAGGAGGGGACACGCTGGTGGTGCGATGGGTAGACCGGCTCGGCCGCAACTATGATGACGTGAGCGACACTATCCGCGAGTTCATGCGGCGCGGCGTCATCATCCGCACCGTCATCAATGGAATGACCTTCGATGGAGCCACCAAGGACCCGATGCAGCAAGCCGTGCGGGATGCCCTGATTGGCTTTATGGCGGCTCTATCGCAGGCACAGGCGGAGGCCACCAAGGAAGCGCAGCGGGCAGGCATTGAATACGCTAAGGCGTCCGATGGCGTTGCGTATCTGGGCAGGAAGCCAAGCTATTCGCGGGGGCAGTTAGATCAAGCGGTGGAGATGCTGGCGCAGGAGGTCAACACCAGTACTATTGCCCGTGAGGTCGGCCTGAGCAGGCAGACGGTGCTGCGCATCAAGGATAACCCGGCGGCGGCAGAGGCGTTGCTAGCGAAGTGGCAGGCCAAGGGGAGGGCTGCCTAGCGGCGACTTTCCTTCATGTTTTCTTCGCAATGGCAGTGCGCGAGCGCCACGGGATAAGGCCTTCGCGCCTCCACACGTGAACTCTTCGAGCCGTGCTCCAAATTTGTAACGCAGTGGATATGCGCGTATTTGGCGAATCGGCGCTTCTGTGGAACATTCATCCTAGAGCGGGCGAGGGAACAGAATGGCTTCCAAAATTAGAATTAAGCTCGGTTCAGTTGAAATCGAGTATGAAGGTGACGGTGCATTTCTTGAGAGCGGGCTTGTTCCGACCGTGGAGAAACTCCTTCAACTCCAAAATGAACATGGCGGCGACGCGGTATTCCATGATCGCGGCGGCGATGGTGGTAGCGGCGCAAATGGAGGGATATCTCGCGGGCAAAAGAAGCCGTCCGCTTCTCTGTCTACGCATACAATCGCAACGATCCTAAAAGTGTCTACCTGTCCAGATTTAGTTATCGCCGCGTCGGCACACCTGCGGTTCACATTGGAGAAAGAGACCTTCAGTCGAACTGAAGTTCAGGAACAGATGAAGACAGCGCCTTCTTATTACAAAAATTCATTCAAGGGTGGCAATCTCACTAGCGCATTTGAAACTCTAACGAAGGCTGATCGATTGCGATTGGTCGCCAACAATACTTATTCGCTTTCCGCAAAGGAAACCGAGGAATTAGAGAAGAAACTTGCTGAAGCCGGATGAACTCAAAGACTGGCTTCACCGTGATTGGACTAACACGGACAAATGCTTGTTGGTTCTAGCGACGTTTGAGAAGCCGACGACACTTAAGTCAATCCGGGATCGCTTTATAAGCGCGGGCGTTCGCAAAGCGAGCGACTGGAATATTTCTGGTTTGCTAAGTTCTAAATCAACGCTAGCTGTGAATACCCCTGATGGATGGGAAATTACTCAGGCGGGGAAACAACACCTCGTCAATTTGGGGGTCACCAAAGCTAGCCCTGCTGCCGCACGCGTAGCGACAGATTTGCGATTGCTTCAAAATAAAATCAAGGATGCAGATACGGCTGGCTTCGTAGGTGAGGCCATTAGGTGTTACGAACTGGAGCTAAATCGTTCTGCGGTCGTCATGAGCTGGTTAGCCGCATTCCACGTGTTGAAGATTGAGGTGTTTAAAAATCATCTAGCGGCTTTTAATGCGGAGGCCGCACGTGTGAATCCCAAATGGAAGCCGGCCAAATCGTTAGACGATCTGGGCGAGATGAAGGAGGCGGATTTTCTGGATCGATTGCGGGCGATTTCGGTAATAGGTAAGAACGTCAAGGACGAACTTCAGGCCTGCCTCAAAACGCGAAATAGCTGTGGTCATCCGAATTCATTTAAGATCGGGCCTAACACTGTAGCCCGTCATATTGAGCAACTCTTGTTAAACGTCTTCAACAGGTTCTGTTAGGTGAGCCGGTTGCATCCGCATCTATTCCAGTCTGTTGGAGCCTGCGCTCTCAAGGGCGACCCTGCGGGGATAGGGGCGCTGCTCGCGAAGTAGAGGTCTTAAAGGGAGTGCTGCCCATTGGCGATCTTCCTTAACGTTTTCCGTCCGGTGGTCAAATCGCGGCGGGGCCACGGGGGAAAATCGCTTCGCAGTCTCCACGCCTTACCCTTCGAAATTGTGACCCTGAAATGTTCGGGACAAGAAGCTGGCCCGACTGATAGCATTCGGCACAGTGTATTATCTGAGACCAAGTATTTGAATGAGGGCAGTGAGCAATGGCTGAAAACACCAAGCCGAGGTGCTTCGTTATCGGACCAATCGGTGAGGTCGGTTCTCCAATAAGGGTGGATGCCGATGACTTCATGCAGTACATCGTGACTCCTACCGTTACAAAGTCTGAGTTTGGATATGAGCCAATTCGTGCCGACAGTTTGAATGAGCCTGGGCGTATTACCTCTCAAATCATAAAGCTGTTGTTTGAGGCGGATTTGGTTATTGCCGATCTGACCACGAACAACGCCAACGTTTATTACGAACTCTGCCTGCGACATGCGCTCGGAAAGCCGGTAATCCATATGGCCGTAGAAGGTACGCAGCTTTCATTCGATATCAGGGACAATAGAACGATCTTTTACACGATGCACAGTCGTGCGGCAGAGGTGGCGCGGAATGAGCTTGAGCAGCAAATTCGGCACGTCCGACGGGATGGATACAAGGCTACGAATCCAATTTTGGAAACGGTCGGCATCATAGGCTTTGAGCGGAGTTCCGTCCCCGAGGAGCAGGCGATCGGTCGCCTTATGGCAAAAGTCTCGCAGATGGATGACTCTCTGCGGTCGATACAGCAAGCACTATCGCAAAACGACCTGTTCCGCCGGACGGTTGAAAACACGCCGCCGGGGACGCTGGCAGCGCTAGGCCACACCTATTTTCCGCCGGGTCTAGGCGAAGCTGCGGGACAAGCCGAAGTTGCTCGGAAGAACCTTGCGGCTTTATTGCGCGGTGCTGAGCCTGCGATAAACGCGATGGATGCATTGAAGATCAAGACCAAGAAACAGTGAGCCACTCGCATTGAACCGTGGTGACCTAAGGGCTTTAAGCGTTACTCGATTTATACCCCGCGCCATGCTACACATACACTGCATAGGGTGGTGAAAAGATCTGATATTTCAATGGTATTTGGCTGCATTCGATGTTTCCCCTAGGGAGCGCCAAAGATCATTTTTCGCCTTGGTTTTATTGGGCTTTTTCACCAAATCGTCCCACTGAATAACATGGTGGGACAATCTGTGTTCGATCTTTGATCCATGTTGCGGTTGAGGAGTCAGTTTCTCCATTGCCGTATCCGCCAGCTTCCGCATACGTGCTGCCTTAGCGTATCTCTCAACCTCCGCAAGTGTTCGGTGGCCGGTAATCGACATGATCTCATGTGGAGAAGCCGCATTCTCTGCGAGCGTGGTAGCGGTAGCCTTGCGGATACCGTGAGCGCTGCAATGAGGTAGGTTCGCCTGCCTGCACCAATCCTTGAATTTGCCTCCAAAGCCATTAGCCGTGAACGCCTTGCCGAATTCGGTAACGAGAAATGTCTTATCGCCGGTTGCGGTGGCCGCGATGCTGGCAGCTAAGTCTGGATGAAGCGGAATATCGATATCGACGGGATTCCGATCCTCGTTCTTTGCCTGACGGTATTGCACCCGACCATCGCTGATATGGTCCGGCCCGATCCTCACAACATCCTCACGACGGAAGGCGATGAAGCGCAATAGATCGAACGCCAGACGGGCTTTAGTGCCGACTGGATGGCGTTTCTGATACTGGGCTATCTCAGCATCGGTCCAAGAATGATGACCCTCGCTGGCGTATTTCAAGCGTTTGACGCCGAGCACAGGGTTTACGGTGGTTTCGTCGTTCTCATTCCCCCAACTGAACAGAGCCCGCAACGCCTTCAGCCGTTGATTGGCTGCGGCTGGCGTCGATAGCAATTCATCCCTTAGCAAACGGACATGGCGCGGCTGCATCTGGCTAACCAGATTGTTGCCGTGAGTCTCGCAAATCCGTTCCAGAGCGCGGCGTTGCCAATTGCGCGTCGATACATCAAGCGCGGCGTATTCACCGCTCTTGAAATACGCGACAACGAGATGGCGGAAGGTGCCACGCTTGATTTCGTTTGACCGGATAGCGCGGGACGGTTCGGACTCGCCGTTTATGGCGTCCTGATACTCGGCTAGGAATTCGGGCGTACCGGGCAGGGACCGAATGCGGACCTTTGGACGTCCCGGCAAACGAATGTAGCACCTGACATTGCCATGCCGGTCAACATCTTCCGAAATGTACCTAAGCCGCATTTTCATGTCTGAGTGATCGATCCCAACTGTTGTCGTTTGCTCCGGTAGTCCCGACTGACGCGACTCGCGCTCTTGCGACTGCGGCAATCAAGGATAAAGCTACTGCGATGGCAACAGATCTAGAGCCGGTGATCCGACGCTTGCGTGATGAAGGTGCAAGCTCCCTCCGGGATATTGCTGACGGCCTCAATAACGCGGGCATTCCGACGCCACGCGGTGGCCGCTGGCAGGCCGTTCAGGTGTCGCGCGTACTGGCGCGGATTGCGGCGTAATTGGTCTCAGCGACATCGGCAATCAATCTAGGGCGGACCATAGGTCACCCCTTTTGTTGCCGGGACCGGAGCGCCGTTGAGGTAGGCGCTTTAGAATCGGATCCAGTGACTCCTATTGCTAATGAGCGTTACGGGCGGGGGCATCTCCGTTTGGAGTGCTATTCGACCTCAACGTGACGGGGCGAGAAACCTTATCCGCCGGAGTGGCCATGACGAAAGGATAACGGTATTTCTTCAAGGAAAGTCAGAGCGAATCGGGGGCAGTCGGCGAATGAAAACATCAAAAATTACATCGAAGATTTCCAATCAATAGGTCGGGCGATAAAGCGCGTTCGCAACTTGCTCGCCGACTACGGGCGGAGGTTAAGTCGGCCGTCTTTTCAATGTCGAAATAGAGATGCGGATCGATAGTGATTGGGTCGAGTGAGTTCTGGGTATCTATGGATCTATCTGCCAACCATCGATGACGTGGTTTGGTAATGCCTTCACCCGGTCGAACGTTGTCTTTCAATTGCTCAAGGAAAGTGGACAGCAGAGTAAGCTGAACCGCAAACGGATCTATATCTCGGCCAAAGAGATGTCTCAGCGCTTCTGTGTGAGCCATTGATGCATCAAAAGGTATCGCCGTCTTCTGAGCATACTCTTTTACTTCGCCAATATAACGTCGATAAATTTCTCGGTAAAAATGTCCAGATCCACAGGCTGGCTCCACAATTTTCCGTTGCCGGAATTGGCCCAGTGCTGCACGACCGAGTTCTACCATAAAGAGCATTGTATCGTGGGGTGTGTAGACCGCACCAAGGCCTGAACGCAATTCTTCGTCGATTTGCGCGCCGATGGCAGCAGCTTTGTCGATATGTTCGAAGTCAAGATCAGGATCATCGCTTAAAGTCGCTTCCAATTTTGGCGACGAAATATCCAACAGCTTCGCTTCGCGCTCTGCCTCGGCAATCGTGTTCGCACCATGCAATTTATAGATGGCGGTATAGCGGGCTCTCACGGCTCACCTTTTCTCGGATTGCTTGGTGGATTAGTTCGGAGCCATCGGCGACGACACAGGACACTTTTTCTATCCTGTCGCGTCCCGCACTCGGTAGGCAGTAAGAGGAACTGGCTTGTGCCGATCCGACCACGGTCAACATCCCAAGGCCGATTAGGAATGAGGTATTCATGGCCGTTTCCGCCAATGGGAAGGGTTCAATTTCAGTGAGACAATCGCATTAGAAAGTATAGCAATTCCATAGGATGGTTTTGTGTCTCACCTTTACCTAACTCTCTGACGTGTCGTCATTATCCTGGCCCCCTAGGGAGCGCCATTTCCGGATAGCTGGTGCACAGTTTCAGCCGACCTGACGGGTCCGAGCCTCCCAGAACGGCCGGCGCAGTTCGCGCTTGAGGATTTTCCCGGCGCCCGACAGCGGCAACGGCGTCTCGCTGATATCGGCGCTGCGCGGGCATTTGTAACCCGCAATCAGCGTCTTGCAGAACGCGATCAACTCATCCTCGGCAAGCGTTGCGCCGCTCTTGGTGACGACCACGGCGTGAACCTGTTCGCCCCATTGCGCGCTTGGAATGCCGATCACCGCGCATTGCGCGACGGCCGGATGCTTGGCAACGGCGTTCTCGACCTCGACCGAGTAGACGTTTTCGCCGCCGGAGATGATCATGTCTTTCACGCGATCGACGACATAGATGAAACCGTCCTTGTCCATGTAGCCGCCGTCGCCGGTGTGCATCCAGCCGTCGACGACAGCCTTCGCGGTTTCCTCCGGCCGTTCCCAGTAACCCATCATCACCACGTCGCCGCGCACCGCGATCTCGCCCACGGTGCCCGTGGCGACCGGCTTGTCGTCGGCATCGACGATGCGCACCTCGCAACCGAGCGTCGCCCGGCCGGCGCCGCGATGGCGTCCCTTGGCGCGGCCGTCGCCGATATGCTCGTTCCAGTGCAGGAGCGTTGCGATCGGCGACAGTTCGGTCATGCCGTAGGCCTGCGTGAGGCGCACGTGCGGCAGGACCGATGTGGTTCGATCCAGCAACGCCTCGCTGATCGGCGACGCGCCGTAGGCGATGTCGCGCAATGACGACATATCGTAGGACGTCAGCGCCGGATGATCGACCAGCATCTGGATCATGGTCGGCACCAGCAGCACGTCGGTGACGCGTTCTGTCTGGATCGCGGCCATTACGCCCTCGGGCGTGAAGCTCTGGATGATGACGTTGGAGCCGCCGCTGAGCAGCAGCGAATACATCGCCGCGCCGTTGGCAAGATGGAACATCGGCGCGGCATGGAGATAGATCGACGAGGCGGGGAACATGCCTTCGCCGAGCGCGTTCAGCGCATTCGCCATCAGGTTCCGATGGCTGAGCATCACCCCCTTGGAGCGCCCGGTCGTGCCGCCGGTGTAGAAGATGCCAGCGAGATCGCTGCTCTTGCGCATCGCGTCCGGCCCCGGCGCGCCGCGCGCGATCAGCGCTTCGTAGTTCTCCATGCCGGCGGGCGGATCGGTATCGTCAGCGAAAACCAGAGCGAGATCGGGGAGGGCCTTGCCGAGCGTGTCGCCGGTGGCGGCGAACGCCGCATCGACGACAAGCACCTTGGCACGGCAGTCGCGCAGCGCATCCTCGTTTTCGAGCGGACTCCAGCGGATATTGAGCGGCACGATCACGGCACCGGCCCACGCCGTCGCCAGATAGAGTTCGAGATAGCGATCGGAGTTCAGCATCAGAAGAGCGACGCGATCGCCCTCGCCGACGCCCAGCGCATGAAGCCCGGACGCGAGCCGCGCCACGCGGTCTCCGATCTCGGCCCAGGTCCGGCGTCGATCCTTGAAGACGGTGGCCAGTCCGTGCGGATTGATTTGCAGTGCGCGCCGCAAGCCGTGCGTGACGTTCATGGTCTCCTCCCTGAAGTGATTATGTCTTCCGAACGGGCTTCGCGGCCTTCGCTTCGGATGGCTTCTTTTTCGATTGCTTCTTCGCGGGGCGGCCGGCGATATCGGCGGTGAGCCGGATCGCGAAATCGTCGGCGATCTGGTCGGGCGACAGCGCGCCGTCCGGCTTGTACCAATGTCCGATCCAGTTCAGCGCGCCGAGAATGGCAAAGGCGGTCAGCTTCACGTCGCATGGCGTGATGGAGCCGTCGGCGATGCCTCGCTTGATGGCATTACGGAACGCGTGATCGATGCGGCGCTTGCCGATGAGCGTGGTCTTCTGATTGGCTTCGGACAGATCGGCGACGTTGAAGCGCACCAGGCTGGCGCCGAAAGCGCTCGCCATGGTGGCGGCATAGGCGCGCACCAGCATCCGCAGCGTGCCAAGTCCGTTTTCGCGGGCCGCCTCGATCTCCGCGATCCGGTCCTCGACGCGTTCCTGACCGATGCTCCAGCATTCGAACAGAATGTCTTCCTTGCTGCGGAAGTAATTGTAGAGCGCCGGCTTGGTGATGTTCAGCCGGTCCGCGACCTCGTTGAGGGTGGCGCGATGATAACCCTGCTCGAGAAACAATTGCACCGCCGTGCGCAGCACCGCCTCGCGCTTTTCGTCGCGCGCGCGACGGCGGCTTTCGAAAGGCAGCCAGGGAGAGCGTTCGGAAGCCGGTGTGGGCATGTCCATTCAGAGGTTCCTTCGGAAGCGTTGACTCCCGCGTGTGTTGTGTATATTACCCATGGGTAATAAAAAGTCCATAGGGTCATTTAAGGAGGTCGACGATGTCATCGCAGACTTACGTTGCCGGGGTCGGCATGATCCCCTTCACCAAGCCTGGCGCGAACGAGCCGTATCACGTGATGGGCAGCGAGGCGCTGCGGCGCGCGTTGAACGATGCGGACATCGACTACGCGGCCGTCCAGCAGGCCTATGTCGGTTACGTCTACGGTGACTCGACCTGCGGCCAGCGTGCGCTCTATCCGGTCGGGATGACCGGCATCCCCGTCGTCAACGTCAACAACAACTGCTCGACCGGATCGACCGCGCTGTTCCTGGCGCGGCAGGCGATTGAATCGGGTGCGGCCGATTGCGTGCTGGCGCTGGGCTTCGAGCAGATGAAGCCGGGCGCTTTGGGCTCCGTCTATACAGACCGGCCGAGTGCGTTCGAGGATTTCGATGCCGCCGCCGACAAGCTGGTCGATGCGCCGGGCATTCCGCTGGCGCTGCGCTATTTCGGCGGCGCCGGCCTCAGCCACATGAAGAAGTACGGTACGCCGCTGGACGCGTTCGCGAAAATCCGCGCCAAGGCCAGCCGGCACGCCAGGAACAATCCGCTGGCGCTGTTCCGCAAGGAAGTCACCGCCGATGACGTGATGAACGATCAGGTGATCTGGCCCGGCGTGATGACGCGGCTGATGGCGTGTCCTCCGACCTGCGGGGCCGCTGCCGCGATTCTGGTGTCGGAGAAATTCGCCAAGCAGCACGGTCTGCGCGCGGACGTTCGCATTCGCGCGCAAGCGATGACCACCGACATGCCCTCGACCTTCGGCGCCGGCGACATGATGCAGGTGGTCGGCTTCGACATGGCGAAGGCCGCGGCGAAGCAGGTTTACGAAACCGCGGGCGTCGCGCCCGCCGATCTCGACGTCGTCGAACTGCACGATTGCTTCGCGCAGAACGAACTCATCACCTATGAGGCGCTGGGACTGTGCCCCGAAGGTGAGGCCGCGCGCTTCATTGACGACGGCGACAACACCTACGGCGGCAAGATCGTCACCAATCCCTCCGGCGGGTTGCTGTCCAAGGGCCACCCGTTGGGGGCCACCGGGCTGGCGCAGTGCTATGAACTGACACGCCAGTTGCGCGGCAGCGCGGAAGCCACCCAGGTCGATGGCGCGCGCCTGGCGCTCCAGCACAATCTGGGTCTCGGCGGCGCCTGCGTCGTGTCGCTGTACGAGCGCGTGTGAGGTCAGCGGATGGTCGATCGATCCGCCATCGGGCGCAGCTTCACGCCCGTCACCGCCCATGTCGAGCCGGGCCGGCTGCGTTATTTCTGCGAGACGATCGGGGAGAGCAACCCGATCTATCGCGATGCGCAGGCGGCGCGAGCCGAGGGATACTCGGCGATCCTCGTTCCGCCGACCTATCTGTTCTGCCTTGAAATGATGGATGCGGAGAACCCGTTCGAATTTCTCACCGAACTCGATATCGATCTCGCGCGCGTTCTGCACGGCGAGCAGGGCTTTACCTATCACGCGCCGGCGATGGTCGGCGACACGCTGACGTTTCGGTCCCGCGTCACCGACGTGACCGAGAAGAAAGGCGGCGCGATGACGTTGATCGCCGTCGTCACCGAAGTCACGCGGCAGGATGGCGTCCATCTGGCCGACATGACGCGAACCATCGTGGTGCGAAACCCAAAGGCGGCATGAACGTGACACAAGCAGCAAGCCGCTCGGTCGGCGATCGCGTCGTGCACAAGGCGTTCGCGCCGATCACGCGCCACACGCTCGCGCTCTATTGTGGAGCCTCGGGCGATCACAATCCCATCCATGTCGATCTCGATTTTGCGAAGAAGGCCGGCTTTCCGGACGTCTTCACGCACGGCATGCTGGTGATGGCCTATCTCGGGCAGGCGCTGACCGACGCGGTTCGCCCGAAGGATATCCGCGCCTTCTCGACGCGGTTCGCGGCGATCACGCAACTCGGTGCGCGCCTCACCTGCGAGGGCCACGTCTCCGAACTCATCGATCACAACGGCGAACCGTGCATGAAGATCGCGCTGGTCGCCAAGGATGACTCCGGCGAAGCCAAACTGCTCGGCGAAGCCATCGTCGCACGTTGATTATTCGCCATCGTTCAGAACAGCCTCGAAAGAAACTCGCCATGAGAAAGCTTGAAGGAAAAGTTGCGCTGGTGACCGGTTCGGGGCGCGGCATCGGTCGGGCCATTGCATTGAAGCTGGCCAGCGAAGGCGCGAGCGTCGTCGTCAACGACCTCGACGCCGCGCCCGGCGATGCGGTGGCGAACGAAATCAAGGCCGCCGGCGGGCGCGCCGTCGCCGTCAACGGCAGCGTCTCCGAGGCCGGCTTCGCCGATCGTTTCGTCGGTGCCGGGCTTGAGTCCTTCGGCGGCCTGGACATTCTGGTCAACAATGCCGGCTATACCTGGGACGCGACGATCCAGAAAATGACCGACGAGCAGTTTCAGGCCATGCTGGACGTGCATCTGGTGGCGCCGTTCCGCATCCTGCGCGCGGCGGCGGAGCCGATCCGGGTGATGGCGAAGAAGGAGGCCGAAGCCGGCCGCGAGGTGTTCCGCAAGGTGGTGAACATCTCCTCGATCGCGGGCCTTTACGGCAATGCGGGACAGGCGAGCTATTCCTCGGCGAAGGCCTCGCTGGTCGGCCTCACGCGCACACTGTGCAAGGAGTGGGGACGCTATAAGGTCAACGTCAATTGCGTCGCCTTCGGCCTGATCAACACCCGGCTGACGCAACCGATCGAGGCGCAGCAGAAAACCATCGACGTCGCCGGGCGGGACATCAAGGTCGGCGTTCAACCGCAGATGCTCGACGCCATGTCGCGGATGATTCCGCTCGGCCGCGGCGGCACGCCGGAAGAGGCGGCGGACGCGGTGTACTTGTTCTGTAGCCCGGAATCCAACTACATCAGCGGACAGGTCATCGTCTGCGGCGGTGGCCTGATCATCTAGAGCCTTTCCGCTTCTGATGGAATCAGAAGCGAGGCTCCAGGCTTTTGGTTTGACGCGTTTTCTTCACGCGAATCGGTGTCCACTTCGCTCGAAAACGCTATGGAGGACAACGCCGATGCAATACCGCTCGCCATGGATGACCGAGGAACTGGACACTTTCCGCGACCAGTTTCGCAAGTTTCTCGCCAAGGATCTCGCGCCCCGTGCCGAGACCTGGCGCAAGCAACGGCTGGTGGACCGCTCGGCATGGCTGGCGCTGGGCGAAATGGGCGCGCTGCTGCCCAGCATTCCGGAAAATTATGGCGGCCTCGGCGCCAGCCTCGCCTATGACGCGGCGGTTTTCGAGGATATCGAGCGCGTCGTGCCGGAACTGAACAACGGCGTCACCGTCTCCAGCGGAATCGTCGCGCACTACGTTCTGCGGTATGGCTCCGAGGCGCAGAAGCAGCGCTGGCTGCCCGGCATGGCGCGCGGCGAACTGATCGGCGCCATCGCCATGACCGAGCCCGGCACCGGCTCCGACCTGCAAAGCGTCCGCACCTCCGCCAAACGTGAAGGCGACAACTACGTCATCAACGGCCAGAAGACCTTCATCACCAACGGCCAGACCTGCGATCTCGTCATCGTGGTCGCGCGCACCGGCGGCGCGGGCGCGAAGGGGCTGTCGCTGATCGTCGTCGAAACCGCGGACGCGAGGGGGTTCCGGCGCGGCCGCAAGCTCGACAAGATCGGGTTGCCCGCCGCCGACACCTCCGAACTGTTCTTCGAGGACGTCACGGTGCCGTGCGCGAATCTACTCGGCCCCGAGGAAGGGCAGGGCTTCGTGCAACTGATGCAGCAACTGCCATGGGAGCGGTTGATGATCGCCATCGGTGCGGTGGCGTCGATGGAGCGCGCGGTCGAACTCACGGCCGATTACACCAAGGAGCGCAAGGCGTTCGGCAAGGCGTTGATCGAGTTTCAGAACACCGCCTTCACGCTGGCGGAGCGCAAGACCGAAGCGACGGTGGCGCGCGTCTTCCTCGATTACTGCATCGGACGGATGGTCGCCGGCGATCTCGATGCCGTCACTGCTTCGATGGCGAAATGGTGGTGTTCGCAGAAGCAGGTCGAGACCATCGACGAGTGCCTGCAATTGCACGGCGGATACGGCTACATGGAAGAATACCCGATCTCGCGGATGTTCGTCGATGCGCGGGTGCAGAAGATCTATGGCGGCGCCAACGAGATCATGAAGCTGCTGATCGCGCGATCATTGTAGGAGAACAGCGCATATGCCGATGGTTCTGGTCGAGCGTCGCGGCGGGGTCGCCATCCTCACCCTCAACAATCCGGAGCAGTACAATGCTCTCGGCGGCACTTTGCTCGCGGAACTGAACGTCGCGCTGAATTCCGCCCTGTCGGATAGCGCGGTGCGCGCCATTCTGTTGACCGGCGCGGGAAAGGGGTTCTGTTCCGGCGCGCAACTCGGCGGCGATACGTTCGATGCCGGCGAGCGTGTTGCGTCGCTGCTTCGCGATCAGGTCAGCCCGCTGATCGAGACGATGCGCGGCTGTGACAAGCCGATCGTCGTCGCCGTCAACGGCCCGGCGGCCGGCGCCGGTGTCGGTATCGCGCTTGCGGGCGACATCGTGATCGCCGCCCGCTCGGCGCGGTTCGTGCTCAGTTTCGTTCGCCTCGGCGCGGCGCTGGACGCGGGCACCTCGCTGTTCCTGCAACGCGCGATCGGGATCGCCCGCGCCCGTGCGATGGCGCTGCTCGGCGAGCCGGTCACTGCCGAGCAGGCCGCGCAATGGGGCCTGATCTGGAGAACGGTCGACGACGCGGCGCTGTTCGACGAGGCGTTTGCGGTCGCGCAAAAGCTGGCGGATGGACCGCCCGTCAGTATTGGTTTGATCAAGGCGCAGGTCGAAGCCGCGTGGAGCGCGCCGCTGGCGGATGCGCTGGATCGCGAGGCGGTGGCGCAGGGACGTGCCTTCGTCACGGAAGATCTGCGCGAAGGTGCGGCGGCTTTCGTGGAAAAGCGTCCGCCGCGTTTCAAGGGCCGTTAGGGCGGGTCTCGTTCCGTCAGCGATCGCGCAACGCGCCGCCCACCTCGCGAAGGCGAAGCGCCGCCCGCACGGTTTCGGACGAATGAACATACTCTGGCCAGAAACCACCCGTCGCATAGGGGGTAGTGATTCGAGGAACTGAATGTCCCCGTGCAGCCCGATTAAGTCGGGTGCGCGCGGTTTCGGTGGTCTGCTCCTCGGGAGTCTTCCTCACAGGTGGAGATACGGCCCATGGAACTTCTCATCCCGCCCCGCCACAGGGGATTGTTCCCGTCGCTGAAGGATCAACTCACCAGCGAACATACCAAGTGCGGCCCGATCACGTGGCATGGCTATCTCCGCGTGGTGACCGACGATCAGGATGTGATCGATCAACTCAGGCAGAAGCTGGACGCGCAGCCGACATAGCGGGGCCGATATCGTCGGCCGATCCGGCCCGGCCGCGTGTTGTCGCGACGGTGCATGCGCATACTATCGCCGCGCGATATTCATTGAATGACCATATAAAGAACGGCCGCCCACCATCTTCCATCGATAGATTCCGCCTCGTGTCCCTATGGAACAGGAGGAGTGGATATGCGTGCCATCATGCGTGCCCTGGCAATGCCGATCGTCGTTGCGCCACTGATCGCGGGAGTGCCCGTCATGGCGCAGGGAGCGCCTGGATCGCCGAGCCCCGAGCAGCAAACCGAGCAAAACGTCACCATCCGCACCATTCAGGTGGTCGACATCGAAGATCTTCAATCCGACATGCGCTCGAAGGTCGACGCATTAGTGGCGACCGCCAAGGAAGAAGATCTGAAATCGCTTCGCGATTCGATTGATGCGACCCCGCAGGCTGTCTCCGCACTCAAGGCCAAGGGGCGCAGCTCCGCGCAGGTCGTCGCCATCAATGTCGACGAGAACGGTGTCCTGACCATGTTCACGAAGAAGACCGCCTGATTACAGGGTGTCGTCAGCTACGCGTGAACGCAACTCACGACTTCAGCAGGAGGCAGCATGAAACTGAATGCGACGCAGGTGAAGCAGACGTTGAGCCAGATGGAAGCGCGTGTTCTTCCCGACGACCATCCGGCGGTCGGCAAATTGAACGAGCTGTTCGGCGAACACACCTTCTTTGTCGATGCGATCGGCTTGAAGGTTCTGGAGCCGACCGAGCCGGCCGATGCGCGCACCGGCGCGGTGGTTAGCCTTGCGGACTGGAGCGATGCATCTTCCTCCAGCCTGAGGCCGCATGAGCCGGAACTCACCGGCGTGATGGTCGAACTCAAACCATTGAAGCAGGGATGATGCGGCGATGCCGCCGGGCATTCGGTCCGCGTCCATCAAGGCGAACTGGCGAATGAAAATCCCCTGGCATCGGCCAGGGGATTTTTTGTTTAAAGCCGACGGATGGGTCGGCCGTTACGCGACCCGGACCGAGCTGAGGAATTTGTTGACCTCGACCTTGAGCCGGCCGCTGTCGCGCGACAGCGTCTGCGCTGCGGTCAACACCTGCGAGGAGGCCGATCCCGTCTCCACCGCGCCGCGCTGAAGATTGCCGACATTCGAGGAGACTTCCTGCGCGCCTTTGGCGGCGTGCTGCACGTTGCGGGACACCTCCTGGGTCGTCGCGCCCTGTTCCTCGATGGCCGATGCGATGGTCGAGGAGATTCCCGAAAGCTTCTCGATCGAGTTTCTGATCTCGTTGATCGCTGCCACGGATTCCTGTGTCGCGGACTGGATGCCGCTGATCTGCTGGCCGATCTCGCCGGTCGCCTTGGCGGTCTGCTCCGCCAGCGCCTTCACTTCCGACGCAACCACCGAGAAGCCGCGGCCGGCTTCCCCGGCACGGGCTGCCTCGATGGTGGCGTTCAGCGCCAGCAGGTTGGTCTGGCCGGCGATGCTGTTGATGATCTCGACGATATCGCCGATGCGCGCCGCCGCGCTCGAGAGTGCGCTGACGCGCTCGGTCGCCGAATGTACCTGATCGACCGCGTCGTTCGCCATCCGCGCGGATTCCTGCACCTGCTGGCTGATCTCGCGAACCGAGGCGGTCATCTCCTCCGTTGCGGAGGCGACCGAGTTGACGTTCGATGAGGCTTCCGTCGATCCGTTGGCGACGCGCTCGGTGAATTCCCGCGCATGTTCGGCGTTGGACGCAAGCGTCGTCGCCGACGCTTCAAGCTCGGTCGCTGCCGATGCGACGGCCTGGACGATCTCGCCGATCGCGGCTTCGAACGAATCGGCGATCTTGGTGGTATCGGCCTTGCGCTGGATGTCGGCCCGGCGTTGCGTCGCATTGACCTCCGCGCGGCTGAAGCGGATCAGCGTCTGCACGGTCTGGAGGTTGCGGAGCGCTTCGCCGATTTCGTCGTCGCGCTTGATCTCGATGCGGTTGTCGAACTTGTCATGCACCAGGTTCAGCATGGTTTCGTTCAGATGGCGCATCGGCTCCTGAAAGGCGCGGATGGTCTGGCGGCCGACGAACGTATCGACGATGAGACCGGTGACCGCAAGAAAGCTGATGACAAGGCCCCATGTCCCGCCGACCATGGTTGCGCCCAGCGCACCACAGGCGAGCAGGAACAGGGCCTGCAGTGTCATCAGCGTCGTCAGCCGGGCCTGGATGGTGCGGGTGAATAGCCCGAAACGATCGAAGAACGAGCGCTTCCGCAGGATGCCGGCGTCGATCCGATATTGATGCGGGCGCTTTTCGCGAATAGCGGCGTAGATCTCATCCGCCAGGGCGCGCTGGTCGGCAGGCAGTTTGGTGCGGATCGAGGTATAGCCGGTGACCTGTCCGTTCTCCCGGATCGGCGAAGCCGTCGCCAGCACCCAGTAGAAACCGCCGTGTTTGCGCCGGTTCTTGATCGCGCCGACCCACGGCTTCTCCGCCTTCAATGTCTCCCACAGATTCTCGAACGCCTCCGGCGGCATGTCCGGATGGCGGACGATGTTGTGCGCCTTGCCGATCAGTTCGTCGGTGGTGAATTCCGCGGCGTCGATGAAGTCGCCGTTGACGTAAGTCAGTCGTCCCTTGAGGTCGGTCCGGGAGACGATCAGGGTTTCGTCGGTTACGGGATATTCGGCGTCGGTGACAGGAAGGTTCTTGCGCATCGTGGGAATCCGTCTGCCTTCTGGCTATGGGTTTGTCGGAGGTTGTCGAGTGAGAGCGGGACGTGCATTGCCGGGCTTCAGCCATTCAACGCTGGCGTTATCGAAAACAATGCAGGCTATGGGAAAATACAGATGCCATTCGGCATCCCATAACGTCAGTCACGAACTATCAACTCCCGAATCTCTTGTTCGGTTGGCGTTGATCATGAGTGTGAACAAAGTTCGTTAAAAAAACAGAACCGCTGCGACGATCGCGACCTTGAGTCTGCAACTCTGATCGAGAGCGAGTTCGCGCAGAAACTAGAGCCGAACAGAGTTCGGTTTTCATCCGGTCGCACGGGAAAATGACTCAGGAACGATGATAACGGGACAAAGGAGCCGCGCGGCAGCCGAAGCGGCGACGCGGATATCGTGCACGCGATATCGATGACGATATGGCCGGATCGGCGCGGTCGTCATGCGCGCGGCGGAGCGCATGTCGGGCATGCGTTGCAGTTGTGCGATTGCATTCCATGGTCGGTCTTGCGTTCGGCAAGATTGCGGACTACGCCGGTAAAAGCAGCGATTTGGGGAGATCGCATTGGTACAGTCGAGCGTGAAGAACTGGATCAAACCAGGGGTGGACGGCGCCAATCTGGAAGTCGATGACTTCCTGAGCAAGCGTATCTCCAACCTCAGTGCGTTGCTGCTTCGCACCAGCACGCGGCGCTATCTGCTCGATCACGAACTCAGCCTTCCCGAATGGCGCATGCTGACGATTCTCGTCCGTTTCGGCTCCGGCACCACGCGCGCGTTGCGCGACGCATCGAAGATGGACAAGGGCCAGATGAGCCGCGCGCTGCTCACGCTGGAAAAGCGCAAGTTGGTGCAACGCACCCAGGACGAAACCCACGAACTGCGGCAGTTGCTGGAACTCACCGAGAAGGGTCTTCAGCTTTATCGGCGGATCATGCCGAATGCGCGCCGCGCCCAGGTGGCGTTGCTGAAGCAACTGACGATCGACGAACGCAAGATGCTCGATATCGCCATCAACAAGCTCAGCGCCGCGGCGGAAGCGGGAGACTGAGACCCAATGCCTCATATCGTTTGCCACTACGCGCGCGATCAGGAGATGCCGCCGATCCGCGATATTCTGTCGATGCTGCATCGCGTCGCGGCTTCAACCGGTGTCGTCAAGGCGGAAGATCTCAAGAGCCGCGCGCAGGCCTTCGACGATTATCTCATCGCCGGCGAGCGCCAATCGTTCTTCCATGTCTCGTTCTATCTGCTCGCCGGGCGCACGCGGGCGCAGAAGGAGCAACTCAGTGTCGCGTTGCGGCAAGGCATGGCGGAGATGATGCCGGAGGTCCACAGCATCAGCATCGACATCCGCGACATGGACCCCGACGCCTACAAGAAGCGGCTGTTGCCGGATTGAGGTGTGCGACGGGGCATTCTGAGCGGGTTCGGCAAAAGTCGTTCTCGCCAGATGTGTCGCACGAGAATCGTCGTCCCCGCGCAGGCGGGACCCATAACCCCGGTATCAGTCGTGGAGTCCAAGAGCCGTCACCCTGAGGTGTGAGCGGAGCGAGCCTCGAAGGGCGACGGCGATCCTTCGAGGCTCCGCGCGTTGCGCGTCGCACCTCAGGATGACGCCGTCGCCGCACGGCGCGTGGGGCTCGCCGCATGTGCGGGACGACGGTGAGGATGGTACTGGCCCTTCGTCCTCGCTTAAACCAGCAGCGGCTTTGCCGCTTCCGACATTTCTTTCAGTAACGGCAAAAAGCGCGCGATCATGTGGTCGGTCGTGATGCGATCGACATGGGCGCCGATATTGGCGGCGGCGACGATGCCGCCGTCGTAGCGCCGGATCGGAACCGAGATCGAGCGGAAGCCCGGTTCGGCCTCGCGATCCACCAGCGAATAGCCCTTGGCGCGATCGGCGACGATGGTTGCGATCACTGCCGCCTTGTCGGTCATGGTGTTGGGCGTCAGCGCCGTCAGGGCGGTCGCCTTGATGGTTGTCGTCAGTTCCTGATCGGACAGGCGCCCGAGCAGCACGCGGCCGACCGAGGTGCAGAACGCCGGCAGGCGGTAGCCGATGTCGATGCCGGCGGAAAACACCCGCGCGGGGCTGGCGCGGGCGACGAACACCGCCTCCGCGCCGTCGAGGATCGCCAGCGAGCAGACTTCCTTCGCTTTGGCCGAAACCTCGTCCATCAGCGGCTGCATCACGCTGCTGATCTGGTTGGAGGCGAGATAGGCCGAGGCCAGCGTCAGGATGCGCGGCGTCAGCGAAAACAGCCGCTCGTCGCCGGCCACATAACCGGCCTTGATCAGCGTGTGCAGGATGCGCCGCACGGTGGCGCGCGGCAGGTCGCAGACTTTGGCGACGTCGCTCAGCGTCATCGGCCGGTGGTCGATGCCGAACGACTGGATGACGCGCAAGCCGCGATCGAGGCTTTCGATGACCTCCGGCCCGTCGCGTCTGGCCTGCTGTTCGTCGGCGGTGCGCTTGAGTTTGGGCATACGGCCAGTTGTCGTCCGTTGGCGTGTCGATCGCGGGGAGGGGATCACGAATCGCGCGATTATGCACCAGCGCGGCGTGGCCGTCGCATCGCGGCCCGCGGGACCGTGCGTGGCAACCGTCGGCGTCATCTCCGGCCATCGCGACCAAGGGCTGGATTGGAAATCGGGCTTGCGTCTGCTCCAATCTGGAGGCACTCTAAACCAAATCGGACGTTTGTTCGTCTATCGAACAATCCGATGCGAGGAAACGAGAGGCGAATGGGGCGCCCCGGTGGCGCCCGAGGAGAACGCCATCATGATGAGCCAGCAGCAGAACGATCTCATCACCCTGACCGGTCCCGGCACCGCCTGCGGCAAGCTGATGCGGATGTACTGGCAGCCCGCCGCGCTGGTCGATGAACTGGAGGGCGAACGGCCGATCAAGCCGGTGACGCTGCTCGGCGAGAAGCTGGTGCTGTTTCGCGACGAGAGGGGCCGCTACGGCCTGATGGAGCGGCATTGTCCGCATCGCGGCGCCGATCTCGCGTTCGGCCGGCTGGAAGACGGCGGCGTGCGTTGCTCCTTCCACGGCTGGCTGTTCGATGTCGATGGGCAGTGCCTCGAGACGCCGGCGGAGCCGGCCGGCTCGGTGCTGTGCAAGAACATCAAGCAGCGCGCTTATCCCGTCGTCGCCAAGGGCGGCATCCTGTGGGCCTACATGGGCGAGGGCGAACCGCCGGCGTTCCCGGAGATCGACTGCTTCGCCGCGCCGGATACCTACACCTTCGCGTTCAAGGGCCTGATCGAATGCAACTGGTTGCAGGCGCTGGAAGTCGGCATCGATCCGGCACACGCCTCTTTCCTGCATCGCTTCTTCGAGGACGAGGATCCGTCCGCCGCCTACGGCAAGCAGTTCCGCGGTGCGTCCGCCGACAGCGAAATGCCGATGACCAAGGTGCTGCGCGAATACGACCGCCCGATCATCAATGTCGAGCAGACCGAATACGGCCTGCGGCTGATCGCGCTGCGCGAGATCGATTCAGAGCGCACCCACGTCCGCGTCACCAACCAACTGTTCCCGCACGCCTTCGTCATCCCGATGAGCACCGAGATGACGATCACGCAGTGGCATGTGCCGGTGGATGATACGCATTGCTACTGGTACGCGATCTTCACCAGCTACGCCGCGCCGGTGGACAAGAAGAAGATGCGCGACCAGCGGCTCGAACTCTACGAACTGCCGGACTACGTCTCGCGCAAGAACAAGTCGAACGACTACGGCTTCGATCCGCACGAGCAGGCGACCGAGACCTATACCGGCATGGGCACTGACATCAACGTCCACGATCAATGGGCGGTGGAGTCGATGGGCGCGATTCAGGATCGCACCCAGGAGCATCTCGGCCAGTCCGACAAGGCCATTATCCAGTATCGCCGCCTGCTGCGGCAGGAGATCGAGAAGGTGACATCGGGCGGCAAGCCGTTCATGTTCCTCGATGCCGCCAACGCCCGCAGCATTCAGGGCCCCGCCACCATGGACGGCATCGGACCGACCCGCGGCTGGGAGACGTACTGGATGGAAGTCGACGTGAAGCGGCGGCGCGGCGCGCCATGGGCGGCGGCGGTGCCGGCGGATATCGCCAGGAAGGCGCCGCATCTCGCGGCCGCCGAATAACCGCACGCTGCGCGATTTCAGCAAAGGATATGACGTTGAGTTTCGTCAGGAAGCACGGCCTCTGGTCCGATGAGCAGCATGAGGCCGCGACCCGCTTGGCACGGATGGTCGAGGAGCAGCAGCTGGAAACCGTCCGGCTGTCGTTTCCGGATCAGCACGGCATCCTGCGCGGCAAGACGCTGATTGCCGGTGAAGCCGTCCGCTCGCTGGAGAGCGGATGCTCGATCACCACCACGATGCTGGCGAAGGACACCTCGCACAAAACGGTGTTTCCTGTGTTCACCGCCGGCGGCGGCTTCGGCATGACCGAGATGCAGGGCGGCGGCGACGTGCTGATGGTGCCCGATCCCACCACCTTCCGCGTGCTGCCATGGGCACCCGCGACCGGCTGGGTGATGTGCGATCTCTATTTCGGTGACGGCCGCCCGGTGCCGTTCGCGACGCGCGGCTTCTATCGCTCGGTGCTGGAGAAACTCGCCGCGCGCGGCTACGATTTCATGGCCGGGCTCGAGGTCGAATTCCACATCTTCCGTCTCGCCGACCCAAAAATGCAGCCGCATCATGCAGGACAGCCCGGCGAGCCGCCGGACGTGACGCTGCTGTCGCACGGCTATCAGTATCTCACCGAGCAGCGTTACGACATGATGGAGCCGGTGCTGGAGGTGCTGCGCCACGACGTGATGGCACTCGGCCTGCCGCTGCGCTCGATGGAAGTCGAATACGGCCCGAGCCAATGTGAATTCGTGTTTCAGCCGACTGTCGGCCTCGCGCCGGCGGATACCATGGTGCTGTTCCGCAGCGCCGTGAAACAGATCGCGCGCCGCCACGGCTGCCACGCCACCTTCATGTGCCGGCCGCGCATTCCCAACGTGATGTCGTCGGGCTGGCATCTGCATCAGTCGCTGGTCTCGACCAAGACCGGCGAAAACGCCTTCATGTCGAAGGCGGAGGGCGAGCCGCTGTCGCCGCTCGGCAAGCATTATCTTGCCGGCCTGCTCGATCATGCCCGCGCCGCCAGCGTGTTCACCACGCCGACCATCAACGGCTACAAGCGCTATCGCTCCTATTCGCTGGCGCCGGACCGCGCGATCTGGGGACGCGACAATCGCGGCGTGATGCTGCGGGTGCTGGGCGGGCCGAACGATCCGGCGACGCGGCTGGAAAATCGCGTCGGCGAACCGGCGGCGAATCCGTATCTTTACATGGCGTCGCAAATTCTCTCCGGCCTCGACGGCGTCGATCGCAAGCTCGATCCCGGCCCCGACGCCGACACGCCTTATGAGACCAAGGCCAGCCTGCTGCCGAAATCGCTGCGCGAGGCGGTGTTCGCGCTCAAGGACGATCCGTTCTTCCGCGAGGCGATGGGCGCCGAGCTTGTCGACTACTACGTTTTTATCAAGAATGCCGAGATCGACCGCTTCCAGGCCGAGGTGACGGAATGGGAGCAGCGCGAATACTTCGAGATGTTTTGATGCACGCGGGTTCACACGAACGACCCGCGGCGTGCCATAACGACAACGACACAAAAACAAGGAGAGGGAGTGCGATGAAAAAGTCAGCAACATTGCTGTCGGCGGCTGTCGCCATCGGCCTGATGACCGGCGGCGCATCGGCGGACGTGATCAAGGTCGGCGTGATCGGCACGATGTCCGGGCCCTACGCGCTGTTCGGCAAGAACTTCAAGATGGGCATCGACGCCTGGGTCGCCGAGCACGGCAACAAGGTCGGCAATCACACGATCGAGTTTATCTATCGCGACGAGGAATCGCCGAACCCGGCGAAGTCCAAGGCGCTGGCGCAGGAACTGCTGGTCAAGGACAAGGTGCAGTATCTCGCCGGCGTCTACTTCACCCCCGACGCGATGGCGATTGCACCGTTGCTGGATGAATCCAAGACTCCGCTGGTGGTGATGAACGCGGCTACTTCCGCCATCGTGCAGAAGAGCCCTTACATCGTGCGCACCTCGTTCACGATGTGGCAGAACACCGTGCCGGCCGCCAAGGTCGCCAAGACCAACGGCTCCAAGAAGGTCGCCATCGCGGTGAGCGATTACGGCCCGGGCATCGATGCCGAAGCCGCGTTCAAGAAGACCTTCGAGGCCGAAGGCGGTCAGGTGGTCGAAGCCATCCGCATGCCGCTCAACACCACGGACTTCGGCCC
Source organism: Xanthobacteraceae bacterium (assembly GCA_049647485.1). Classification (GTDB taxonomy): domain Bacteria; phylum Pseudomonadota; class Alphaproteobacteria; order Rhizobiales; family Xanthobacteraceae; genus 62-47. Next base: position 33,479 of record JBARXT010000294.1, read on the forward strand.
GATCATGCAGCGGATCAAGGATTCCGGCGCCGATACCATCTTCACGTTCCTGCCGGCCGGCCCGCCGACGCTGGGCTTCGTCAAGGCGTATATCGACAACGGCCTCAAGGTCGCGGGCGTCAAGCTGATGTCGACCGGCGACGTGGTCACCGAGCCGGACCTGCCGACCATCGGCGACGCCGGCATCGGCATCCTCTCGACCTATCACTACGCGGTGTCGCACGACTCGCCGGAGAACAAGGCGTTCATCGCGCAGATCGTGAAGGACGGCGGCAAGCTCGACGAGATCACCATGACCTCGGTCGCGGCCTATGACGGCGCCCGCGTCATCTACAAGATGATCGAGGCGACCGACGGCAAGCGCGATCCGGCGAAAGCGGTCGATGCGGTGAAGGGCATGAAGTGGGTCAGCCCGCGCGGCCCGGTGTCGATCGATCCGGACACCCGGCACATCCGCCAGAACGTCTATCTGCGCACGGTCGAGAAGGTCGATGGCAAGCTCATCAACAAGGAGACCAAGACCTTCGAGGCACAGCCCGACTGGGCCCTGAGCAGCAAGTAAACACGGTGTCGTCCCCGCGAAGGCGGAGCGACGCCGGCGACAAACCTTTCCTCCGTCATGCCCGCGCTTGTCGCGGGCATCCACGTCTTTATCGAATTTAAATGATGTGAGACGTGGATGGCCGGGACAAGCCCGGCCATGACGATGGAGTGGAGAGACCTGTGGCTATGGGTTCTTACGCCGGGCGGTTTTCGTTGTTGCGGGCCGCCGCCGTTCGCCGTATTCGGTCGATAGCAGCTTCGCTCACGGAATGAGACCATGCAGACGATCTTGAGCATCGGCCTCGACGGCATTTCCTACGGCATGGTGCTGTTCATCATCTCCATCGGCCTGTCGATCATGATGGGCCTGATGCGCGTGGTGAACCTGGCGCACGGCGCCTTCGCCATGATCGGCGGCTATCTCGCCTCCTATGCGATGCGCGATCTCGGCGTCGGCTATGGGTTCGCCATCGCGGTCGCGGTGATCGGCACCATCATCATCTCAATCCCGCTGGAAATCCTGCTCTACCGTCGCATCTACCGGAAGTCCGACGCGCTGACGCAACTGCTGCTGACCATCGGCATCACCTTCGTCATCATCGGCCTGTCGAATTTCATCTTCGGGCCGACCTTGAAGGCGATCCCGCTGCCAAACGCATTGAGCGGTCCGCTCGACATCGGCTTCCGCATGATCCCGACCCATCGCGTCTTCGTCATCGCCTGCGGCGTCGTCACCGCGCTGGCGCTGTGGCTGCTGATCGACAAGACCGAGTTCGGCATCCGGCTGCGCGCCTCGGTCGACAACAGCGACATGGCGGATTCACTCGGCATTCGCACCGAATGGATTTATGCGGCGACGTTCGCATTGGCCGTCGGACTCGGCGCGTTTGGCGGCGTGGTCGGCGCGGAACTGCTGCCGATCGAGCCGTTCTACGCGCTGCGCTACATGGTGACGTTCCTCGTCGTGGTCTCGGTCGGCGGCGCGGGGTCGATCGCCGGTGCGCTCGCGGCCTCGCTGCTGCTTGGCCTCGCCGACACCACGGGAAAATATCTCGCGCCGGAATACGGCGAGTTCTTCTTCTATCTCGCGGTGATCGTCATCGCCTTCCTGTTCCCTCGCGGCCTGTTCGGGCGGGCGCATTGACATGAGCAGCCTGTCCACATTGGCGAAGACATCCGACCGCGCCTTTCCGTTCGCCGCCGAATTGATGGGCGTCGCCTGCATCGCCGCGCTGGGCCTGCTGGGCTTCCTGCTGTTTCCCGACGATCTCGCGTTCCTGACGCGGCTGATCGGCATCACGCTGCTGGTGCTGTCGCTCGATCTCGTCACCGGTTATTGCGGCGTCGCCACGCTCGGCCATGCCGCGCTGTTCGGCGTCAGCGCCTATGCGGTCGGCAATGCATGCATCGGCGGCATCCGCGAACCGATCCTGCTGCTCGGCGTCGGCATCGTCGCCGGCACTGTGATGGGCGTCATTTCGGGCGCGCTGATCACGCGCTTTCGTGGGCTGCCGCAACTGGTGCTGTCCATCGCATTCGGGCAACTGGTCGCAGCCCTCGCCAACAAGCTGTCGTCGGTCACCGGCGGCAGCGACGGTCTTGGCGGCATCTCGCCAGCGCCGGTGCTGGGCTTGTTTCGCTTCGACATGTACAGCCGCACCGCGTTCGTGTTCTCGCTGATCGTGCTCGCCGTCGTCTTCGTGCTGCTGCTGCGCTTCGTGCGCTCGCCGTTCGGGCTGTTGTGCCGTGGCATCCGCGATGACGACCTGCGCGCGCAGATGATCGGCGCGACGGTCTATCCGCGCCTCGTCATCATGTATGCGGTGTCGGGTGCGGTGGCCGGTGTCGGCGGCGCGCTGAACGCGATGACGGCCGGCGTGGTCGGCCTCGACAGCGTGTCGTTCGAGCGCTCCGCGGAAGTGCTGGTGATGCTGGTGCTCGGCGGCGCGGGCAATCTGTGGGGCGCGCTGTTCGGCTCCGTCGTGTTCCAGATTTTCGAGCATATCGTTTCCGCCACCAATCCGTTTCACTGGATGACGCTGGTGGGGTTACTCCTGATCGCCATCGTGCTGTTCGCGCCGCGCGGCCTGTCGCACGGCGTCGCGGTGCTGTGGTCGAAAGTTTTCAAGCGGGGAGGGCGGGCATGACCGACCTGCTTGCTCTGGACAAGGTCTCGCGCGCTTTCGGCGGTCTGCGCGTCAACGAAAACATTTCGTTCCGGCTTGCGCCGGGCGATCGCGTCGCGCTGATCGGTCCCAACGGCGCCGGCAAGACCACGCTTGTCAACGTCATTTCGGGCGGCCTTGCGCCGACCTCCGGCACCTTGCATCTCGAAGGCGACGACATCACCCGGCTCGGCATTCCGGCGCGGGTGCAACGCGGGCTGGTGCGCACCTTTCAGGTGACGCGGCTGTTCGCAACGCTCACCGCCGCCGACAACGTCGCGCTGGCGATCATGCAGCGCAAGGGCATCACCCGCCGTTTCTTCTCGGCGGCAACCGATGCGCCCGAGGTGCGCGCGGAGTGGGAGCAACTGCTCGGCACGCTCGGCATCGCGCATCTGGCGCGCATCGCGGTGTCGCAACTGGCCTACGGGCAACAACGCCTGCTCGAACTCGCCATCGGGCTTGCGCTCAATCCGAAGGTGCTGTTGCTGGATGAGCCCGCCGCCGGCGTGCCGCATGACGAAGCGCCGAAGATCCTCGAAGCCATCGAGCGGTTGCCGGCGGACATCGCCGTGCTGATGATCGAGCACGACATGGACCTCGTATTTCGTTTCGCCAGGCGCGTGCTGGTGCTCGCCAACGGCCGCCTCATTTTCGAAGGCACGCCGCAGGCCGTCACCGCCGATCCGGAAGTGCGCCGCGCCTATCTTGGGAGTTATGCCGATGCCCGCCGCCCGGCTTGAGGTCGCCGGCCTCAGCGCCGGATATGGACCGACCCAGATCGTGCAGAACATTTCGTTCGATGTTCCGGCCGGAGGGCGGCTCGCCATTCTCGGCCGCAACGGCGTCGGCAAGACCACGCTGCTCGCGACCCTGATGGGGCTCTCGACGCGTCACGCCGGCAGCGTGCGCATCGGCGAGGCCGACATCACCCATCGCCGCACCTCGGCGCGGGCGCTGGCCGGCGTCGGTTATGTGCCGCAGAGCCGCGATATCTTCGCCTCGCTCACGGTCGAGGAAAATCTCGCCGCCGGCTTGAAGGGCCGCGCGCGTTCCGCGTTCGACGAAGCCTATGAGATGTTTCCGCGCCTTGGCGAACGGCGGCGTCATCTCGGCGGCCAATTGTCCGGCGGCGAACAGCAGATGCTGTCGATGGCGCGCACCATGCTGGGCAAGCCGTCGGTGCTGTTGCTCGATGAGCCGCTGGAAGGGCTCGCGCCGGTGATCTGCGACGAGTTGATGAACATGATCACGCGGCTCGCGTCCTCCGGCGACGTCACCGTGGTGCTGGTCGAACAGCAGATCGAGCGTGCGCTGGATTTCGCCGACCGCGTGCTGATCCTCGAGCGCGGCCGCGAGGTGTGGTCCGGCGCGCCGGACGCGTTACGCACCGACCGCGCCCTGATCGAGCGCCTGCTCGGCGTGGGGATTCATTAAGGCGGCGGTATCGTTCTGAAAAACCGGCGATATGTAGCCAATAATCGGCCAATCGTTATCAGCACGTCATGCCCGTGCTTGTCACGGGCATCCACGTCTTGACCCATGACAGCAAGAAAGACGTGGATGGCCGGGACAAGCTCGGCCATGACGAATACCCCTCACACCAGTCCGCGCCGCACCGCTTCGATGGCGGCCTCGGCGCGCGAGGAGATGTTGAGCTTGCGATAGACCGTCTTGACGTAACCCGCGACCGTGTGCGGCGTCAGCCCCAGCACGCGCGCGGCCTCCGCCACCCGTAATCCTCGGCCGAGCAGCCGCAGGATGTCGAGTTCGCGCGGCGTCAGCGCCGCCTCGGCATCGACGTTGGGGTCGATTGTGCCGCGCCTGGAAAAATGGGCCAGCATTCGTTGCGCGATGGAGGGCGACAGCGGCGGCTCGCCCATGTCGATGCGATGCAGGTAACCGACCAGCGTGTCGGCGTGCTGGTCCTTGAGCAGATAGCCTTTCGCTCCGGCGGCGATGGCGTCGAACAGATGCGCGTCGTCGTCGTAGATCGTGGTCACCACCGGCAGGATCTGCGGATGGCCATCGGCCAGCATGCGGATCAGGTCGATGCCGTTGCCGTCCGGCAGGCCGATGTCGATCAGGGCGATATCGTGGACGGCTTTGGCATCGGGTTCGGCGAAAGTGCGCGGTTGTGCGGCGATCCAGTCGCGCGCGGCCTGAAAGGTCGCGGCCTCGCTGACGGCGATGCCGTTGAAGGCGGTGCCGAGCATCTGTACCAGCCACGCGCGCGTGTCGGTCTGATCCTCAACGATCAGGCCGCGCC
>JBARXT010000295.1:0-2684 GCA_049647485.1 Xanthobacteraceae bacterium
GGTCTGCTGGCCCTTGATGTCGAACAGATCCTTGATCGACACCGGAATGCCGGCGAAGCGCGACGGCGCAGCGTTAGCCTTGCGCAATTTGTCCATGGCGTCGGCGGCGGCCTTCGCGCCCTCGGCATCGACGTGAATGAAGGTTCGCGCGCCCTCGCCGTTCGTGTCCGCGATTTTAGCGAGGCAATCCTCCACCAGCGCGCGGGCGGTGGTGCGCCCGGCTTCGAGATCGGCGGCAAGGGAATCGAGGGTCGGAGTGTTCAACATCATGCAAACTCGCTGGAGGAAGGGCTGTTCTAGGCGGCGCCGCGATCATGGTCCGGCGGCAGTTCGATTTCCAGATCGAGTAACGCAGAACTGAGCGATTTGCCATGCGCATCGAGCGCCAGCGACCGCGTCACGCCGCCGCCCAGCGCCTGATCCAGCACGAAATTCAGCGCGGCGATATTCGGCAGTTCGTAGCGCACCACCTCTCCGAACACGATGCCGTCAAAATGCGCTCTGACGCGCGCGGGCGTCACCTGCGCGCACAGCACAGGGTAATGCCGCGCGTCGAAGGCGATCACCGAGATGTTGGAGATGTTGCCCTTGTCGCCGGTGCGGGAATGAGCAATGTCACGCAGCTTCGCCATTCACGCCTCCACGAAACGGACTTGCGGCGCAACCAGTTCGCGCGGCAGCAGCACCGAGGCGACCGCGACGATATCGCGCGCCGACTTGAACGCGCCGCCGCCGCCGGCAGGACCATTGGTGTAGAGCGTCTCGACCTCGTCGCCGATCCGCACCGCTTCCGCCATCGTATCGGTGCGGCCGGCAACGCGGACGCGCACCTCGTAAGGCGCGCCGCCCTGCGAGCGCCGTTCGCCGTGCAGCGCGTCGATGCCAATTAGGTCGAAGCGCCATTCGCTGGCCTCGACTTTGGTGAGTTTGAGCCGCTCGCGCACGATCTCCAGCGCCAGCCGCGCACGGGCTTCCGCGCCCGGTCCGGCATAGGACATCTGCCCCTCGCCGATGTAGCCGTCGACATAGCCGACCGAGATTTTCAGCGTGTCGGGGCGCTCTGTGCCGCGCCCGCCCGAGACGCGCACACGATCCGGACCGGCTTCCTCGACCGTGACTTGCGAGAAATCCGCGATCACGTCCGGCTGCATGTAGCGCGCCGGGTCATGCACCTCGTAGAGCAACTGCTCCTTGCAGGTGCGCGCCGATACTTCACCGCCCGAACCTTCCACCTTGGTGATGACGAGACTGCCGTCCTCGCTCACTTCGCCGATGGGAAAGCCGAGCCGCGCCAGCCCCGCGACATCCTTGAAGCCGGGATCGGCGAAATAGCCGCCGGTCACCTGCCCGGCGCATTCCAGCAGATGCCCGGCGACGGTGCCGCGCCCGAGCAAATTCCAGTCGTCCATTTCCCAATTGAATGCATCGATCATCGGAGCGAGAAACAGCGCTGGATCGGAAGCGCGGCCGGTGATGACGATATCCGCGCCGGCCTTCAGCGCCGCCGCCATCGGCTCGGCGCCGAGATAGGCATTGGCGGAGACGATGCGGTTGCCCAGCGTCTTCAAGGTGCCGTCGATCTCGATCAGCGGCAGGTCGTGCTGCTTGCAAGCCTCCAGTACATCGTCGCCCATCACCGCCGCGATCTTCAACCGCGACAGCCCGAGCGACGCCGCGATCTGCGCGGTCTTGCGCGCCGCCGCCCATGGATTGGCCGCGCCCATGTTGGTGACGATCTTGATGCCATTCGCCGCGCAAGCCGGCAGCACCGCGCGCATCCGCGCTTCCAGCAAAGGATCGAAACCGTCGTCGGGATTTTTCAGCCGCGCACGCTGCGCCAGCGCCACGGTGCGTTCGCCGAGACATTCGAACACCAGATACTGGATGTCACTCTTCTCCGCGAGTTCGACGGCGGGCTCGATGCGATCGCCGGAATAGCCCGCGCCGGATCCGATCCTGATGGTTCGCATTCGTTTACCCCACAGCCTCAAGCGAGGGCGCGCGGCGGTGCCAGTCGGTCACGGCCTGATAGGCGCGGCCGATGCGCAGCGCCATTGTTTCCTCGTTGGCAGCGCAGATGATGTGCAGCGAGGTCGGCAGGCCCGCCGGCGAAAAGCCGTTCGGCACCGCCAGCGCGCAGCGGCCGATGAAATTCACCATGCGTGTGAAGTGCGAGGGCACGAGGTTGTGTTGTTCGGCGGTGGCGGTGGGATGCGCCGTCATCGGCGCGGTCGGCGTCAACAGCGCATCGACATCGGCCAGCGCCGCGTCGGCAGCCACGCTCATCGCCTCGCGTTCGCGCAGCAGCCGCAGATAGTCCGTCACTGTCATGGTCCGCGCCACCGCGAAGCGTGCGCGCACCGCTTCGTCCACCGGGGCGGCGGGATCGTCGATGATCTCCTTGAGGAACGAATAGCCTTCCGCCGCGATCAGGCGTCCCGTCAGCGCGCCGAAATCCCTGATGCGGAACGGCAGCACGGCGTCGACGATCTCCGCGCCCATATCGGCCAGTTGGGCCAGCGACGCGTCGTAGGCGTCGAGCACCGCCGGCTCGCAGACGTCGCGCTCGTTGTCGGGCATTCGCGCCAGCCGCAGGCCCTTGACGCTGCGCGGCGGCGGCCCGTTCAGTATCGCATCGATGGCGCGTGCGTCCTCGCCGCGCATCGCCGCGAACAGGATCGCGG
>JBARXT010000296.1:0-9850 GCA_049647485.1 Xanthobacteraceae bacterium
CCTTGGAGCCGTTCCCAGAGCTATCTGTCAATTTCACTTTGGTCGAAATCGCGTCGCGCCGATATTAGAACAATGACTAATAAGACAGGCGGATCAGGAATTTAATTCTTCGCACGCGCGGCTGCGACGAAGCCGCGCGGGTGTGCGAAAGCATGCAACGAAGGTCGATGGACATCGGCATCGACGCGCATGGTCGATGTGCGAGCGCGTCGCGCTCGCACCGGAATCGAAATGGAAGGAACGACCGCTCGGTTCGTCGCGCTCAGCGCGCGCTGCGGCGCACTCGTCGCAACATCTGTTCGACGTGCGCGATCGGCGTCTCCGGCGTGATGCCATGACCGAGGTTGAAGATCAGTCGGCCATTGGCGTAGTTCGTCAACACATCGTCGACCGCCCGGTCGAGAGTGTCGCCGCCGGCGATCAAGGCAAGCGGATCGAGGTTACCTTGCACCGCAACATGATTCTGTACCTGACTGCGGATCAGCGCCGGCTCCGCGGTCCAGTCGATGCTGACGGCATCGACGCCGGTTCGCGCGACGTATGCCGGTAACTGCGCGCCCGCGCCGCGGGGAAAGCCAATGATCTTTGCATCCGGAACAACCTTGCGGACACCTTCGACGATGCGGCGCGTCGGTTCGATGGACCAGCGCTCGAATTCGCGTGGCGGCAGCACGCCGGCCCAGGTATCGAAGATCTGTAGCGCGTTGGCACCGGCGGCGAGTTGCTTGACGAGATAGTCGATCGACGTTTCCACCAGCACGTCAATGATGCGTGCGAACGCCTCTGGATGGCGATAGGCCAGAAGCCGCGCCGGCGCCTGATCCGGCGTACCGCGCCCGGCGACCATGTAGGTCGCGACCGTCCATGGCGCGCCGCAGAATCCGATCAACGCAATCGAGGGGTCGAGATCGCGCCGCACCCGGCGCAATGCCTCGTAGACCGGCGCGAGCTTGCCGTCGTCGGCCTGCGTCGCCAGTGTCGCGATCAGGTCCGGCGTGTCGAGCGGATCGAGCCGCGGCCCTTCGCCGGCTTCAAAACGAACCGAACGGCCGAGCGCGTGCGGCACCACCAGGATGTCGGAGAAGATGATCGCGGCATCGAACTTGAAGCGACGGATCGGTTGCAGCGTCACTTCGGCGGCATAGTCCGGGGTGAAGCAGAGATCGAGGAAGCTGCCGGCCTTGGCACGCAACTCGCGATATTCCGGCAGGTAACGTCCCGCCTGCCGCATCATCCAGACCGGCGGCACGCTTTGGCGTCGGCCAAGCAGCACCTCCATGAAGGGTTGCGTCGCGGATGGTGCGGTCGAAGACGAATGTGCCAAAGCGGCGATCCTTGCGGCTTAGAGAAGAGAGTGTCGACGGTTATGCTGGTTCGGTATCCGTTGCGAGGCCGACCGCCCATAGCGCGAAGGCATAGACCACGGCAACCTCGTCGAGGCGGTCGAAGCGGCCCGACGCGCCGCCATGGCCCGCGCCCATGTTGGTGCGCAACAACACCGGTTCGCCGTCGCGCATGGTGGCGCGCAGCCGTGCGACCCATTTCGCCGGCTCCCAATAGGTGACGCGCGGATCGGTGAGCCCGCCCATCGCGAGGATCGCCGGATAGGTCTTCGCCGCGACGTTCTCGTAGGGCGAATAGGAGAGAATGGAGCGGAACGCCGCCTCACTGGTGACCGGGTTGCCCCACTCCGGCCATTCCGGTGGCGTCAGCGGCAGCGTGTCGTCGCGCATGGTGTTGAGCACGTCGACGAACGGCACCTCGGCGACGATGCCGGCAAACAGATCGCCGGCGCGATTGGCGACCGCGCCCATCAGCATGCCGCCGGCGCTGCCGCCGTGGCCGACGATGCGCTTCGCCGATGTATACTTCGCGTCGATCAGCGCGCGCGCGCTCGCGGCGAAATCGTCGAAGCTGTTGGGCTTCTTCTCGCGCTTGCCGTCGAGGTACCAGCCCCAGCCCTTGTCGGAGCCGCCGCGAATATGTGCGATGGCATAGACGAAGCCGCGATCGACCAGCGACAGCCGGTTGGTCGAGAACGATGCCGGAATCGAAAGACCGTAAGAGCCGTAGCCGTAGAGCAGGAGCGGCGCGCTGCCGTCGAGCTTTGTATTTGTCCGATGCAGCAGCGACACCGGCACCTGCGCGCCGTCCTGCGCGGTCGCCATGATGCGCGTGGTGACGTAGTCGGCCGGGTTGTGCCCTGACGGAATCTCCTGCCGCTTGCGCAATACGCGTTCGCGGCTGACCATGTCGTAGTCGTAGACTTCCGATGGCGTCGTCATCGACGAATAAGAGAAGCGCAGGTTGGTGGTGTCGAATTCGTAGCCGCCATGGGTATCGAGCGAATAGGCGGCTTCGTCGAAGGCGATGCTGTGTTCGCTGCCGGAGGCCAAATCGCGGATGACGATACTCGGCAACGCATTCGCGCGTTCCAGCCACACCAGATGGCCCGAATACAATTCGAAGTCGATCAGGTACACGCCCGGACGATACGGAACGAGATCGCGCCAGTTGTCACGCGACGGCGAAGCGAGCGGCGCGGTAACGATCTTGAAGTCGATGGCATCGTCGGCATTGGTGAGAATGAAAAGTTCGTCGCCGCGATCGGCGAGGGAATACTGCACGCCTTCCTTGCGCGCCGCGACCAGTCGGGGCGGCGCATCGGGATTTGCAAGATCGAGCAGCCACTGTTCCGAGGTTTCATGGTCGCCACCGGCGATCACGCCGAAGCGACCGCTGGCGCTCTCATGAATGTGGGTGAACCAGCCGGAGTCTTTCTCCTCGTAGACGAGCTTGTCGTCCGCCTGCGCTGTGCCGAGCCGGTGCAGAAAGACCTGCATCGGCCGATGATTGTCGTCGAGCTTGACGTAAAAGAACGCGCGCGAATCCTTGCACCACACCACGTCGCCATCGGTCTGCTCGATTACGTCGGGCAGGTCTTGCCCGGTCGCCCAGTCGCGCACGCGGATGGTGAAGTATTCCGAGCCGCGCGTATCGGCGCTCCACGCTTCGAGGGTGTGATCCCAGCAATGGCTGGCGTCCCCGAAGTTGAAGTAATCGGTATCCTTCGCCAGCGCGTCGCCATCGAGGATGATTTCCTCGTTGCCGCCGTCGCGCGGCGTGCGGACGAAGATCGCATGCTGGCCGCCTTCGCGATATTTGCGGAAATAGGCGAACGGCCCGTCCTTCGACGGCACGCTGGAATCGTCTTCCTTGATGCGGCCGCGCATTTCCTTGACGAGGCGGCGTTGCAGACCGTTGGTGCCGCCCAGCACGCTCTCGGTGTAGGCGTTCTCCGCATCGAGATAAGCGCGGATGTCGGCGGGCAGCACGGTGGGGTCATGCAACACGTCCTGCCAGTTGTCGGCTTTCAGCCAGGCGTAGTCGTCGGTCAGCGTGGTGCCGTGCAGCGTGAAGGACTGCGGACGCTTGTCGGCGAGAGGGGCTTTGGTGGTCTGTTCGTTCATCGAGTGCATTCGCCTGTTCATGTGCTCACGGCATCGGCCAGCGACTGGATCGCGGCGGTGGTGCCGCCCTCGCCATGTGGAATCCGCAGCGCACGTAGCGCCATCTCCACCACGCCGAGCGTTCCGAGAATCATCGGCGCGTTGACGTGGCCCATATGCGCGATGCGGAACGCCTTGCCGGAGAGATCGCCGATGCCGGTGCCGAGCACCACGCCGCACTTCTCCTTGCAATAAGCCTGCAACGCCACCGGATCGTAACCGGTGCTGACGCGGATGGTGCTGACGGTGTCGGATCGCTCGAGCGCGTCGCGGATGTTGAATTCGAGCACGTCGCCCTGCGCCCAGGTTTCAACCGCGCTGCGCACCGCGCGCGCCAGCAGACGATGCCGCGTGTATGATGCGTCGAGCCCTTCCGCGAACAGCATGTCGAACGCTTTACGTAGCGCGAACAGCAGATGCACCGGCGCGGTGCCGGCATATTTGCGGTAGTGCTCCAGTCCCTCGCGTGCAGTCCAGTCCCAATAGGGCGTGCGCAAGCCGGCGTGGCGATGCCGCTCGCGCGCGCGATCGTTGGCGGCGACGAAGGCGAGGCCGGGCGGCGTCATCAGGCCCTTTTGCGATCCCGACATGGCGACATCGACGCCCCACGCATCCATCTCGAACGGCATGCAGCCGAGCGAGGCGACGGTGTCGACCATGAACAGCGCCTCGTGGCCGGCGGCCTTGATGGCACGACCAATAGCGGCGATGTCGTTGACGACGCCGGACGCAGTATCGACCTGCACCACCAGAACAGCCTTGATCGTGCGTTGCGTATCTTGCTGCAGCCGTGCCTCGACCTCAGTGGGGCGTACCGCGCGGCGCAGGTCGCCCTTGAGCACCTCGACCTCGACGCCGATTTCAGCGGCGGCCTCACCCCAGCCGATGGCGAAACGGCCGCTTTCCAGCACCAGGATATTGTCGCCGCGCGACAGTGTGTTGCTCAGCGTTGCTTCCCACGCGCCATGGCCGTTGGCGATGTAGATGTAAGTGCGCCCGACGGTGCGGAACAGCCGCTTGAGGTCGCCGAGCAGGCCGTCGGTGAGTTGCACCATTTCGTCGGAATAGATGTCCAGCGCCGGGCGATGCATCGCCTGCAGCACCTCGTCGGGCATCGTGGTGGGGCCGGGGATGGCGAGAAATTCCCGCCCCGCGCGAACGACCATGATCGGTTATCCTCTTCTTGCAGCGCGTCATGCTTCGCACGGCGAGCCTGCGAATTAAAGCCTTTCCGGCGAATGCCCGATATCGGGACGGAACATGGACACGGCGGGCGCGGGGCTCATCGGCCACACGCAGTTATTTACCCAACGTCTGGGCGACCGCCTGCCAGATCTGGTCCTTGAGCTGGATGGCGAGCGGGCTGGCGATGTTCACGGTCGGCCCGGCGGTTTTTTGACAGTGTTCGACAAGCCGCAAAATCCAGACCTCGCCATCGGTGTAGTAGGGATCGCCGCCGCCGTTGCGGCCGGCCAGCGTCGGGCCGACGCCGGTGACCTGATATTTCGCGGTCGCCATTCCCGCGGCCTCGAGATCGGCTGCAAGCGTCGCGCGCTCGGCGTCGATGTCGGGTGCGATGTGGTGGGTGACGGCGCCGGTATAGCGGCTGACGCCGACACCGCGATCAAAGGCCGCGTCACCGAGCCAGACCGGACGGTCTTCCGCCCCGCGATCCAGTACGCGCCAGAGCCGGACATGATGACGTTGATCGGCGCTGCCACCGACCTGCTTTTCGTAAGCGAGATCTTCGCGGCGGTCGAGGTAATAGAGATTGCTGACCGGCGCATCGCGATAGGGCCGGCGGAAAATCACGCTGCCGGCGATGCCGATGCTGGAGCGGATCGAGATCGGTGCGGCGGGCGACCAGCCGGCTTCCTGCATCGCGCAGGCGATGTCGTCACGGGTGCCGATCAGGCCGACATTGATCGGATCGCCCGGAATGCCTTGCGCGGTGCGCGTCACCATCGGCAGACCGGCGAGGCCTTTCTGGTGTTCGTAATGCGTCCACAGGATCGGCAGCAGCATGTAGGCGATCAGCCCGTAGAGGCTGAGCAGCACCAGCGACAGCAACACCGTCTGTCGCATACGGCGATGTCGTCGTCGCGGTCGCATGTCGGCAGTGCGCTTGCGCGTCAGGTCGCGGGCCTCTTGCATGGAGTATCAAGGTCGCACGCGCGGGCGACGCTGTCATCGCCTGGTTTCGCGGCAGCCCGCGGCCTCGGCATCTTCCACCGAGCAAAACCAGCGCGTCCCCTTGCTGACTTTCATGCGGATCTGGGCATACCAGCGGCTGGTCGGGCGATGATAGATGCACTGTCCCGAGCGGTTGACATTGCCCTTGATGCGACAGGCGGGCGAGGGCGGCAACGGACCGGAGGCGGATGCCAGCAGCAGGCGGCGCACGTTTTCCTTCGGCTTTGCGGCGCCGAGAATGGCCGCGTGCTTCTTGCGAACCCGCCAATCCGCCGGCGCGAAAAATGCGCCCTGCCACAGGCCGGCATTAGCAGCCTGCGCCTGCTTCTGGTCGGCATCGTAAGCGTGCCCGCTGCGCTGGAAGGTCAGCGCCCAGCCGTTGCTCACCAGCCACCTGTGAATGTCCTCGCCGTCGACGGTGCATTTCGCCAGCGTGCGAGCACGACGGTCGAGCCGCATCAGGTGGCAGGTCCACGGTTTGTTGCCGACGAAGCCCGCCAATGCGTCATGCGCGGCGATGCCGCATTTCCATGGCGCGCCTTTGGCATCGAGGCACAGTTGCTGAAGCGCGGGCGCGTCGATGCCGGCGAGCTTGATGCGGATGTTGTTGATGCTGATCTGATCGGCGGTCTGGATTTTCGGCACGCCGGTGACATCCGCGGCGCGCGCTGCGACGGTCGATACGATCAACGTCATCATCGCGGCAGCGAAGGAAATCGATTTGAGCATCAACGATGGCCGCTTGCAGAGGTCATGCTGCGACATTCTGGCGGCCATCGTGCGGCCGCGCAAGGCGCGGAGGCCATTCGCAATATTGGAATCGCTCACGAGATCGTCATCGCGCGTCGCGCCAGCGCCAGGCCCATCAGCACGAAGGCCGAAGTGACTTCGGGGCCACCGACCAGAATGCGCGTCGGCGTTTTCATCTTGTTCCACTCATAGGCCCTGAACGGTCCGCGCTTCCCGCCTTCGCCGAGTTGACGAGTGATCACGTGGAGCGGTGCCGCGAAGACTGCGCGTTCCGCACCGAGATGGCCGAGCGCGATCAACGCCAGCGCGGCGTCGAACGGGTTCATCTCGTGCGCGATCAGGTCGTCGCGCACGTAGACGAGAACCTTCTCGCGAATGAAGGCGAACGCGTCGTCGGGATCGATGGCGCGGCGCGCGGCTTCGGGCAGTGCCATGAAGGCGGCGTAGCATCGGCCGAAATAGGCGCAATACAATTCCGGCAGGTAATAGATGTGAGAGCGCGGATCGGCGAACGCGCCGCTCTCCGTTAGCCGCCGCTGGAATGCGACGATGCCGTGGATGACGGCGAGCCGTGATGGTGTCTCGATAATCTTCCAGCGCGCGCAATTGCGGAAGGAGACCTCGAGCACGTCGAGATTGAGCGTCGGATCGAGATCGTTGCCATAGGGCCGGTCGCCCTTGAGGTTGTCGATCCATGTCACGATGCCGCCGCGATAGTCGACGTGATCGTTGAGCGGTACGGTGACCTGCGGTTCGTTGGCGCCGTGCGTCACCTGATAACCGGCGTAGAAGTCCACCAACGGCTGGTCGAGCAGCGGATCGCTGCGGCCCGCCTGCAGCGCGGCCGAGAAGGAACAGGCGGTGGTGTCGCAGTCCGGTACGTAGATGCCGAAGCCGAGGTCCTGCTTGATCTGCGCGAAGAAGCGGCTGAAGCGCGGATGCGGCGCAGGCGCAAGCGCGGTGATGACGTCGAAATTTTGGCCGTCGCCTCCGCGCACGGTTTCGCGGCTCGGCCCGAGGCAGAATTCCGCCATGGCGTCGATCGCCGCGCGCGCCGGGGCATGTTCGTCCGGCAAGGCGAGGCCGGTTTCGAGATAGCTCAGCAGCGCCTCGATGAAGAACGCATCGTAGTAGGCCGAGCGATGGCGGATCTGCACCGGCTCCCACATCGGCTCGGCGATGCCGGTCCATGGCGGATTGATGAGACGCGCCGCCGGCGAGCGCGCGATGAACACGCGCGCCAGATTGAACAGCAGTGTCGAATTCTTGTAGCCGCGCGCATCGAGGCCGGTCAGCGCCGCCAGAAAATCCGCCCCGCGCACATCCGGATCGCCGATCAGGTTGAAGGCGGCGTAGGTCGGCAGGAAACCGTTCTTCGCATAGGAGCGCAGCAGATGCTGGCCGCAGACGCGGATCACCGCGTCGATCTCGCTCATGGCCGGCGCGGCGCGCGGCGCGGCGAACGGCTTCGGCTGCGGATGGCACAACTGCAAGGTATCGACCAGCGCGGCAATCGGCTGGCCGATGGTGGCCCAATCGGGATTGCTGTCGTCGCGTGCGCGGGTCAGCGCCGCGCGAAGTCCCTCGAGACGATCCGCGTTGCGCAGTTCGGATAGGCCCGCCCGCCGCAGCAGCGGCCGCAGCGCCGGATTGCCCAGGGCAGTCCGATAGAACTTGGCGAGATGGGCGTCGCCCGGCGGAGGGCGGCCGCCCGCGCTGCGCAACAGCGGATCGCAGACGTCATAGAGCGAGGGACCATCCTTGCTGGCCGTGAGCGCACGGAAGGTGGCGCCGGCGAAATACCGCACATCCGTCAATGATTGTCCGCCCTGTTTGCCCCGGCCCCGTTTCCCCGATGCGGCGCGCATGGCGACGCTCGTTTCGGGGCTCGCAAGTCCGTGAAAGCTGTCACGAAGCGGTCGGCATTTCAAATGTGATGTCTATCACTGTGGAGAAGCGCGGCCGGGAGCATGGTTGGGGATCAAACGCGGCCAATCCAGACGGAACGGCCCACAGCCCAGGGAGAGTGTCATGTCGAAGATGTCCAGCAAGCTCAGCATTCGCGCCGTCCTCACCAGCCTGGCGGTGGCCGGTTCCCTCACGATCTTCGCTCAGGCGGCGAACGCCTACACCAACGAGCAGCGCATTGCCTGCACCCCGGACGCTTTCCGCCTCTGCAGCAGCGAAATCCCGAACATCGACGGCATCACCGCCTGCATGCGCAAGCAGAAGTCCAGTCTGAGCGCAGCTTGCAAGGCTGTGTTCGACAAATAATCGAGGGGTTGTCACGAAGGCCTGAAAGACGGTAACGCTTTGTTATACCGCAGTGCCGCAAATCGAGCACAATTGATCTTCAAGACCTTCTCGATCCACGAACCGATGCGAGTACCGGCGCGCGCGTGACGTCGCGACGGATGATGACGGGACCCTGTACGGCTATGAAAATACGGAACTTTCGCGTATCACGCCGGTCGGCCGTCCTGCTCGCAGTCATGATCGGGACCCTGTCGCTTGCGATCGGCGCCCACGCTGCCCTGTACAAGCGCGCCGCCGACGCCACCAAGATTGCCGCCGTTGCCCCGGCCGCCAACGGTGCCGGCAAGGTGGCGCTGGTGATCGGCAACAGCCTCTATCCCGATGCCAACGCGCCGCTGGCGCAACCGGTCAATGACGCGCGTGCCTTGGCAGCAGCCTTGCAGCGGGACGGATTCGACGTCGAAACTGTTGAAAACGCTGATAAAGATGAGATGCGCGGCGCAGTCGAACGGCTCAAGGCCAAGGTCCGGCCGGAGTCGGTGGCGATGCTGTTCTTCGCCGGATACGGTGTGCAGGTCGGTCGTGAGAGTTACATGATACCGGTCGATGCGGCGATCTGGAAGGCATCCGATGTCCGCCGTGACGGCACCAGCATTGAATCAGTGCTGGCCTCCATGAAGCAGCGCGGTGCGCGCGCCAAGCTGGTGGTGGTCGATGCCTCGCGTCGCAATCCGTATGAGCGTCGCTTCCGATCCTATTCGCACGGCCTCGCGCCGATCAATGCGCCGGACAACGCGCTGATCCTGTCGTCGGCGGCGCCGGGTCAGGTGGTCGATGACGCCAACGGGCAGAACAGCCTTGTGGTGGCCGAATTGCTGAACAACCTCAAGGCGCCGGCGGCTGATGCCGCGACGGTGTTCAACAAGACCCGGATGGCCGTCTCGCAGGCGTCGAACGGCAAGCAGGTCCCCTCGGTATCGTCGTCGCTGCTCGACGACGTGAATCTCGGCGGCAACAGACCGGCCAGCCTCGCCAACGCGGGAAGCTGAGTTCGGTCGTCTTTCGAACGCGGGAATCATTGGAAATTTGTGTCCCGGATGCGATGCAGCGCGAAGCGTTGCTTCGCTGATCCGGGACCATCA
>JBARXT010000297.1:0-12642 GCA_049647485.1 Xanthobacteraceae bacterium
GCGGACGCGTTTCGCCCTGGCGGGAATCGTCAATCGGATGGATCGGGCATTCGTTTCCCCCGCGACCTGCGGCGAGATACGGCTGATCTATCGGCTGGTTCGGAATGAACCACCCGAGGGCGAGCCAATCCGTTTGCCGATGACCTTGAACGTTGTGCTGGCCGCGGCAAATCCAGCCGATGACGCTGCATCGCGCACGACCGCCTGCGCAGAAATCGCGCGACGATGGTTGGCGCTGCGGAATGAAACGCAGACAGGAACCGCGCTCGTCCGCCGGTTGACTGAAGCGGACGGGCCGCCTGCGTTGCTTCAACTGTCACAACTGATCCGGATCGAACTGAATCTGCAGGTCGGTCATCAGCCAAAGTCGGAATCGCGCGCGTTCAGAACTGACTATCTGATGAAGGTTTTTCGATACGATCGGGCAGCACAAAGATTCGACGAGGCGCCGCTCGAAAACCAAATCGATCGCGACCATCTTCTTGCAGACGCCAACCTCAAAGCCGAATTCGCGAAATGGCTGTTGCAGCCTGAGCAATTGCGCGCGTTCGATAGCGGAACGCTTCTCGTGCCGGAGAAATTTCTCGCACGCTCGGTGATCGCTTCGACGCCGTTGGGATTTGTGAGATCGAACCTGCAACCGGAATTCGGGTTGGTGCAATCGGCGAGCACCGATAAGCAGGCAACATTCAGCACCCGCGACGTCGTCGCTGCGTTGAAGATGGCGGCAGACAACGACGTCGCATTCGAGAACATTCGTTCCGTCGCCGGCTTCGAGCGCCGATTGAACGACATCACCTGCGTGGGCTGCCATCAAACCCGAGGCATCGGCGGGTTTCATTTTCCCGGAGTTGACTCGACGTCGCCCACGTCAATCCCCGTTGCGAATGTGCCAGTTTCGCCGCACTTCATCGGCGATCAGCCGCGCCGTCGCGATATTCTGAAAGCCTTCCGTCACGGACGCGCGCCGGACTTTTCGCGCGGCTTTTCCAGCCGGCCGCAATTGCGCGGCGATGCGACGCTTCTTGGGACCGAGTATTATGACGGTTGGGGCGCGCATTGCTACGATGCGCGTGTGCGTGGTGCAGCGGATCGCAGCTTCCAGTCGTGGACATGCGCGAAGGGGCTGTCGTGTCAGGTGATCGGTGGTGCGGACCACCCGGAACGCATGGGCATGTGCTTCGTTGGTACGTCTGCGGGAGAACAGCGATGAACGACGTCGAGCGGGACTCAGAGCAACGCGACCGTCAGATCGCGCAAAATGAAGACGCGCGACGGGTCGGAAGCAACATTCGCCTCAGCACCTGGGCGGTGGTCGCTGCGGCCGTCGTCATCCTGCTTGGCTGGTTGTGGATGCGCCAATAGGCGCATCCGCCCACTCATCTGAAAGTACTCTATCCGATGATGCCGGAGCCGCGCAGGTTGCGGATGTCGTCTTCGGCGTAGCCTGCCTGCCGCAATACTTCGTCGCTGTGTTCGCCGACCTTCGGCGGAAGCCGAGGCTGCCGCTTGTTGCTGCCCTCGATCCAGATCGGGCTGTTGATGGTCAGCGTGGTTTCGCCCTCGAACGGGATCAGCACGTCGTTCTCGCGCATCTGCCGGTCCTGTGGAATGTCGTCGAGGATGCCGACGACACCGAACACCAGGCCATTGCCGTCCAGCGCGGCGCGCCATTCGGCAAGGTCGCGCGTGGCGAAGATGCCGTCGAATATCTTGATCAATTCAAGCGACCGGGCGTGACGTTCGGCCTTGGTCGCGAAGCGCGGATCGGCGATCATATCTTCCCGGCCGAGACAGCGGGCCAGCGCGGGCCACTGCTTGTCCTCGTTCAATAGCGACAAGATCAGCCAGCGGCCGTCGCGGCATCGGTAGTGATTGGTGACGGCGTTCAGTGCGTTTTCGCGAGGCCGTCGCGGCTGGAACTGGGCGCCGCACAGCTTGGCCTGCGCCAGCACGCCGCTGGCCCAGACGCCGTTGGCCATCAGGTTGGATTTGACGTGTGAGCCTTGGCCGGTCTTCTCGCGCTTGTAGAGTGCGGTGACGATGCCGCTATACAGCGCCATGGCGCAGGGATGGTCGCCCATGCCCGCCACCGAGCGCGCCGGAGTGGTTTCCTCGTCGGCGCGCACTAGGTCCATCAGGCCGGACCGAGCCCACCATGCATTGCTGTCGAAGCCGGGCTTGTTGGCCTCTTCGCCGGTCTCGCCGTAGCCGGTGAAGGACGCGTAGATCAGCCGCGGGTTGAGCGGAGCGATATCGTCGTAGGTGATGCCGAGCCGCTTGCGGACCGCCGGCGGAAAGTTGGTGATGAAGACATCGGCCTCCTTCACCAGCCGATACAATACGGCGCGGCCATCCGGCTTGGAGAGATCGAGCGCGAGGCTTTTCTTGTTCCGTCCATCCAGCATCCAGGCATAGTTCTGATTGCTGATGGGATAACCGGGAAGGTTGGGCAGGTTGCGATAAGGATCGCCGGCGCCGGGCGGTTCGATCTTGATGACGTCGGCACCGAAATCCGACAGCACCGTTGCTGCCGCGGGCGCCGCGATGAAGCTTGCACAATCCAGAACCTTGAGGCCGTCGAAGATACCGTTTTCCATGGTCGCACTGCACCGTCGTTTTCATGCCGGACCGGGGCCGGCGGCTCCGCTCATCGCGGCGGATTCGAGGTGGCATTTGATCCGCGTTATGCCGCCCGTGCAACCGTTCTGATGAGGCGGCGGCATTGTTCGCGTCCCGGAAATTGTGGGGTGGTTGGACGCAATGTGAGGCCGGCTATTGCAGCCGTGCCACGCTCCGGATCGAAGATGCGCGCATTGACCGGACCGTATTGGCATAACTGGAGCCGTTCGCTAGCGTTGTGGAGTCGGCTGGGGCTACGGGACCCAAGGGTTTTGGTGATGGCGTATGTGACGGATCAGAGGAGGTCGCGACGTTCCGGTGTTGCTGTGCACGGTGCGGTGCGAGTGGCATGGCTCGGCGTATGGGTTGCGGCGATGGCCATCTGTCATGGCACGCCGTCACACGCATCATCGCTCAGCGCGCCGGTTGCTCAACTCTACAGTTCCGTGTCGATTTTCCCGCCGTCTGCCAACAGCATGACAGTATGTTACGGCTTTGTTTGTCGCCGTCGTGAGACGTTCAGTTTCTCGGCCGCCGACCGTCGGACGTTGACGCACATCATGGCCGGCGGGCGATCGTCAGCGATTGCGGAACGGGCCGCGGTGCAGAAGGCGGTGGTCTGGTTCGATCGCCGCGTCGGTCCTCTTCTCGGAACCGACAAACGTGTCGCGCGCGCTGATTTTCGTGCGCGTAACGACGCGCATAATTTCGATTGCTGGGACACGACCCGCAACACCACCAGCCTTCTGCTGATCCTGCAGAGTTGGAATCTGTTGAAATTCCACAACGTCGGCGATCCGCATTATCGCGGCAACGTGGTGGCGTTGCAGACCCCGCACAACACCGCCGTCCTGGTCGAGCGCGCGACACGCGGCGAATGGGTGGTCGATCTGTGGCCGCGCGGCTACGGCCAGAAGCCGGACGTGATACCGGTTGCCGCCTGGGTCAAACAGGACTGATCGCGCATTGGTTTGTCGCCGATCGTCCTGCAATGTCCGGGACGTCATGATCGATACGAAACGTGGTCGATACGAAAAAGGTCTGGTTCAATGGCGATTGAACCAGACCTTTAGTATGCGCTAAGCGCAAAGAGACACGCAGCAATCAGACCTTCAGGTTCTCCGCCGAGGTCTTGCCGCGATTTGCCACTTCTTCGTATTCGACCGTCTGTCCTTCATTGAGCGTCGATAGGCCCGCCTTCTCAACCGCCGAAATATGAACAAACACGTCCTTCCCGCCGCTGCTGGGCTGGATGAATCCGTAGCCCTTGGTCGGGTTGAACCACTTCACAGTACCTTTAGCCATTAGGTCGTCTCCGCAGGATAAAACGATAACAAGCAGTCGGTCCCCGGAAACCGGCTTCTCCGACGGCGGGGAGGATACGCGGAATATATCGATCTTGATAGTCCCAAACGCACCCGGCGCTTGAGCGGGTCATTTGGCGCCAAACAGGCACTGCCAGAGCATGAGTGTGTCGATCCGATCGTCGTCGGGGGCGGGCCTCGGCGGATACTGCCACCCTGCGATAGCTTGCGCTGAGCCTGAGTTTTTATGGCGGGGCCGGATCGAAGCACAAATGTCTCCGAAGCGCCCCGACCAGAAAACATGGTGTGCAAACAAAAAGATAAGTGGGATGCCGCGCGGTCATCCGCGTGACGCGAGGGCCGCTGGAGCCGGCTTGTTGTCGAGAAGCCGCGCCAGTAACGCTGATTTGGTCACGGTGCGGATTTGCATCATCCCCGCGCGGCCGCGAATGGAGACGTCCTGCGCCGCCAGGGCGTCGGGCGGCAGTGAAGCTCTCTGGTGAACCTCCTCGGACAGGATGGTTTCGCAGCCCAGAGCCTTCGTCATGTCTTGCAGACGCGCTGCAACATTCACCGCATCGCCAAGCGCAGTAAAGACCATATGGTCACTGTTCCCGATATCGCCGACGATCACCACGCCACCATGGATGCCGACGCCAAACCGGATCGGCTCGCGGCCGTCGTGCACCAGGACCTGATTGAGATCGTCGACATTGGCGGCGAGGCGCGCGGCGGCCCGCAGCGCCTGACGGCAGGCGGTCTGCGGGTCGGTGGTCAGTCCGAACAGCGCCAGTTGGCCGTCGCCATAGAGCTGATTGGGTTGGCCGCCGGAAGCGGTCACCGCCTGCGACACCACGTTGAGAAACTGATTGACGACGTACACCGTATCGAACGGCAACAGTTTCTCCGCCAGCTTGGTCGAGTCGCGCATGTCGATGAACATGCTGACGAGGTAGCGTTCCTGGCCGGTCCGCAGCGGATTGGCGCGGCGTTGATCGGTCGCCGAAATGTGTGGAACGAACATGCGGACGAAAGACAGGTCGGCGACCGGCCGCAACTGACAGGCGAGGCGGATGGTCGGATCGTCTGCGGTGCCGACGCGGTCGAGCACGAACGTCTCGCGTTTCGAGGGCGGCGGCAATCCATCGAGGTCGCTGGTGATGCGGATGCGGCAAGTGGAACATCGCGCGCGGCCGCCGCAAACGCTGGCGTGCGGCACCTTGTTGCGGATACTGGCTTCGAGCACGGTCAGGCCGTGCGGCACCCGGATGGTCCTGCCGTCGTCATAGGACAGCTTGATGAGTCCGCCGCGCCGCTCGTTCAGCAGCCGTGCCCCACGGCCGACGATCATCAGGCCGAGCAGGGCGAGATATCCAGTCAGGAAGTAAGTGACGACCTGATCGAGGAATTGCTGATTTGGTGCCGTGTCGACGTGAGGTGGCGTCAGACTGTCGGCTCGCCATTGCTGCGATTGGCTTTGCTGCGCGACGGTGCGGCCGCCTTGATAAAAGCCGAGCATCGCAAGCGCAGGCAGCAGCACGGCGCAGGCGAACCAGAACGGTGCGGTTGCCTTGAACAGAGGTTTCAGCCGCAGCCATAGATAAAGGCCGATACAGCCATGGACCCAGGCGACGTTGATAACCGCCAGCATCAGCCAGAGCCGGCTCGAAGAGGTAACCCAGTTGCTATAAAGAACCTGAGGATAGAGCTTCTCGGTATCGAACAAGGTCTGGCTCAGGCGGATACCGATGATGTGCGAGATGATCATCACCGGGATGCACAGGCCCAGCGCCAGTTGCAGCGGCTCGATGCCGCGCCAACGGAATTCCCGCCGCTCGTAAAGCGACCAGATGCCGAGGCTCATATGAACAATGGCGGCGGAATAGAAGATCAGTGCAACCGGCAGGTATTGCCAGAACGTGGTGTGATAGATCGCGCCGGTCGCCAACGCTTCGGGCGAGATGATGCCGAGCGCGTGATTGAGGAAATGGCTGACCAGATAGGCGAACAGGATCAATCCGCAGGTGAGGCGGACTTGGCGCACGCCAATGCCGCGGCTGAACTTCACGAGTGGGGCGATGGCGGGCGTGGGCATGCCGTTCGAGGGTTGCCAGAGTTCGGTCGTCGATTAAAAAAGATGCCGGAAGTGCCGCAATACTAGTCGGACTCAATCCGTCACGCCATGGGCCGCTGTGAATGGGGCGGCTGACCGCGATGCGATTGACAGGGCTGGCGGAAACGGAAACAAAGCGGCTCAGGCTCGGCAAGCCTGCGAAAGCAGATCTTTCCCAAAAGGGCCGGATGACATGTGTGCCGGAACGGCCCTCCGATGATCACCGCTTCCATGGACCGCGATCGTCAAGCTACGTCGGGGGTTAGTCGCCGTAAGCTCTGCGGTTTAGTGCTGTTGATCGCGCTGATGACCGCGCTGCGGCTGATCTACGCCAGCGCCATCGATCTGCGCACGGACGAAGCCTACTACTGGACCTGGTCGAAAGAGAGCGTGCTGTCGTTCCTCGACCATCCGCCGCTGATCGCGTGGTTCATCCGCTTCGGTACGGCGATTCTGGGCGATACCACGCTCGGCGTTCGTCTCGGCGGCATCGTCGCGATGCTCGTCACTCAACTTTTTCTCGCTGACATCGTGCGGCGGATCACGCGCGATTGGCGGGCCGTGGTGCTGGCAGTGCTGCTGCCGGAAGCCGCGGTCTATTACGGATTGTTGATGGCGAAAGTCGCGCCGGACACCGCGCTGATCATGTTCGCAGTGGCGATGGTGTGGTCGCTGGTCCGCGTGGCGGAAACCGACGACGGCCGCTGGTGGCTGCTGGCCGGCGTGTTCGGCGGGCTGGCGTTGCTGTCGAAATTGACCGCGCTGATGCTGCTGCCTGCGGTCGCCGCGTTCGTCGTGGTGCCGGATTGGCGGCGGCGCTGGCTGCTCAGCCCTTATCCGTGGTTGGCCGTGCTGATCGCGGCTACGCTGTTCTCGCCGGTCCTGATCTGGAACGGCATGCACGATTGGGCGTCGTTCAAGTTCCAGTTCGTCCGCGCCACCGTCGCGCCGCCATTGTCGTGGGCGCGGTTCGGTGAATTTCTCGGCTTGCAGTTCAGCCTTGTCGGTCCGATCCTGTTCCCGGTGGTGCTGTCGGGTGTGGGATTCACGCTATGGCGCGGCTATCGGCGTCGCGATGGCGTCGCGATTCTCCTGTCGACTGCCGTGGCGCTACCGCTCTGTTATTTCCTGTGGCGCTCGATGACGTTGCGCATCGGAGATACCTGGCCGATGTTCATATGGCCGATCGGGTTCGCCGCGACCGCAATCAATGTCTGGTGGCTGCGCACACATAAGTCGCGATTGGCGAAATCGACTGCCGCGTGGGCCACAGCTGCTGTCGTGTCCGGAATCGCCATCGTGATGGCGACGTTCTTCTACTACGTGGTGAGCGACAAGCCGTGGCTGGGCCGGCTCGATCCCGGCGGCGCGGAAGCCGGTTACGAGCAGGTCGCTGCGCGTGCCGAGGCGGAGATGAAGGCGGTGGGCGCGACGTGGATCGCGACCACCGACTATCGCACCTACGCGATGCTGCGCTGGGAATTGAAGGATCGCGTCCCGGTGATCGAAATCAACGAGCGCGCGCGCTTCATCGGTTTCAAGGATCCCGGCATGGATCGCGTCCGTGGTCGCACAGGGGTGTATGTCGTGCGTCAGTCCGACGTCGACAATCCGCTGTGGGCTTTGACGTCGGCACAGCGCGAGCCGTTGGCGGAGGTGGTCCGAAGCTGGCGCGGTATTGCGATGGAAACCTACGCGTTCGGCAAGCTGAAGGGATGGACGCCGGACCTGTCGCCGCCGCCCGATACCCCGTTCTATCGCTGGCATCTGCTGGCGGATGAAGGCGTCAACGCTCGCTGATCCGCGCCGGTTCCGTCGTCGGCGCGCTGTCCTCGCGCTTCGATAGCAGATCCTTGGCAAGATCGCTGAGCGCCGGTCGCGGCAGCGCGTTGAATGGCAGCGGTCGGGTCACGTCGATGGCGGCAAGCCCGAGCCGGGCGGTGAGCAGGCCGTTGAGAATGCCTTCGCCCAATCGCTGCGAGAGTTTCGCTGCCACGCCATGGCCCAGCATCTGCTGGATCAGGCTATCGCTTGCCGCCATCCCGCCGGTGATGGCGAGGTGCGAGATGGTATGGCGCATCAGGCGGATCATGCCCAGCGTGCCGGGCCGCCCGCCATAGAGCAAAGCCAGTTGCCGCACCAGCCGCAACGCGGCGGCGAGCACGAAGGCAACGTCGATCAGCGCGCGCGGGCTGATCGCGGTGACGATGGAAACGCGTTGCGCCGCCACCGACACCAGCCGCCGCGCCTCGCGGTCGAGCGGGGTCATCAGCTCGCGCTCGGCCAGTTTCAGCATGTCGGCGCCGTCGATGATGTCGTCGCGATGGTTCGCCAGCGTGGCGCGGGCGCGCGCCAGCGCCGGATTGCTGTGTGTCAGTTCGAGCAGGTCGTTGACGATGGCATCGGCTTCGGGGCGGCTGTCGTTGGCGATGGTCGCGGCCGCGCGCTCATGCAGCTTCTCGATGGTCGCAAGGCGTGCCAGACCGAACGCCTCGCGCGCGACGATGACGATCAGCGCCAGCAGCGCGGCGGCGGCGAGCGCCGCGCCGAACCAGCCGAGCCCTTCGCTGCGGACGAACAGATCCTCGATCAGGTTGCTGACGCCGAGTCCGGTGCCAAGCAGCAGCAATCCGCCCCCCGCGCTCCAGAAGATGGTTCCCCACCAGGAGCGGCGTTTTGGCGGCAAAGGCATCTCGTCCAGCGCGACCGGCAACAGGGACGGGTCCGGGTCCGGTGTGATCTCGATCGCGCCGCGCGTGAACAGGCTGCTGTCGCCATCGCCGTCCTTGACGACGACGCGCGGGTCATCGAGCCGGAACGCGGCCGGGCGGCGTTGTGGTTGTTCGTTCATCGCAGAAACCCGCTCATTGCAGCCTGTCTCCGATCAGGAATTGGAGTGCGCGGTCGAGGCGGATATGGGGCAACGCCGGCGTTTCGCCAGTGGCATGTTGCAGGAGCGGCGGCCGAAAGCGAAGGAAACGATAGTCCGTCTCCTCTGGCGAAGTGGCGGTGAGGCCGCGAAATGACGGCTCGTCGGTGAACAGGTTGTCGAGATCGGTCGGCAAGTCGCCGGGAAAGGTGGCGACCTCGGTTTCGCCATCAAAAATTTCGCCGCCGGCGCGCTCGCCCGCAATCGGCGTGCCGAGGATCGAGGGCAGCCTGTCGCGGCCGCGCTGCACTTCGGCCTCGCGCGTAGCGCGTACCGCCGCCAGCGCCACCACGTCGATGGTCGCGCCCGCGAGTTGCGCGCGGCTGGCAGCGCGATCCAGCATTCGCCGCAGGATAGCCTCCAAGCGGTCATGACTGGTGCGATGCAGATGATCGGCCTTGGTGGCCGCGAACAGGATGCGATCGATACGCGGCCGGAACAGCGCGCTCCACAGCGTATCGCGGCCGACATTGAAGCAATCCAGAATGCCCGCTAGCGCGGCTTCGAGATCATGCAGCGCGGCGGGTCCGGCGTTGAACGCCGAAAGTGCATCCACCAGCACGATCTGGCGATCCAGCCGCGCGAAGTGATCGCGGAAGAATGGACGTACCACGATGGACTTGTAGGCCTCGTAGCGTCGTCGCATCATCGCCCACAGCGAACGATCCGGCGCGATGCCGTCCGCTGGCACGTCGAGCGGCGCGAAGGTGAGCGCCGGTGAGCCGGCCAAGCTGCCGGGCATCAGGAAGCGGCCGGGCGGTAACAGGCTCATTGCGAAGCGTTCGTCGCGACAGGCGCGCAGGTAGTCGGTGAATAGTTTCGCGGCGGTCAGCGTCGCCTGTTCGTCCTCGCGGCCGTCGGGATCGAGCGTCGCAAGATGCGCGTGCCACGCCGCTGCCAGCGCGGCGCGCGGGCCTTGCCGCGACAGCGCGAGGCTTTCCGCCGACCATTGCTCGTAGCTCTTGTCGAGCAGCGGCAGGTCCAGCAGCCACTCGCCGGGATAATCGACGATATCAATGGTCAGTTTTCGTTCCGCACCGTTGTGCCGCTGATAGGAGAGCGCGAGGCGCAACTCGCTGATGTCGGAGGTCGAAGCCGGCCAGCGCCGTTCGTCGATCAGGGTGTGGACGTGGCCCTCGTAGTTGAAGCGCGGCACGGCGTCGTCGGGCTGCGGTTCGAGTTCGGTGCGGGCGATGCGCCCGCCGGACAGCGGCTCGAATACCGGAAAGCGACCGCCGCGCAGCAGGCCGTGGATCAGCGCGGTGATGAAGACCGTCTTGCCGGCGCGCGACAGGCCAGTGACTCCGAGCCGGATCGTCGGATTGAACAGATTGCTGCCGTATTCCAGCAGCGCCTGTGCCGACAAGCGGGCTTCTTCGATGATGTCGGAAATACCGGAAGCCATAAAACCGGAAGCCTTAATATTAGAAGCCTTGCGCGGATCGAACGATCCGATCGGAGGTGGCGGGGTTACTTCATAATCGTGGGCGTCGGTCCTTGCGAACATGGCGATTGCGCGGCCAAAATCAAGCACTGGTTGTGGGTCCATGTTTCCGACCCATTTACCGGTCAAGCAGGCGTCATCGTTGGTTAAACTACGGCGGCTATGCTTGATGGCGTCAAAGGCATTGCAGCGTCACGTATGAGTTTCGGATGACGGTCTTTCAGTTGAAGCAATTTGCCTCGCATTCCGCCGCTGCCGCCGTCGGGGCCGTGCGCTGGAACTACGATCGCGCCGAGATCATTGCCGACGGCATCGTGCATGGCCTCGGCGTCGGCTTCGGCCTGATCGCCGCAACCGCCTTGATCGTGCTGACCGGTGTATTCGCCTCGACGCCCCAAATCGTCTCGGTCTCAATCTACGCAGCAGGCCTGCTCACGATGCTCGGCTTCTCCGCGGCCTACAACATGTGGCCGGTGTCGCCGCGCAAGTGGTGGCTGCGCCGGTTCGACCACTCGGCGATCTACATGCTGATCGCCGCCACCTACACGCCGTTCATGATGCAGATCAACGACCGCCTGCTGGCGATCCTGTTGCTTGGCGGAGTGTGGGGCGTCGCCATTGTCGGCATCGCGCTCAAGCTGTTGCTGCCGGGCCGCTTCGACCGGCTGTCGATCTTTCTGTATCTGGCGATGGGCTGGAGCGGACTTGCGGCTTATGACGCGGTGTTCACGTCATTGCCGAAATTCACCCTCTGGTTCGTCGTCGCCGGCGGTGCGCTCTATACGCTCGGCGTGATCTTTCACACGTGGCGGCGATTGCGCTTCCAGAATGCGATCTGGCACGGCTTCGTCTTGCTTGGGGCGGCGTGTCATTATACGGCTGTGCTGGACCTTGTCCTGACCTGACCGTTGTAATGGAGCACCGCCATGGATATCGCCGGTAAAGTCGTTGTCGTGACGGGAGGAGCCAATGGCATCGGCCAGGCCCTCTGCGAAACCTTTCACCGCGCTGGCGCCGCCAAGGTGGTGGTTGCCGATCTCGATCACGCCCGCGCGGAGGCCGTCGCCAAGGGCGTCGGCGGCGCGGCGTTCAGGTGCGACGTCGCGCAGGAGAAGGACATCCGCCACCTCATCGAGGAGACCGAGAAGCTGTACGGGCCGATCGGCCTGTTCTGCTCCAACGCCGGCATCGGCGGCGGGTTCGATCCGATGGCGGAGAATGTCGCCGGCAGTTCGGACGAGCCGTGGGCGCGAAGCTGGGCGATCCATGTGATGGCGCATGTCTATGCAGCCCGGCATCTGGTGCCGCGCATGCGCGCGCGCGGCGAGGGCTATTTCCTCAACACCATCTCGGCGGCGGGATTGCTGTCGCAAGTCGGCAGCGCGGCGTATTCGACGACGAAACACGCAGCCGTCGGTTTCGCCGAAAGCCTCGCCATCGCGCACAAGGCGCATGGCATTCGCGTCTCGATCCTGTGTCCGCAGGGCGTCGATACAAATATGCTGCGCGGACTTCCGAAGGGACCGCAATCCGGCGACGGCAACTTGAGCGCCGAGCAGGTGGCGCAAGACGCGCTGAACGGTATCCAGCAGGAAACCTTCCTGATCCTGCCGCATCAGCAGGTGTTGGGCTACATGCGCAAGAAGACCGACAACTATGATCGCTGGATCGGCGGCATGGCGAAAATCCAGGCCAAGATGCGTGAGGATTTCGGCAAGGCGTGATAATTTCGGTTCTCACGTAACTTCGTCGCCAACAAGTCAGTGACTAACGCCGCACTGTTTCTCTATTCGTCATGGCCGGGCTTGTCCCGGCCATCCGTGTTTTCTGGCGAAGGAGTAAAGGCGTGGAGGGCCGGGATAAATCCGGCCATGACAGTACCGTGTCGTGCTCGGCTATTTGCGCGAACGTTCCGCCGCCACTGGAGGATCGAACGCCTGGATCGGCGGCAGGTTGCCGGTGAAGCGCTCCACCTGCACCGTCGTCAATTGCCCGCAGCAGCCTTGCGCGAGGCTTGAAGTGCCGACGTCGCGCGTCAGCACGTTCGGATTGCCGTGGACGCAAAGCGGCTTGTCCTCGCTCGGATCCTGCGGATCGTACCACGCGCCGGTGGGAAGCTGCACCACGCCTTCGCGCACCTGATCGCTCAGCCGGACCGCTGCCAAACAGGCACCGCGTTCGTTCGACAGCTTGATGATGTCGCCGTCCTCGATGCCGCGTGGCGCGGCAT
>JBARXT010000298.1:0-15756 GCA_049647485.1 Xanthobacteraceae bacterium
GGGCGCAGCCGTTCGAAGAACGGCGTCGCTTCGCTCGCCTATGTCCCGGCCATCCACGTCTTTAGGGCTTGCTGCGTCATGAAGACGTGGATGGCCGGAGTAAATCCGGCCATGACGAAACCTGAAACTCTATCGAATGACAGTTGGCCTTACGCCACCGTGGCCGGCGGCAGCGCCAGCACCGAATAGATCGCCTGCGCATCGGTGGAGGCACGCAGCTTGCGCGCCACTTCCTGATCTCGCAGCAATCGCGCGATCTTCGCCAGCGCCTTCAGGTGATCGGCGCCCGCGCCTTCCGGCGCCAGCAGCAGGAACAACAGATCGACCGGCTGGCCGTCCATCGCCTCGAAATCGATCGGGCGCTCAAGTCGCGCGAACAGGCCGAACAGTTTCTCGAGCTTCGGCAATTTGCCGTGCGGAATCGCGATGCCGTAACCGACCGCGGTGGTGCCGAGCTTTTCCCGCTGCAACAGCACTTCGAAAATCGCACGCTCGCTCTCGCCGGTCAGTTCAGCGGCACGCGCGGCCAGTTCCTGCAGCGCTTGCTTCTTGCTGTTGACCTTCAACGCCGGAAGTATCGCCTCGGGCGCGACCAGATCAGTAATCATCATGGAGCATTCCGAGAAAGAAGTTTGACCGCCGATTGCGAAACAAGATTGTGAAAGGTTTGGATTTGCGCGACGCGCACTGACTGTCCTGACAGAGACCGCTTCAACAGAGAACTGTCTCAGACAGACATCAGACACGCCGCTCGAAGTTGCTTCGGCCCACTCGTTCCAACCATTGTAGCACCGCCACCCACGCCTGCTAAGGTCCGAATTCGGCTCGCGACCTTCAGACCCGATCAATCAGATGGACCAATCACGCGGACAATGCAACCGCCCCCCGGCCCATCCTACAGGTCGCCCCCGTCAAGGCGGCGGACCATAGGGACCGCCTTACGAGGCGTCAATGGCGATTGCAAGCGCGTTCGCGATAAAACCTGTCCAAACAGGCCCGCGAAAATGTCCGGTTCGATCGCGTTTTATGCCGCCGCGCCGGGTTCCATCGCGATGTCGATGCCGAGAACGTCAATGCCGGGTCCCGGCCAAGCATCGACGTTGCAATGTTTTTCTTTTCCCGTGCATGAAAACGAATCCGTTCGGCCGCGCCGCGTCCGATGCAGTTCGACGACTGCGATCGGAAGCGGTGCAGCCGCGAATGATTTGCGTGCGCGCAAAGTGTGCGCCCGCCTGTGCGCCTCAATCAGTCGGGCGCGCGGCGTTCACGATGCGCGCGGCTGCACCTCCGGTGGATCGATCCATCCGACATTGCCGTCGGCGCGGCGATAGATGATGTTCACGCGGCCGCTTCCGCCGTGCTGAAACACGATGACCGCAGCGCCGGTGAAATCCAATTCCATCACCGCTTCGCTCACCGACATGCGTTTCAGCGAACTGGTGGCTTCGGCGATGATGACGGGATTATACGCCGTCACTTCCTCGTCGTTCTCATCGTCGTGCGCGAGCGCTTCGAGCACGTAGCTGCGCGTATCAAGCGGCCCCGCCTCACGCTCGGCGATGACCGCCGCCGCCGCATGAGACTTGCGCGCCGAGCGATCCTTCAGGCGGCTCTTGTAGCGCCGCAGTCGTTTTTCAATCTGGATGAGCGCCTGGTCCGCACTGGCATAGGCATCGGTCGCGTTGGATTCGGCTTCAAGCGTGATGCCGGAATCCAGATGCAGCGCACAATCGGTTTTGAATCCAAAGCCGTCCTTGCTGAAAGTCACATGCCCGGAATAATTGCCGTCGAAATATTTACGCAGCACTTCCTCGGTGCGGTCGCTGACGCGCCCGCGCAAGGCTTCGCCGATATTGATGCTTTTGCCCGAGACTCGAATGCTCATGTCGTACCTCGATTCATCACACCTGATCGAGAGCGGATTGATACCGCTCATGCGCTGTCGCGATTCGAAAATCGTAACGCGCACATGACAGAGTATTCCGATGAATGAGGTTGCAATCAAGCCCGTTCGATGTCGCGACGATGATAGCAACGTGATCGAATGCGGTAGGCCTTTGGGGCGGAGGTCCAAAAGTCGATGACGCGACGGCTGCCGGCACGGCTCGCCGCATACCAGCCCTTGCGCATGATAGTTGATGTCCTACTAACGCGAACCCGGTCGACCAGCGGCACGCGCCACGCCGAGCATGTTCTGCTTGTCGCGCCGGCGCTGCACCGACGACGGAATCCGCAAGGCCTCGCGGTATTTCGCCACGGTGCGCCGGGCAATATCAATTCCCGTCTCGCGGAGACGTTCCACGATGGTATCGTCAGATAAGATATTGTCGGGTTGTTCGGAGTCAATCAACTGCTTGATTTGATGCCGCACCGCTTCGGCCGAATGCGCCTCGCCGCCATCGGCCGCGGCAATCGACGCCGTGAAGAAGTACTTCAGTTCGAACACGCCGCGATTGGTCGCGACGTACTTGTTGGCGGTGACGCGCGACACCGTCGATTCATGCATCTGAATCGCGTCCGCCACCGCCTTGAGATTGAGCGGGCGCAGATGCGCGACGCCGTGCGCGAAGAAGCCGTCCTGCTGCCGCACGATCTCGGTCGCCACTTTCAGAATGGTGCGGGCGCGCTGGTCGAGCGCGCGCACCAGCCAGGTGGCGTTCTGCAGACAATCGCTGAAGTAACTCTTGTCGCCGTCCTTGCGCGCGGTTTTCGCAAGCTGCGTGTAGTAGGTCTGGTTGATCAGCACCTTCGGCAAGGTGTCGCTGTTCAATTCCACCAGCCAGCCGCCGTCCGCGCCGGGCCGCACATAAACATCCGGCACCACGGTCTGCACTTTGACGCTGGCGAATTGCAGACCGGGCTTCGGATTGAGCCGGCGGATTTCCGCGATCATGTCGCCGAGATCGTCGTCGTCGACGCCGCACAGCTTGCGCAGGGCGGCGATGTCGCGCCGTGCCAGCAGATCGAGATGTTCCACCAAAGCCTGCATCGCCGGATCGAAACGGTCGCGTTCGCGCAGTTGAATGGCAAGACATTCGCTCAGGTTGCGCGCGCAAACGCCCGACGGATCGAACGTCTGCAACACGCCGAGCACCGCCTCGACTTGCGCCTGCGTCGCGCCGAGCCGCTCGCTGGCGTTGCCGAGATCGGGCGGCAGATAGCCCGCCTCATCCACCAGATCGATCAGGTAGCGGCCGATCATGCGCTGCGAGGGCTGCGGCAGCGCCACCGACAATTGTTCGGCGAGATGTTCGGCGAGCGTGGTTTCCGCCGCGACGAAGGCTTCGAGGTTGTAGTCGTCGTCATTCGACGCGCCGCCGCCCCATTCGGTATAGGCGGTGGGCGCGGCGTCCTGCGCGACGCGGGCGGCGGCTTCCGCCGGCTCCTCGGGAAACACGTTGTCGAGGCCGGTGTCGAGCGTGCGCTCGATTTCGGCGCGGCTGCCGAGTTCCGGGCTCAGCCATTCCTCCTGTCCGCTATCCGCCGCCGCCTCGAAACCGTCGCCGGACGCCGCTTCATCGGCGGATGCCTCGCCACCATCGCTGGCGATTTCGCCGTTGCGTTCCGGCGCGCCATCCGCTCCCTCGCCGGCGCGCTCCAGCAGCGGGTTGCGTTCCAGTTCGTCCTCGACGAAGGCGACAAGGTCGAGATTGGACAATTGCAGCAGCTTGATCGCCTGCATCAACTGCGGCGTCATCACCAGCGCTTGCGACTGGCGGAACTCTAGCTTTTGCGACAGCGCCATGAAGGCAAAAACCGTTCCAGTGAATTGGTCCGTTTCTTGCTTAGCTGCTTCGCGCCCGGAAGTACACGGCCCGCTGGCGCACGACGCGATTTGTGATCGCGGCGGTTGAGCGGACGACACCCTGATACGGCTGAAACCCGATGCGCGATTAACCCGTGGTTAACCCAGGCATTGCCGCGACGGCGTCGGTCGCACGTCAAATTTCCATCATTCTCAAAAGATGGATGCGCGGATCAGGTCCGCGCATGACAGTCTTTTCCTGTTGGAGGCAGACAGGCCTTACAGCCGGAACTCCTCGCCAAGATACAACCGCCGCACGTCGGGATCGTTGACGATGGCGTCGGGGTCGCCCTCGGTGAGGATCTGCCCGGCATAGACGATATAGGCGCGGTCGGTGAGGCCGAGCGTTTCGCGCACGTTGTGGTCGGTGATCAGCACGCCGATGCCGCGATTGGTGAGATGGCGCACAAGGTCCTGGATGTCGCCCACCGCAATCGGGTCAATGCCGGCGAACGGCTCGTCGAGCAGCATGTAGCTCGGCCGCGTCGCCAGCGCGCGCGCGATTTCGACGCGGCGGCGTTCGCCGCCCGACAGCGCGATCGACGGCGACTTGCGCAGCCGCGCAATGTTGAACTCGTCGAGCAGCGAATCCAGTTCCTTCTCGCGCTTCTTGCGGCTGGGCTCGACCACTTCGAGCACGGCGCGAATGTTCTGTTCGACAGTGAGGCCACGAAAGATCGAGGCTTCCTGCGGCAGGTAACCGATGCCGAGGCGCGCGCGCTGATACATCGGCAGCCTGGTGACGTCGTGGCCGTCGAGTTCGATCTTGCCGCGATCCGCCTTGATCAGGCCGGTGATCATGTAGAACACCGTGGTTTTGCCGGCGCCGTTCGGCCCGAGCAGACCCACCGCCTCGCCACGCCGCACATAGATGCTGACGCCGCGCACCACCTGCCGCGAGCCGAAACTTTTCTCGATACCGTGCACCGCGAGATAGTCGGTGCGCGGCGCGTGTGCGCTGGTGGCCGAGCGTCGTTGCGCCGGTTGCGCCTGCGGTTGCCGCGACTGAGGCTGAACGTGCGGCGCAGCGGCGCGGGGAGCGATCGGCTGCTCCAGCCCGATCTCGTACTGCTCGTCGACGACGGTGATATCGGCGCGCGCACGTGCGAAGCCTTGCCGGCCGCGCTGCGGCGGTTTTCGCCGGAACATATCGCGCAGATCCACCATGCCTCGTCACTTGGCCTTTGCGAGTTGCCGCTTGAGCGCGGCAGAGAGTCCCACATGCAGACTATCGTCCGCAGGGTAGAGACCGGGCGTGAACAAATCCGTACCGGACCGGCGAAGCCCTGCGCGTGCGATCGTCATACCGATGATCCTATCGCCCCAGCAACGGCATCGGCGGCTTGATCGCGGGTGCCGGCGCCGCCGGGCTCGACGCTTTCGCGCCGCAGCCGCCGCCCTCGGACTGGATGAACAGGCCCTGCACACGTCCGCTGTCGGATTCCACCCGCGACACGCCGGTCGTCATGTTGACGAACAGCCGGTCGCCGCGCAGCACGTTCTTGCATTGCGTCAGCACCACATTGCCCCGCATGGTGATGAGATTGCTGCGCGTATCGAACACCGCGAGATCGCCGGTCACCACCTGCTCCTTCTGCGTCACCACGACGCCGCCCCGCGCCTCGAGGCGGCGGATCGACGACGCGCCGCCCGGTCCGGGCGAGGCCGCCTTCATCGCGCCCTTGCTCGGGGCAGGCTTGGCCTTGTCGCCGCCGTTCGAGGAATCGTAGAACACCACCAGCGATTTCGACTGCATGGTGGTGTCGCCCTGCACTACCTTCACGTTGCCGGAAAAGGTGGCTTCCTTCTTCTTGTCCACCATTTCCAGCGAAGCCGCCTCGATCTGGATCGGCTCGTCGCGATTCTGCGAGAATCCCTGCATGGCGTTGGGCACGCCCTGCATCGCACCCTGCGCAAGCGCGGCGGTGCCGGCGCCCGCGGCCAATATCAGCACCAGCGCGCCGTGGCGCAGCGCGGCCCGTGCCAGATGACGAATGCCGCAATTCGATAGAGCCACCGTCGCTGTCATCGGGACCCGCTGTGCTTGCTGGTGCCGGACGGCCGCTTCGACGGCAGCGGCGGCGGATCCCGACTCGGATTGAACACCGTGTTCGAATCGTGGGCCGGCTCGCCGCTGTTGTCCCCTCGACTGCCCTGCGGCGGGTTGTTGGCATCGGCGTTCGGCTGTTCCATCACCAGGTTCATGCGGACATTGCCCTCGAAGCGAACCACGTCGCCCTTGTCGATGATGCGCAGCCGCTCCGAATCGAGCGTGCCGTTCAGGAGTTTCACCGCCACCGGCTCATCCGATGTCACCGTGCCCTTGTTGATGTCGACCAGCGCTCGCGTCAGCCGCGCCTCGTAACCGGTGGAAGATTGCAAGAAGACGTCCTTCCGTAGATCGAGTATCTGCGCCTTGGTGTTGAAGACGCCGTTGTGGGCATCCATCGTCACCGTCGATTTGTCCTCCATCGTCACCCGCGCCCGTATCGTCGCGAGGTCGACATGATCCGGATCGGTCAGGTCCTGCGTCGCGCTCTTGGCCCAGACCTGGTAGGGCCGTTGATCCGGCGAAAAGCCGGACATATGCGGCGATTCCATCGTGATCTTGGTCCCGGACACCACCAGATTGTCGATATCGACCGGCAGGTCCGGCATCATGACGCGGAACGGGTTGAAAACGGATACCCCGATGATCGCGGCCAGCGACAGCACCACCCCGACGGGAACCGCGATCCGCAGCACGCGCACCAGCCGGCTATGCCGGGCGGCAGCGGCAAAGCGCGCCTCCAGACCTGCCTGATAGGCCGGGCTTTGAGCCGAGTACACCGCGCCTCCTGCATCACGAGGGTGGCCGATCGTCAGGACCGCCCACGATGAATATCTTTGATCCCAGTAACTTACGGGAGAGTCTCGACGATATCGCCGAATCCCGCCGGGATGCCCCAGATCAGTGGTGCGAACCCGAAACGAACGTCCGAACCGCCGGGCAAGGGCGAAATCTTTTGCTCAAGTCTTGTGTTCAAATGTTGAAATCCCGCGCCCCGCGCCCGCCTCGGCGCGCGGACACCGTGCCCTGACCTATCACATAAGAGGCGCCACAGGGGCATACCAGAGTGCGCCGCCTTGCCGCTCTCCTTGTCGCTGTTGCGCTCAGGAGTGGGCGAAGATGTCCTCGTCCTCCCAGCCGCCGAGATCGAGCCGGGCACGGAAGGGCAGAAAATCGAAGCAGGCTTTCGCCATATCGGTGCGGCTCTCCCGCGCCAGCATGGCGTCGAGCCGGGTGCGCAGCGCATGCAGATGCAGCACGTCGGAGGCGGCATAGGCGAGTTGGGCCTCGCTGAGGGTGTCGGCGCCCCAGTCGCTCGACTGCTGCTGCTTGGAAAGATCGACGCCGAGCAGTTCGCGCGCAAGGTCCTTCAGCCCATGGCGGTCGGTATAGGTGCGGGTCAGCCGCGAGGCGATCTTGGTGCAATAGACCGGCTGCGGCATCACGCCGAGCGCGTTGTAGAGCGCGGCGAGATCGAAGCGCGCGAAGTGGAAGATCTTCGTCACCTTCGGATCGCTGAGCAGCTTTTTCAGGTTGGGCGCGTCGGCGGCGCCTTGCGGAATCTGCACGACGTCGGCGGTGCCGTCGCCCGGCGACAGTTGCACCACGCAGAGCCGGTCGCGATGCGGATTGAGCCCCATGGTCTCGGTGTCGATCGCCACCGAATCGGTGTAGCGGCCAAGGTCCGGCAGATCGCCGCGATGCAGACGGATGGTCATGTTGGTTCGGTCCTGATCCCGCGCGGAACGGCGCACGGTTTCGGCTTTAACCATTCACGCGTTCTCTGGCAATCGGGCAGCCTCGTTCGGCGCGCGATCCGGTGCGCGCGCGAGCCTGACGGACATCGCTGAAGATTTCCTAAACCTCTGACGAACGGAAATAATATCTTGATCGGCGTGCGCCGTCGGGTTGTCATGCCCTTTTACTCGTCCGCTGCGAGAGGCCGTCCCATGAAGATCGAGCAACACCGGCTGGCCCGCTTCGCGGTGCTCATCGACGCCGACAATACCTCGCCGCAGATTGCCGAGGGACTGTTCGAAGAGGTGGCGAAGTTCGGCGAGGCCAGCGTTCGGCGCATCTATGGCGACTTCTCCAGCCCGCACCTCAAGTCATGGGCCGATATCCTGCAGAAACATGCCATCGATCCCTATCAGCAGTTCGCCTACACCAAAGGCAAGAACGCGTCCGACATCGCGCTGGTGATCGACGCCATGGACCTGCTGCATAGCGGCCGCTTCGACGGCTTCTGCCTGGTTTCCTCCGATAGCGACTTCACCCGTCTTGCCTCGCGGCTACGCGAACAGGGCGCGGACGTCTATGGCTTCGGCGCGCAAAAAACCCCCGAGAGTTTTCGCCAGGCCTGCCGCAGGTTCATCTACACCGAGAACCTGTTGCCGGACACCGCCGCATCCGCAGGCGACACCACACCAAAGCCGAAAATATTGAAGCCACCGAGCGCGGCGGTACCGATCCTGAAAACCGCCATCTCGCAAATCGAAAGCGAGGACGGCTGGGCTCCGCTCGGCTCTGTCGGACAGCAAGTCTCCAAGCTGTTTTCAGATTTCGATACGCGCACCTACGGGTTCGGCAAGCTGAGCGACCTCGTGCGCAAGACCGACGCCTTCGACGTCGCGAAGGGCGAAGGCGGGCATCTGCGCATCAAATTCCGGCCGCAAAAAGCCACTGCCAAACCGAAGGAAAAATCCTGATCAGTCCGCACTCACGGCGTTCGGGGCCAGCTTCGGCTCTCGAACGGCGCGACCTGATAGGCGGGATCGATGGTGCAGTCGCCGGGATAGGCCTGCTGCTTGGCGCGGCAGCGATCCAGCACGGATTGCGGCGTCGGGCGCTCGCCCTTGTCGATCCACGCCAGCAGCGCATCCAGCTCGGCCGGATAAAGCGGCGGCGACAATTTGCTGTGCACATGCTCGCGCGCGAAGGTCTGCACCAGCAGCCGCGCATTGCCGGCGTGCGCCACGGTGTCGCGATACGCCGCCTCGTTCTCCACCGCGGCGGTCGGATCGTCGATCGCATGCAGGGTCAGAACCGGAATCGCGATCTGTCCGGTGGGATCGCTGTCGTAGGCCAGCAGCGCCCGCGCTTCGGGGTCGGCGGCAACGCGCGGCACCTCGCGGTTCAGCCTGTCGTCATCGGAGGAGCCGCGATAGACCACGCCGACATTGCAGAACGGACTCTTGCCGCCGGTGACATGCGTGGCGATGTCGCGGAACAGAAACGTCGCCCACGCCAGATGCGAAAACAGCGCGGGCTCGGGAATCCGCGTCAGCGCCGCCATCTCGGACAGCGCGCGGCTTTGCTCCGGATTACGTTGCGCGGCCGGAAGATTTCCGCCAGTGCAGGCCACGAAGCGTGCCAGCAATTCCTTCCGGTCCAGTCTTGAATCCGCCGGCAGGCCGATGCCGAGATCGTACTGCGGCTCATCGGGCTTCGGTAGGCTGTGGCAATAATATTGAAACAGCGCGCGCAGATCGATGCGCGGATTGTAGGTCCGGGTGCCGCCGGCGATCACGCCGCTGGTCAGCAGCGCGCCGTCGTAGTTGCGGGCGCCGTCGGGCGCGATGGCGTAAAGCTCGATGACGCGCGCGCCGACGTCGCCGCCCCACGACTGCCCGTGCATGATGGTGCGGCGCGGCTTGCCGAACTTGCCGACAAAGGCCTTGCGGGCGTTTTCGATATCCTCCGCCGCCATCCGCGCCCCGTAGCCGGCGCGGCGATAGCTGGCGGCGACGAAAGCGTGACCGTCGCGGACGAACTCGGAGAAGCGTTCGAAATCCTTGTTGCTGTAGTCCGGCGTGATGGGCGCAAGCCGCGGCCCGCCATGGGCATGCACCACCAGCACGCCGTCCTCCCATGCCTTCGGCACGCCGGCGAGGATGTAGGAGCCGTTGTCGTCCTGGCCGCGATAGCAGGTCACGTCCGCCACAGTGGCGGGACAGGCCACCGGCTCCAGCGGCTGGGCGGCATCGGCGGGTACGGCCGATGACAGGCTGACGAGGGCAAGCCAAAGAGCGGCTGACATGCGCATGGCGATCGACTCCGCGGTCCCTCCAGTCACGAAGGTCGCACCAGTCAAGCGCTTTGCCAAGAGTTCGGAACAAGAGTCGGGAAGAGATCGCGCCGTCGCGCGCGGCTCTGCCGCCTGCGTCGATTGCGGCGGAGGATCACGCAATGCCCGCGACGGGCGTTTCCTGATCAAATGGGAGAGGGGGCACGAAAAGAGTGGTGCCCAGGAAAGGACTCGAACCTTCACGACCTTGCAGCCACTGGCACCTGAAGCCAGCGCGTCTACCAATTCCGCCACCTGGGCCCGGGCCGGTTGATACGGATCGGCCGCGCAGTTGTCAAACGGCAAAACGCGGCGTCATGGAGGGTGTCGCGCCGCAGGAGCGACGTCGCCCTGGCGCATGGCCGAAAATTGCAATGCGCGCTGCAAATCCGCTATACAGCGGCCGAAACAGCCGCGGCTTTGCCGCATCGGGGCCATCGGGCCGGTTGAGGTGATTCCATGTCGTCCTACGTGACCGCGAATTCAGACACCCTCGTCACCGTGTTCGGCGGGTCGGGTTTTCTCGGTCGGCATGTCGTCCGCGCGCTGGCCAAGCGGGGCTATCGCATTCGCGTCGGCGTGCGCCGGCCGGAACTCGCCGGGCACCTGCAACCGCTGGGCAAGGTCGGCCAGATCCATGCCGTGCAGGCCAACCTGCGCTATCCGGGATCGGTCGCGGCCGCGCTGCGCGATGCCAGCGTCGCGATCAATCTGGTCGGCATTCTCGCCAAAAGCGGCGCGCAGACCTTCGACGCCGTCCACGACAAGGGCGCTGCCGCCGTGGCGCAGGCTGCGGCCCATGCTAGCGCCCGCGTGGTGCATGTCTCGGCGATCGGGGCCGATGCCGAATCGGCTTCAGTCTATGCCCGCTCCAAGGCCGCCGGCGAAGCTGCGGTGCGCGCGGCGTCGCCGGACAGCATCATTATGCGGCCGTCGGTGGTGTTCGGCCCCGAGGACGATTTCACCAACCGCTTCGCCTCGCTGGCGCGGCTGATGCCGGTGCTGCCGCTGGTCGGCGGCGGCGTGACGAAGATGCAGCCGGTCTATGTCGGCGACGTCGCCAGCGCGATTGCCGACGCGGTGGACGGCACGGCGAAGGCGGGCGCGACCTATGAACTCGGCGGACCCGAGGTGCTGACGCTGCGCGAGATCAACCAGATCATTTTGACGATGACCGACCGCGAGCGCCCGCTGGTGCCGCTGCCGTTCGGCCTCGCCAGCCTCAACGCCCTGCTGCTGCAGTGCGCGCCCTCGCCGTTCACGCTGACGCGCGATCAGGTGACGCTGCTGCAATCCGACAACGTGGTGTCGGAAGCCGCGAAGGCGGCCGGGCTGACGCTGGAAGGACTCGGCATCACGCCGGATTCGATCGAGGCCGTCGCGCCGCAATATCTGTGGCGGTTCCGCCCGCAGGGCCAGTTCCAGCGCAAGAGCGCCTGATACCATTGAAGGCCGTCATCCTGAGGTGCGAGGGCGAAAGCCCGAGCCTCGAAGGATGACGATTGCACAACACCCTTCGAGGTTCGCCGCAAACGCGGCTCACACCTCACGGTGACGGCGTCTTTGCAATCAGAACCCCAGCGCCAGCGCGATCAGGCCCAGCGTGCCGATGATGACGCGCCACCACGCGAAGAACGTGAAACCGTTGCGGGTGACGTAACTCAAAAACGCCTTCACCACGATGATCGCGGTGATGAACGACACCACGAAACCGATGGCGATGATGTAGGAGTGATCGAGCGTCAGGTCGTTGCGGCTCTTGTAGAGATCGTAGACGAAGGCGCCGAGCATGGTCGGGATCGCCAGGAAGAACGAGAACTCCGCCGAGGCGCGCTTGTCGGCGCCGAGCAGCATCGCCGAGACGATGGTGGCGCCGGAACGCGACACGCCCGGAATCATCGCCACGCATTGCGCGAAACCGATGATCAGGTAGGTCAGCAGCGGGAACGCGGTGGCGTCGTGCAGATACGGCTTCAGCTCGAGCTGATCGACCCACATCAGCACCGCGCCGCCGACGATCAGCGTGAAGCAGACCACCCACGGATTGAACAGGTAGCTCTTGATGTAGCCGCCGGCGAGGGCGCCGATCACCGCCGCCGGCATGAACGCCACCAGCACGCCGATGACGAAGCGCCGCGCATCCGGATCGGTGAACATGCCGGTCGCCACCCGCCACAATTTGACAAAATAAATGGCGAGAATGGCGAGAATCGCACCTAACTGGATCAGGATCGCGAAACTCTTCCAGAAATCGTCGCCGCCCAGATCGAAAAAGCGCTCGACCAGCAGGAGATGGCCGGTCGACGATACCGGCAGAAATTCCGTGACCCCCTCGACAACGCCAAGGACCACCGCGCGAATGGCATCAGATATCATGGGAACTTTCGCTTTCAGGCAGGCGAAACGCCGGCACTTCTCGCTGATTTGCCGATGTCCCGCAATGTCGAATTGCGCAAGTCCCCTGTCTGAATCCGCTGCCCGACCAACGCTTCGGTTGCATCGTCTTCAAGCGTAAGTAAGGCCCGCGCCGCCGCGCCTACGATCGCGCGCCGCCGGAGACGCTTTGTTAAGGACGCGAACTTATTTAAGGACCTGATGC
Source organism: Xanthobacteraceae bacterium (assembly GCA_049647485.1). Taxonomy (GTDB): domain Bacteria; phylum Pseudomonadota; class Alphaproteobacteria; order Rhizobiales; family Xanthobacteraceae; genus 62-47. Next base: position 12,521 of record JBARXT010000298.1, read on the forward strand.
TCACGCTATTCCACCACCCGTTCTGCCCTCATTCGCGGTTCATTCGCCTTGCGCTCGGCGAATACGGGCTCGACCTGACGCTGGCGGAGGTGCGGACCTGGGAGCGGCGTGAGGATTTCCTGATCATGAATCCGGCCGGCACCACGCCGGTCCTGACCGCCGACGGCATCCCGCCGGTTCCCGGCGTCGCCCTGATCGGCGAGTATCTCGACGAGGTTTACGGCGCGGCGCGCGGCGACCGCCGCCTGCTGCCGCAGACGATGGCCGAACGCATCGAGGTGCGGCGGCTCACCGCCTGGTTCAACGAGAAGTTCTTCGAGGAAGCCTCCAATCCGCTGGTGACCGAGCGCATCTACAAGCGCTTCATGAGCGAGGAAGACGGCGGCGGCGCGCCGTCCGCCGACGTGATGCGCGCCGCCAAGGCCAACGTCCGCTATCACCTGTCCTATATCGGCTGGCTGGCGCGGACCCGGAATTATCTCGCCGGCGACCGGATGACCTATGCTGACCTCGCCGCCGCGGCGCATCTGTCGGCAATCGACTATCTCGGCGACGTACCGTGGAACGAGGACGACGCCGCGAAATCCTGGTACGCGCGGATCAAGTCGCGCCCCTCGTTCCGGCCGCTGCTGTCGGAATGGCTGGCCGGCGTCCCCGCCTCGCAAAGCTACGTCGATCTCGACTTCTGAAGACGCTGCGCAAACGCCACCGTCTTGATTTCAGGACGCAAGCCCGGCATTGCTCGGCGCCATGAGCAATCCTCCCTTCTTCACCCGCGAGGGTGATCGCTTCATTCCAACCGACATCGGCGTCAGTCCCTGGGATCGCAAGTCCCTGCACGGCCGCGTCGTCGTCGGCCTGCTGGCCTGCGTCATCGAGGAACGCCACGGCGACGACGCCTACATGCCGGCGCGGCTCACCGTCGACATGTTCCGCCTGCCGGGCCTCGACCCGGTCGAGGTGACCACGCGGCTGGTCCGCGACGGCAAGCGCATCAAGGTGGTGGAGGCGGAGTTCTTCAGCGGCGGCGTCAGCATGGCGCGCGCGTCCTGCCAGTTGCTGCGCCGGACCGAGAATCCGCCGGGCGCCGTGTGGTCACCGCCAGGCTGGGACGCGCCGAAGCCCGACGACATGCCGCCGCCGGACCCGACCCTCGGCATGAACGGCATGTGGGCGGTGCGCCGCATCACTGGTGCGATCGGAACCGTCGGCCCGCGCAAACTCTGGATGAGCGAGGTGCGGGACGTGGTCGGCGGCGCGCCGATCACGCCGTTCGTGCGGGTCGCGGTCGGCGCGGATTTCGCCAGCCCCTTCGCCAATGCCGGCGACCGCGGCCTCGGCTACATCAACAGCGACGTCACGCTCTACCTGCACCGGCTGCCGGTGACGGAATGGATCGGCTACGAGGTCGTCAATCACCACGCCACCGACGGCGTCGCCATCGGCGAATGCTGGCTCTACGACGAAGCGGGGTCGATCGGCACCGCGAGCGTGGCGGCGCTCGGCCAGCACCAGATGATGGGCACGCCGCCGCCGTAACGGCCTCTTGAGGGGACGTCATTGCCGGGCTTGACACGGCAATCCATCATTTTCCAAGAAGATGGATGCGCGGATCAAGTCCGCGCATGACGGCTATTACTTCTACTTCCGCAAAAAGCAGGACGCACCTGAGCTTACTTCAAATGCAGTTTCATCTCGTCGCGCGCTTTCAGCGCCGCGCCTTGGCGGCCGACGATTTTCGCGATCCGCTCCGGCGCGAAGTTGAGATCGACGAAGGCCGGCGCGGTGTTGGCGATCTCGTGATAGGTCGCGATCAGCCCGTCACGCAACTGCATCACCGAGACGCCTTCGAACATCGCGCGATTGCCGTTCGCTTCCGGCAGCTTCGAACGATAGCTGAAAGTGTAGCGCGCGTAGAGCGTTTTGCCGTCGCTGACCGGATCGTGCATCACCCAGCGGAAATCTTCCGCCGTGCGATAGAACCAGTCGTCGATCAGTTCGGCGATTTTCGCGCGGCCTTCGAACGCGCCATAAAACGCGTCGTGATAGACGCCGTCCTCGGTGAAAAGCGTGGCGAAAGTCTTGCCGTCGCGCGCTTCAACCGCATCGCAGAACATGCGCAGCATGGCGGTGGGATTCATAGCGATGTCCTTCACAACCAACGTCGTCATGCCCGGCCTTGTGCCGGGCATCCACGTCTTTCGGGTTTATCCATCATAGCAAGACGTGGATGGCCGGGACATAGGCGAGCGGAAGCGACGCCGTTCTTCGAACGGCTATGCCCGGGCATGACGAATTCAAAATGGCTCAGGTCGACAACTCCCCCACCGTCGCCAGCAGCCGCGCGATGTCCTGCGGCCGCGACAGGCGATGGTCGCCATCCTGCACCATCGTCAGCACCACGTCATCGTTGGGCAGGCATTCGGTGAGGCGGAAGGCGTGACGCCACGGCACGTCGGGATCCTGCGCGCCCTGGAGGATCCGCACCGGGCAACCGATGTCGATGCTGCCGCCGAGCACGAGATGCTTGCGGCCGTCCTCGATCAGGCCGCGGGTGATCGGATAGGGATCGCCGTACTCCGACGGCCGCATCCATATCCCTTTGGTTTCGATTTCGTGCTTCACCGCGTCGGGGAAATCCTTCCACATCAGGTCCTCGGTGAAGTCCGGCGCCGGCGCGATCAGCACCAGAGCGTGAAGCGGCGTGCCGCGCCGCTTCAATTCGCGCGCCACCAGCAGCGCGATCCAGCCGCCCATCGAGGAGCCGACCGCGACCGTCGGGCCCTTGCAATAGCGATCGAACACCGCCAGCGCCTCCTCAAGCCAGCGGCCGATGGTGCCGTCGACGAAGCGGCCTTCGGAGGAGCCGTGGCCGGAGTAATCGAACCGCACACAGGCGCGGCCGTGTTCCGCCGCCCCGGCATCGAGCGCCACCGCCTTGGTGCCGGCCATGTCGGAATTGAAGCCGCTGAGCCAGAACAGCCCCGGCGCGCTGCCTTCTCGCGCCCGCACCGCGATCCGGCGGCCATCCGCGCCCGCGCCGACCGTGACGAAGTCCGGCGCGGCCACGTCCACGGCCTCGCCCTCGGCTGTATTGGTCATGAATGGTGTCTCCGTCGATCTGGTCCGCGCCGCACTGTCGCTTGCGTAACCGCCCGGCGCAATCTATGTGAGCCCTGCGTGAGCGGGAACCGCCACGGCAGCGTGACCAAAATGCCGCGTGGCAAGGGTTTTGC
>JBARXT010000299.1:0-9417 GCA_049647485.1 Xanthobacteraceae bacterium
GTCGCCTCCCGCCACTCATGCCGGCCCGGCGGACCAGCCCGTAACAGACGGCAAGGACAGCGGCATCGCCATCCCTCGTCTCGACCTGAAGATTCCCTCGATGCAGAAGGGCCGGGAGAAGTGCCCGGTGGCCGCGGATGGTGCCTCCGACTGCAAGGCGGCGGCCGACGCGCTCTGCCGGGCGCATGGCTACAAGGAAGGAAAAAGCAGCGACACCGATGCCACGCAGAAGTGTTCGGCCGAAGCGTTGCTGCTCTCCGGGCGTAAGTCCCAGCCGGGGGCCTGCCGCACGGATTATTTCGTGACGCGGGCATGGTGCCAGTAATAGCGCCCGGTTGTTCGTCGCAGCGTCTTGGCACAAGACAACGATCGCGGCGTGACGCCGATTGCATTCCATAGATGATTTCTGGCAACGTCTGCCGCCCGCGACTGGCGTGACGTGTCGCGATCAATAGAAAGAGGGTTTGCCGAATGTCCATGCCTGCCTTGTTCAAGGGCCGTCTGTCGATTCCCGTGATCGGTTCGCCGCTGTTCATCGTGTCGGTGCCGGATTTGGTCATCGCCCAATGCAAGGCCGGTATCGTGGGGTCGTTCCCGGCGCTCAATGCGCGGCCGGCGACACTGCTCGATGAATGGCTGGCGCGCATCAAGGAAGAACTCGCGGCCTACGACAAGGCGCATCCGGAGCGGCCGTCCGCGCCATACGCGGTCAATCAGATCGTGCACAAATCCAACAACCGGCTCGATCACGATCTGGCGGTCTGCGAGAAGCACAAGGTGCCGATGATGATCACCTCGCTCGGCGCGCGCGAGGAGTTGAATCAGGCGGCGCACAACTGGGGCTGCATCACTTTTCACGATGTCATCAATCAGAAATTCGCGCACAAGGCCGTCGAGAAAGGCGCCGACGGTTTGATCCTGGTGTCGGCCGGCGCGGGCGGTCATGCCGGCGAGATTTCTCCCTTCGCCTTCGTCGCTGAAACGCGGCGCTGGTATGACGGACCGATCGCGCTGTCGGGCGCTATCGCGACCGGGCAGGCCATTCGCGCGGCGCGAATGCTCGGCGCGGACTTCGCTTATATCGGCTCGGCTTTCATCGCGACGAAAGAAGCGAACGCGGTCGAGAAGTACAAGGACATGATCGCCGGATCGACCGCCGAGGACATCGTCTATTCGAATCTGTTCACCGGCGTGCACGGCAACTACCTGAAGCCGTCGATCGTCGCGGCCGGCATGGACCCGGACAATCTGCCGGTGTCCGATCCGAGCAAGATGAACTTCGGCACCGACGCCAGCGGCGAACGCGTCAAGCCGAAGGCATGGAAGGAAATCTGGGGCAGCGGTCAGGGCATCGGCAGCGTCGACAAGATCGTTCCGGCGGCCGAACTGATCGGACGCCTGAAGCGCGAATACGACGAGGCCGTCGATCCGCCGTTGTGACATGACGCCGGATCTTTCCATCATGGATGCAATCTTCCGCATCAATGGCCGGCGCGCCATCACCAGCCCGAATGCGGCTGGGCCGTGGTCGCCGGACATGCAGCACGGCTCGGCGCCGGCGGGCCTTGTGACATGGGCGGCAGAGGCGATGCCGACGCCGGTGCCTATGCACATCGCCCGGCTCACCATCGATCTGATGCGGCCGGTGCCGTTGGCGCCGCTCGAGATCGAGACCGAGGTGCTGCGACAGGGCCGCAAGATTCAGGTTTGCGAGGTCCGGCTCAAGGCGGATGGCGTCCTCGTCGTTCGCGCCACGGTGCTGAAGATCAGGAGCAGGGTGCAGGAGTTGCCGCCGGGGATCGCGGATACGCCGATTGATTTGCCGGGGCCGGAACAGTCCCGCGTCGAACCGGCGGATTTCTCCAGCAGCCCTTTCGTCAGCGGCATGTCGTTGCGCGCGGCGCGCGGCGGCTTCGCGCATCCGGGCTCCAGCGCGATCTGGTACCGCGTCGATCGTCCGCTGGTGGAAGGCGCGCCAATCTCGCAAGTGATGCGGGCCGCCGTCGCTTCCGACTTCAGCAACGCCACCTCGGTCGCGCTGGATTTCAGGCATTGGACCTTTCTCAATGCCGATTTGACCATCTCCCTGGCCCGTCCGCCGGTCGGTGACTGGATTCTGCTCGATGGCGATTGCTGGATCGGTCCGGATGGTGCCGGCCTCGCGATGGCGCGACTCGGCGACCAGCACGGTTATTTCGGACGTGCGGTGCAGAGCCTGGTGATTGAGAAACGCTAGGATTCTGGTTCCGACATTCGTAAACGCGCGCCGCGTCAGGAGCGGGGCGGGCGCTCGGCCAATACTGACCGAGGATGATCGCGTGATCCGTGATCCGGTGAAGAATCTTCCATTGCGCGGGAACCAGTTGAGACGACGGACGTTTCCTTTTTCCTACAGAAGTGCGGATATGTTCAACGTGCGAGCTTTTTCAGGTCAGACCGGGCTGTTTTTCGCGGCCTTCGGCAATTTGGCTTCCCGCGCGGAGCGCGCATATCCTTCGCAAGGATGTTGTCGGTGAGACCCGGCCCTTCCTCCGAGCGTGCTGTCATTCTCTCTCCCAACGGGCGAGACGCCGAGGAGGCTGCCGAGCAGATTCGCGCTGCCGGCCTCTACGCCAATGTGTGCTCCAATTTTCCCCAGCTGGTGCGCGAGGTTGACAGCGGCGCCGGTGCGGCGGTGATTTCCGATAAGGCGATCAAAGCCGCTGACCTGCAACCGCTCGTGACGTGGCTCAACGAACAGCCCTCATGGTCGGATTTCCCCATCGTGCTGTTGATGGACCAGATCGGCGGACCGGAGCGCGATCCGGAAGCGGCGCGGTTCGTGCAGTTGCTCGGCAACGTCTCATTCATCGAACGCCCGTTTCATCCCACGACCTTAATCAGTATCGTGGGCTCCGCCGTTCGGGGCCGGCGACGACAATATCAGACTCGCGCTATTCTGCAGAACCTCACCGAAAGCAAGACCACCCTTCAAACCGCGCTCGACGTCGGGCGGCTGGGTGCGTTTGAAATGAACATTCCGGAACGGAGACTTGAAGCGTCCGAGACCTTCAAATCCTTTTTCGGGTGTCGTCCGGGCGAGCCGTTGCCGCTGGAGGCGATGGAGGCGGCGGTTCATCCCGACGATCGCGCGCGCCGGCGGGAAGCCTTCGACCTCGCGGTGATGAACGGTAAGGACTACAACGTCGAACACCGTGCGGTCTGGCCCGATAAATCGGTGCATTGGATCAATACCCATGCCTCGATCTTTCGCGGCCTCGATGGCCGACCGGCGACGCTGATCGGTGTGGCGTCCGATGTCACGGCTCGCAAGGTCGCCGAAATCGAGCGCGAGAGATTGTTGTCGCAGCTTGCGGCCGAGCGTACGGCACTGGCCGAGTTGACGGCGACCCTTGAACAGCGCGTCGACGAACGCAGTACTGAACTGATGAAGGAAGTCGCCGCGCGCGAGAAGGCGCAGGAACAGTTGCGGCAAGCGCAGAAGATGGAAACCATCGGACAACTCACCGGTGGTGTCGCGCACGACTTCAACAATCTGCTGATGGCCGTGGTGGGGAATCTGGAATTGCTCCGCAAGCGCGTGCCGAGCGATCCGCGATTGCATCGTCTGATCGATGGCGCGTTGCAGGGCGCCGAGCGCGGTGCGTCGTTGACGCAGCGGTTGCTCGCTTTCGCGCGGCAGCAGGACCTAAATCCGGCGCCGGTCGATCTCGGCGGTCTGATTCACGGCATGAGCGAACTCCTCGAACGATCGCTGGGCTCGCGGATCGCGTTACGGCTCGCCATCGCCGAGAATCTTCCTCCGGCTTCGATCGATGCCAATCAACTAGAATTGGCCATTCTCAATCTCGCGATCAACGCGCGCGATGCGATGGTCGACGGCGGCACCATTGACATTAAAGTTGCAAAGTCGCGGGTGGCCGGAAACCCGACGCTGCCGTCCGGCAACTATCTCAAGGTTTCGGTGCGCGATACTGGCAGTGGGATGTCGCCCGATATTCTTGCCAAGGCGATCGATCCGTTCTTTTCGACGAAGCCGCTCGGCAAGGGCACAGGACTGGGGTTGTCGATGGTTCATGGACTCGCGGTTCAACTCGGTGGCGCGCTGCACCTGTCGAGCGTGGTCGGCAAGGGCTCGACCGCGGTGCTGATTCTGCCGATCGCGACGGCTCCAGTGGTGGCCGAAAGCCGGGCTCCAGCGGCGTCGAGAAAGCCGCGGTCGGCGGTGATCCTGTTCGTCGACGATGATCCGCTGATCGCGATGTCGACCACGGAGATGCTGGAAGACCTCGGGCATCAGGTCATAGGCGCGTCCTCTGGATCGCACGCATTGGACATCCTGCGCAGCGATCAGCCGATCGATTTGATGATGACCGATCATCTGATGCCCGGCATGACCGGCATCGAACTGGCGGCCGCCTCGCGCGAGGTGCGGCCCCGGCTGCCGGTACTGCTGGCGACCGGTTACGCGGACCTCCCCGAAGGCGTTTCGACCGATGTTCCGCGGCTGACCAAGCCGTATCATCAGGATCAGTTGCGCGATCGGCTTGAACAACTGCTCGGCTGATGCGGACTGTTCGGGCTCCCGCGCCGGTTAATCAGTTGTTAACCAGTTCCATTCCAAAAATTGGCAGCCTGTTCCGCGTGGATGGCGCCAGACCGTCCCGTGGAGACCCAGGGGGTGCAACATGGACATCGGGGTTCTTGAGCAGCTTTTGTCGCGCACGCCGGCAACGCTTGATCAAATCAGAGTACGTGTCTCGCATGCGTTGGAGCGGCATCCGCTTTGTCGGAACGTCCAGTTCGAAATCGTCGGGACGCCGCGCCGAACCAATGGCGGCAACTGGACCGTCAGCCTGCAGGCCGTCAATCCCGTCGCGATCTGGGAAGCATCGGAAATCGTCGCCGATATCCAAGAAGTTTACGATCTCGCCGCCTAGTGCAGGTCGTGCCGGATGAGGCCCTTACCGGTCGAGCCGTCGGCGGCGCCGGAGGTGGCTTCGGGTATCAATTGATCCGGTTTGTGCTAACTTTGCGTCTGACCGGTACCTGAAAGGGAGTCTCAGGTGCGTCCGCAGTGACGGAGTCGGGCTTGACCAGGACGGTGGGCTATCTCGCGCTGGCGTGCGTGATCATCGTTGGCGCGGCCGTGGGCGGTTTCGTTGTAGCGCGCGACAGCGCGCTGGTTCTGCCGTCCGAAGGCCACGACAGTCCGACCGCCAATCGCGACGGTAAGACCGATCGGCTTCGCGTGGCGGTAAGGTCATGGCCCGGTCCGCAGTCCACATCGTTGCCTTCGCCACTGCCCGCGGATCGCTTGCGCGATGCCTATGCCGCCGTGAGTCCTTTCGTCGATCCTCAGATGGATTCCCCTGGACCTGCGATCGCCCCGGTGGAAAATCCGCCACTGCCGTTGTCGCGTCCCAAGGCCGCCGACCTGCCGCCGGTGCAGAGTTCTTACACACTGTTGAGCGACATCCAGATCGCGGCCATCAAGGATCGGCTGCGGATGAGCGAAGCGCAGGCGAAATATTGGCCGCCGGTCGAGACGGCGTTGCGCGCGCTCGCCCGCAAAATGCATGAGTCGCGGACCGTCGGCGCGACGCGTGGGACAGTGGTGTTGACGGGCGGCGACGCCGAGCAACTGCAGACGGCGGCGGCGCCGCTGTTGCGGCATCTGCGCGAGGATCAGAAACGCGAGGTTCGCGCGCTGGCGCGCATCATCGGGCTCGACGTCGTCGCCTCGCGCATCTGAGGCGGCTCGCTCACACGGGCAGCAGCGCCAGCATCAGCAAGGCGGCAAGCAGTGCCGGTGGCATCACGACGATTCCCAGCCTGAGAAATTCCCGCGTGGCGATCGACTGCCCTTCGCGCCGCAACGCGATCAGCCACAGAATGGTCGCAAGCGAGCCGGTCACCGACAGGTTGGGGCCGAGATCGACGCCGATCAACAGCCCGGCAGTCACTTGCATCGAGAGGTCCGCGCTCTGGCCGATGGTTGCCGCAAGCAGTCCGGCCGGCAGATTGTTCATCAGGTTCGACAGCAGGGCGACGGTGATGCCGGACGCCAGTGTGGTCTGAGACGGCAATGCTGCGGCCGCCTCGCGAAGATGTTCCGTGAGGGCATGCAGCACGCCGGTCTGCTCCACCGCCTCCACCAGAATGAACAGCCCGGCGACCAGCGGCAGCACGCCCCAGGCGACATCGCGCAGTACCGGCAGCGGGGATTTTCGGCCGATCATCAGCACCGCCACGGTCGCGCCTAAGCCGCAAAGGAATGTCGGCAGTCCGAGCGATCGATCGAATGCCGAGACGGCCAGCAGCACTATGCCTGTCGCGGCGATGGCCGCGCCGACGCAGTGGCCGGTGAGCGACAGCGGTTGCAGCGTCACGCCATCATGCACAGGCTGTGAAAGGGCGTGGCGCTGAGTCCATCGCAACGCGACGAACGTGATCAGGATGGCGGCGATCGACGGCAGCGTAAACAGCGCCAGCCACTGCGCCAGCGGCGGCATTTGTGCGCCAAAGATCACGAGGTTCGCCGGATTGGAGATCGGCAGTACGAAGCTCGCGGCATTGGCGACGAAGGCGCAGATCAGCAGATATGGCAGCGGCGTCACCCGCGCGGCTTTCGTGGCGGCATAGACCGCGGGGGTCAGCACCACCGCGGTGGCATCGTTCGAAAGAAAGATCGTGGTCAGCGCGCCGACCGCGTAGACGATCAGAAACAGCCGTCGTGCCGAGCCGCGGGCGGCGCGGACGGCATGCGCGGCGAGCCAATCGAACAATCCCTCGCGGCGTGCGGCTTCCGCGAGCAGCATCATGCCGATGAGAAACAGATAGACGTCAGTGCCCTTGGCGGCAGCGGCGAGCGCGTTGCGCCATGGCAGGAGTCCCAGAACGAGCAGTGCCGCCGCACCTAGGGTGGCCCAGATATATTCCGGAATCGACCACGGCCGGACGATGACGCCGAGCGTCGCGCCAATGGCGATGCCGAGGGTGAGAAGGGTGGTCTGGTCCACGGGTGCCTGGGGCGCGTTCGGACGCAACGAAACGCATCGAGCAAGGACAAATAGCGAAGGCCTTCACCTTTAACAGAAACGGTGCCGAACTCTAGTGGAGCGGATTTGGCATTCGCTATCCACCTTGCAGCAAGCTCGGGAGGCGAATGTCAAATCCAAAGCTCCACTGGAAGCTTATATTGCCAGTGGTTCTTTGATTCTAACATTTGCACGGGTGCCTACCGAGACGGGATGCAAATGTTAGAACCGAACCACTGGTGCAGCCTTCAGTGCAATCGTGGCGCTTTCAGCAGTTTGGCGCGGTCGGTGGAGGCGAGCACGACGTCGAAGGTAATGCCTTCATGCGAGACCGTCAGCGGGACATCGACGCCGGCAACGCCAATAGCCCAGATCTTGCGGTAGAATTCGGCCAGGCTGGAGACGGCGTCCCCATTGACCGCCAGGATCGTATCGCCCGACTGGATGCCGCCGCGCCCCGCCGGCCCTTTGTCGGCAACGCCGACGACGACCACCTTGTCGTCGAAATCGCTGGCGAAGAGGCCGAGCCACGGGCGCGCCGGCTTGTTGACCCGGCCGAACGATTGCAGATCGGACAAGATCGGCTTCAGCAGGTCGATCGGCACGATCATGTTGAAATGCTGGTTCTTCTGTTCACGTTCGAGTTGTAGCGAACCGATGCCGATCAGGTCGCCGCGTGTGGAGATCAAGGCCGTGCCGCCCCAGTTCGGATGCGACGGCGTCGTGAAGATGGCGTCGTCGAGCAGATATTCCCAGTAGCCGGCGAAGGGCTGCCGGGTCTCGATGCGTCCCGCGACCGAGCGGGTGCGGCCGCCGGCGCCGCCGACGATCACGGCATCGCCGATCAGCGCGGCGTCTGACGAACCCAGCGGTAGCGGATCGAGATCGATGGCACCCAGCGCCTGGACCATGCCGAAGCCGGTTTCGGAATCGAACCCCAGCGCGTGTCCCTGCACGACGCGCCCGTCGCCCAGATGCAGCCAGACCGACTCTGCTTCGGTGATCAGATAGCCGATGGTGAGCACCAGACCGTCACCGATCAACACGCCATTGCCGGCGCGTTCGGTGCCGAGCGTCGTGGCGGTGAAGGCATCGGGGGGAATGATCGCGTGGAGGCCGACCACGGCATCGAGTGCGCGTTCCAGATCGAAGTTATAGTCCTGCGAACGCGGCTGCGCCGCGAGCGGGACTTTCCATTCGGTCAGTGAAGGCATGGCGCGGTTCCTTGTCGCACACACGGCATCCGGACAGTCGGGGTGCATCGCACACTCAGGTGCATGGCAAGCATAGGGAACTGGCTGCCTGCGGCAAGCCGGTATTGTGCCGACCGGAGATTGGGGGTTGAATTCTCGTTGAACTCTCGTGGGCCTCGGACCGGACCGTGGTTGTTTCAGCGCAAACGGTCATGCGGGAAATTCGCTAGGCTTTGATCGCAGGTATTGACGCAATGCGTCGTCGGGCAACAGCGTCGATGTGTTGGCAGAAGCCGATGACATGACGCCGGCAAGAAGGTGCGGGAATGGCTTCTCCTTCTGATCGATCGAGCTTGAAGAACTGGCTGCCCGGCGTCGCCGGTGTCGTGATTCTTTTCGCGCTGGCCGGTTATGCCGGTGTCTCGCAAGGACAACGCGAGCAGGCGCCAGCGGAAACGGCGGCTGCGGCCGCATCTGCCAAACCCGAGTCTGTCAAACCCGAGTCCGCCAACTCCGAGTCCACCAAGTCCGAATCCACTAAGGTCGAATCCGCAAAGCCGGAACAGCCGGCGGCCGCCAAGCCTGCACCGGCGGCATCGAAGACCGCCGCTGCGCCTGCGGAATCCAAGGCCGCGCCGACAGAATCCAAAGTAACTCCTGCGCCGAAAGCTGCGGCCACCGCGGCTCCTCAACCCGCTCCCGAGGCCGCGGTTGCGCCGGCTCCGGCGGCGTCGCCGCATGCGCATGGCCATGACATGTCGAAGATGGCGCAAGCACCTGCGGCGAAACCGGTGGCGGTTGCGAAGGCGCCGGGCGCTGCGTCAACGGTTGACGGCGATGCCGTTCGTGGCCGTCAGGTCTTCAAGAAGTGTCAGGCATGTCACTCGATGCAGGCCGGCAAGAACATGCTGGGCCCGAGCCTTGCCAATATCGTTGGCACCAAGGCCGGCGAGGTTGCGAATTACACCTTCTCGACCGCGATGAAGCAGAGCGGCATCACCTGGACGCCGGAGAAACTCGACGCCTATCTGGCCGATCCGCAGAAAGTCGTGCCCGGCAACAAGATGCCGTTCCCTGGCCTGAAAACGGATTCGGATCGCATCGATGTCATCGCCTATCTGGCAGCGCCGGCCGACGCGGCGCCCGCAGCGGCGGCTCCTGCCGCCAATGCGGCGGTGGCGCCC
>JBARXT010000300.1:0-4298 GCA_049647485.1 Xanthobacteraceae bacterium
CATTAAAGGTGCAGATGAAAGTCATTTGCAAGAAGAATCTGGAACCGAATCTCCGCAAAGGAATATCGTCGCGGTCGAACGGGGAGAGGCGGATTGGTTTGCCGGTCAGGGATGGCGAGCGTTGAAAGCCGCCCTCAGAGTCAAAAGAGGTCGTCCAACTTCATCATGGCCGGATTTATTCCGGCCATCCACGTCTTAGCGCCCGGCAGCAAGGAGGATATAGAGCGGCCCGGACGAGGGCATGATCGGTTTGAATGGAAACAGGGCCGTCATCTTGAGGTGCGCGCGGCGAAGCCGCGAGCCTCGAAAGATGACCGTCGCCCACCTAACTCGGGTTTACCCCAGACAGGTTGAAAAGGACGTAAGTTGGCTCATCCACTTGCTATGGCTGTTGCTGCGCGACAGCACCTCAGGCTGACGGTCGAGCAATTCGACTTCGGAACATTAGGCCCAGGCTAGAACTGCCCGGCGTCGCCACCCGAGGCAGCCTGCCAGTCGCCCAGCATCGCCTGAACCAGCGTCAGCGCGGCCACGGCGGCGGTGTCGGCGCGCAGGATGCGCGGGCCGAGCGACAGCCGCAGGATATTCGGCTGCTTCACCAACAAGGCGCGCTCCGCTTCGGCAAATCCACCCTCGGGACCGATCAGGACGTCGATGCCGCCTTGAACGCCGCCTTGAACGCCGCCTTGGATGCGGCCTTGCGCGCCGCTGCCGCCCAATGCCGCGACGGGCGAGGCGACCTCGGCCGCCTCGTCGCAGAATACCAGCAATCGCCGTGTATCGCGCCCGGTGACATAGCGTTCCAAGGTGAGCGGTTCGCAGACCGTCGCGACGCTGATGATGCCGCATTGTTCCGCGGCTTCGATCACGTTGGCGCGCATCCGTTCGCCGTTGATGCGGCTCACCTGCGTATGCTGGGTCAATACCGGTTGCAGCGTGGCCGTGCCCATTTCGACGGCCTTCTGCACCATGTAGTCGAGCCGCGCGTGTTTCAGCGGCGCGAACACGTAAGCGAGATCGGGCAGGGTGTCCTGCGGCCGGGTCCGGTGCAGGATCTCGAGACGATCCGGCCGCTTGCCACCGGCGATGGCGGCGCGCCATTCGCCGTCGCGGCCGTTGAACACCAGAATAGGGCTGCCGGCGCCGAGGCGCAGCACGTTGCCGAGATAATTGGCCTGCGACCGTTCCAGCGAAACCTGCGCGCCCGCGGACAGCGGTGCATCGACGAACAGGCGGGGACTGCGGAAATCGGCAAGCGGCATATTCGAAAATCCAATGGTCGGAACGCTTTAAAGTCTTCCGCCTCCGATGGCGTCATGCGCGGACATAGCCGCTCGGAGAACGGCGTCGCTTCCGCTGACCTATGACCCGCGCATTTATCTTTGAAAATGGATGGATTGCCGGGTCAAGCCCGGCAATGACACTCCATGGCGGTGTCGTCAAAACAGGAAAGGCGTTACTCCATCGCCACGTAATGCCAGTTTGTCGCGAATTACGCCGCGCTCTCGCCCTATTCGGTGGGTTGTTATGCGGGTGCGGGGGCCGTAAAAGGTTCGGAAACCGCAAATCGCTTCTATCTTGAGAACCTTGCAGCGTCGGATTTGCCGGAGGAGAACCTGTGAGCAGCCGCAGCCTGATCGTGCCGTTGACAGTCGCCGCCCTGCTTGGCGTGGCGGGCCCGGCTTATGCGCAAGGCGCGTTTCCCGCGCCGCTACCGGCGGGCGTCACGCCGGCGCAGAAGCCGTCGCCGTTTCCGCCGGTCAACGGCAATGGCGGTGTCATCAAGAACGATCCCGCATTTCCGCCGGTGAACGGCGCGGCCGCCAATTCGCCGTTCCCGCCGGTCAACGGTGCGCCGGCGGCTTCGCTCGCAGGACCGAGTCCGTTTCCGTCGAACGGCGCTCCGCCTGTCGCGGGTGGCGCGTTCGGCGCGCCGCAGGGTGGCCCGCCGCCGGGCGCCGAAAACTGCATGAAGGAGTTCATGCCGCTGCGCAAGGAAGCGGAGCGGCGCGGCAACCTGATCAAGGCCGCCAGCGATCGCCGCGCGCCGGCCGCCGAAGCCTGCAAACTGATCGGCAACTTCTCGCAGGCCGAAGTGAAGATGATCAAGTACGTTCAGGCCAACCAGCAGAAATGCGGAATCCCGGCGCAGGTCGCCGATCAGCTCAAGAACGGGCACAAGAACACCGCGAAGATGCAGAAGCAGGTTTGCGCGGCGGCGCATCAGCAGGCGCAGCAGCCGCGCGGACCGGCCGCCCCAAGCCTTTCCGACGTGCTGGGCTCCTCCGCGTCGATGCCCACGCCCACCGGCAAAACGCGGCACGGCGGCAGCACCTTCGATACGCTCAGCGGCAACGTGCTGACGCGATGAAGTCGGCCCGCACCATCACGGTGCGGCCATGAGCGGCGCAACCGCCCGCGTCGCCGATTCCGTCGGCAACTGGGTCGACAACCGCGCACCGCTGTGGACGCGCCCGTATCTCCGTCTTGCGCGCTACGATCGCCCGATCGGATCGTGGCTGCTGCTGATGCCGTGCTGGTGGTCGGCGGCGCTCGCCGCAGGCGTCGCCCATGACGTCAGCGATCTCCCACGCACAATCGTGCTGTTCTTCATCGGCGCCTTCGTGATGCGCGGCGCGGGCTGCACCTGGAACGACATCACCGACCGCAATCTCGATACCAAGGTGGAGCGCACCCGCTCGCGGCCGATCCCGGCCGGGCAGGTGAGCGTGACGCAGGCGCTGCTGTTCCTGGTGTTGCAGGCGCTGGTCGGCCTCGCGGTGCTGGTGCAGTTCAACCGCTTCGCGATTCTCACCGGCATCGCATCGCTTGCGATCGTCGCGGTCTATCCGTTCATGAAGCGCATCACCTACTGGCCGCAGATCACGCTCGGGCTCGCTTTCTCGTGGGGCGCGCTGATGGGCTTCGCGGTGATACTGGGGCGCTTGGATCCGGCAGCGCTGGTGCTCTATGCGGGATCGATCTGCTGGGTGATCGCCTACGACACCATCTACGCGCATCAGGACACCGAGGACGACGTGCTGGTCGGCATCAAGTCGACGGCGCTGTTGTTCGGCGACAAGACCAAACCGGCGCTGACGATCTTCTATTCGGCGGCTGTCGTATTGATCGGCCTCGCGCTGTGGCTCGCGGGCGCGGGCTGGCCGGCGGCGCTCGGGCTGATGGCTTTCGCCGCGCATCTGGCGTGGCAGGTGCGCCGGCTCGATATTTCGGATTCCGCGCTGTGCCTGCGCATCTTCAAGTCCAACCGTGACGCCGGACTGTTGCTGTTCGCGATGTTGGTCATCGACGCCGTGCTGCGCGCGGCCTAGTTAGTCGTCCCTGCGCAGGGACGACTCGGTGCGTGGGGGGCACTCAATCCCGCGCGATGATCTCGTATTCGCCGTGGTGGATCGTCGGCTCGCCCGGCATTTGTCCGGCGCGGCGGCGCGTCAGAAAACGCGGGCGGCGCTTGCTGATGGCGTTGCGCCGGCGTCGGCGTTGCGCCGGCTGACGCTTGAACTCGACGAGCTGCGGCAGCGCGAAGAGATCGCTCCACGTCTGCCAGGTGTCGTTGATCGCGTCCGGATCGTCGATCTCGCACAGCGGCACCGACAACGACGGATCGCGATGCATCAGCACCAGCGTCTGCGTCTCGCCGCCGTCGCGGATCGCGATGCCGAGGAAATCGCGCACCCGCACGTTGATCGCCATCTGCATGCCGTGAACGGCGCGACGCAGGACGATGTGTTCGCGATGCATTTCGATGTGCCGGACGTTGCCGTCGGCGCGCGTGTCGTGCGCCTCGAAGCTGACCGGGAGTGAGTGGGGGTCGAGCCGCGCAATGCGGCCCGACCCTGCGGGTGCGAACCCGCCTGTCGCTGTTTGACGTCTCAAGGTCTTGTCTCCCCGCCGGGATTATGTTCCCGATCGATGCGTGAGACTGTGCCAGAGCCGCGTCCGGATTCGCTTAAAAAGGCTGGTTAATCGAAAGTCACTTGCCCTGCTTTCGCGGGCATGATTGACAAGTCCTTGGCGGGGATGATTGACGAGTCGTTGCCAAGATACCGACAAGGCTTCGACGATTTGCCGCAAAAGGCGCCGCCATGTGCTTGAAGTCAGCCTGAATCAGGCACATCTGCGCTTGATGAATCTTTCGTTCGCTTCCTTGTCGTTCGCTTCCATGTTCGCTTTCTTGGGATTTTGTTCGTGATTGCTTCACCAAACAATTCGACCGCAGACAAATCACGTTCCACCGATGCCGGCCTGCTCGATCAGTCGGCGCTCAGCGACTTGGC
>JBARXT010000301.1:0-60332 GCA_049647485.1 Xanthobacteraceae bacterium
CTCTCACATAGTCCATTCGGGCAACGCTTCCCTTGCGGCACGGGGCCGACTGCGCTACGCCAACATTCAAAATTCGACCGTTTCCGGAGCCTTGGATGACCTACGTCGTCACCGAAAATTGTATCAAGTGCAAATACACCGACTGCGTAGAGGTCTGCCCCGTCGATTGCTTCTACGAGGGCGAGAACATGCTGGTGATCCATCCGGACGAGTGTATCGATTGCGGCGTGTGCGAGCCGGAATGTCCCGCCGACGCGATCAAGCCCGACAGCGAGCCGAACCTTGAGAAGTGGCTCGAGGTCAACGCGGCACACGCCAAGAATTGGCCGAATATCACGCAAAAGAAGGAATCGCCGGCCGATGCCAAGGATTTCGATGGCATGGAAGGCAAGTTCGACAAGTATTTCTCCCCGGAACCCGGAACCGGGGATTGAAGGTTATTTGAGGGCTGTTCGCGGTTTTTCGGAACGACGATCGCGGCCGATAGGCGTTTAAACTTAACCTTATTGGCAAGGTTGGCCTGCAAACCCGGCAACGGTTGCGTTGTACGGGCATAAACCATTGATTTTTGCAGGAAATGTGCTATTGTAAGATACATCCAGCAAGCCGGACCCTGTTCGCGCCGCCGTTTTGGCCCTGATGGGTTCTCATGGAAAATCTTGAACAGGGGCGCGAGCGTTTGTCGCGCACAGGCTGTGTCACAGAAAACGCGTAAAAAGAGTATCTCGAAGGGTGCGGGAAAGTCGACTGCGGCCAGCCGCAGCACACCCAAGAACCGAGCTCGGGGGTCTGCCAAGACGGCGCGGGCATCCGCCAAGTCGTCGAGTGCCAAGACTTCACCCGCTAAATCGGCTGCCGTCAAGTCGTCCACCGGCAAATTGTCGACCGCCAAATCTTCGACCGCCAAACCATCGGCGGCGAAATCCTCCAAGAACAAAAGAAGTGAAATGCTGAAAAAGACTGCGAAAGCCGCCGAGAAGGCTGTTGCCTCCAAGCCTGCCGCGCCCAAAGCGGCGGTTAAGGCTCCCGCCGCCAAGGCGCCCGCCGCCGCCAAGCCGGCTGCGGTGAAGGCCGCACCGAGCAAGCCCGTGGTTGCGACGAAGGTCGTGAAGGCGCCGGTTGCTCCGGTCCGCGTTGAGGAACCGAAGAAGGTGCTGACCCAACGCCAGGGCTTCAAGACCAACGAATTCGTCGTCTATCCGGCTCACGGTGTCGGCCAGATTCTGGCGATCGAGGAGCAGGAGATCGCCGGCGCCAAGCTCGAGCTGTTCGTCATCAACTTCATGAAGGATAAGATGACGCTGCGGGTGCCAACGGCAAAGGTCGCCAATGTCGGCATGCGCAAGCTGTCGGAGCCGGCGCTGGTCAAGCGTGCGCTGGAGACCCTCAAGGGTCGTGCGCGCGTGAAGCGGACGATGTGGTCGCGCCGTGCCCAGGAGTACGAAGCGAAGATCAATTCGGGCGACATCGTTGCGATCGCTGAAGTGGTTCGTGATCTCTATCGTTCGGAATCGCAGCCCGAGCAGTCCTACAGCGAGCGACAGCTTTACGAAGCGGCTCTCGACCGGCTGGCGCGCGAGATTGCGGTCGTTCAGCACGTCACCGAGACCGAGGCGGTCAAGGAGATCGAAGGTCAGCTCGCCAAGAGTCCGCGCCGCGGCGCCAAGGCGGAAGCCGACGCCGACGCTGATGGCGATTCGGATGCTGACGCCGAAGATGACGACAGCGCCGTCACCGACGCAGCGGCCTGATCGGTTTCATCGCGCCCAGCGCGACGGCTGAAAGCTTCATCGAGACGCGAAAGCCCGGCCGTCAGGCCGGGCTTTCGTCTATCAGGAGGTATTCTGGAAACCTGCAGACGCCAGTTTCATGCCGGCCGTCAGTCAACCACGAGCTTGACGTGCTCGCCCGGCTTGACCCTGCCGCTGTTGTCGATGCCGTTGAGCATCCGGAAGCGCTGCTCGGGATGATCGACCCCACTCATCCGTCGCGACAATGATTCGACGGTATCACCCGGTTGAACGGCGACAATCTTGATGCGGAGCGGCCGTGCTGCCTGGATTTCTTCCAGCGTCAGGCGGCGGAACGATTTGATGGTTTCCTTGGCGTTCTGTTCGCTCTCGAGATTCTTCTGCCGGGATGCGAAGATGAAGCGATAGACGTCGCTGCCGAATCGCAACGCATAGACGTGGAATTGCCATTGATCGCCGCGCGCGGTCACCGACGCGGCGGGGAAACCGTTGATGGTGAGTTGCTCGGTGGAGTTCTTGTCGACGTTCTCCATCCAGCCGGAGTTGAGATAGTCGCCGAGCGATTGCTCCGCCGGCACCCGCACCACATCGAAGCGCATCGCCTGATCGCCGCCGTTGCGAACGCCGATAACCGCCTGCGCGGTGTTGTCGAGCGTATAGCCACTGGGCGCCTGGAACGTGAAGCCCAGTTTTGGATGCAGGAAGCGTCGGCCGCGAACGAATCCTTCGCTCGGATCCTCGCCATAGACCATGTTGTCTATCGCGGCGAGATAGGCATCGTGATCGCGTTCGCCGTTCTGCGGCGAACTGAATTGCCGCGCGATTGCCTGCGCGTTCTGCACGCGCTCCGGCGTCGCGGGGTGCGACGACAGGAAATCCTGCGAGCGCGGATCGATCGAACTGCGCCCTGCCTTCAGAGCGGCATTGCGCTCCATGGCGGTGAGAAATCGCGCCGCGCCGAACGGGTCGAACTGCGCCCGCGCCGAAATGCCGACGCCGATGCCGTCGGCCTCGAACTCCTGCGAACGTGAGAAACTCGCCATGGTCAGCTTGGTCTTGGCCAGCGCCAGCGCGGTGATGTCCGGGTCGTTGCCCATCTCCCTGACCACCCGCGTCACCAGCGCGGCGCGCTTGGCCTGGTCCTCACGGATCGCGGCATGTTTCGCCAGCACATGCGCCATCTCGTGCGATAGCACAGATGACAATTCGGAGGTATCGCTGGCGAGCGCAATCAATCCGCGCGTGACATAGAGTTGGCCGGTCGGCAGCGCGAAGGCGTTGACGGCGCCGGAGTTGAGGATGGTCACCTTGTAGGAGAGATCGGGACGGTCGGACGCCGCGACCAGCCGGTTGACCGTCCTGGTGATCAGGCTTTCCAGCCGCGGGTCGTCATATGCGCCGCCATAGGAGGCCAGAATACGCTCATGCTCGCGTTCTGTCGCGGAAGAGGATGACGCGACACGCGCCGGCTTCGCTGCCCTCTCGGTTGATGGAGAGGCGACCTGAAAGCGGCTCATGTCGCCGCAACCGGACAAGGCGAGTGAGGCGCAAACACAGGCAATCGCCGCCAGATGGCGTCGCTGAAAGCCGATCCCGTGTCGTTGTCCCGCTTGCCTCGTCACAGTCGCTATCCGTCGCGTCCCTGGATGCAGGGCCTCCTTCGTTGCAGTCGTGTCAATCCTGTCTCCCCGCGATCCTGCGCCCTTTGCTATCGCGGTTCGGCAGTCATCCCGCCGCGCAGTTGCATCCTAAAGGACGATCCATCCAAATTGAATCGGATCGTGCTCTGGAACCTGAAATTTCGTCGCGTTTTCGAAGTGGGCAGGTTCCATCTCAGCTGTAACCACTCACGAGCGATCCAGGACTTCGACTTGCCCGGTTCCACGCACCTCGATGCGCGGACCGCCACGTTGCTCGATCCAGCCTCGCACCCTGATCCTGTGGCCCGCCAGCGTTCTTACGTCGATACCGTCCCGCGCCAGCAACCCTATCATTTGCTTCGGAATAATCACAGCGAAGTCTCGCCGCCAGCGGCGTCCGAAGTTGAGGTAGAATGTTGCGCCAGACTGGCGGGCGGACACCACTTTGCCCTCAGCCAAGGTGAACTGCCCCAGCTTTGCCAGAATTTCGCTCGGGCTCCTTGCATTTTTTATGACGTCCGGCGCGGCCCAGATGCCCTGTCCAGCCTGTCGCGCGGCAGTTTCGGCAGCAACGAGTTCCGTTCGACAGCCCCCGGCCGCTGTGGTGCCAGTCACCATCGCCGCTCCGGCGCGAAGCAGCATGTCCTGCACGGTCGTGTCGGCCCCGGTGGGGGCAACGAAGAGATGCTGGCGGCCATAACGGTCCGGTGCGTCATCGTCGCCCCAAAGTGAGACGTCGCGATTGTCGACCAGCGCAGCCAATGCCGCCTTCGCCGTTGGGGAGTTGGAAGGAGGCTCGATGCCCGCGAGCCGAATCTGCCGGCCATCACTTAACTGGAGCGTTCGGGCGTCGACGACATGCGTAACGCGGCCTTGCCCCAACATCTCACTGCCGCAACTGGCGGCGGTGGCAACGGCGACATCTCCAAGGTTCAATGCGATCAATGCAACGAGCATGGTGCATGACGGCATCGGGATGTTGCTCAATCGCATCGGGGATATCGCTCATTCCGTTCGATGGAAAAACTATAGCCTTCCCGGATCTCCATCGCACTTATAAAGCGCGGCGAACGAGCGATCGGTTGCCGCTGGCGAGTCATTGCGCCATGATTGTTTCGAAGCGGCAACAGTGTCGCTCAAGCATAAACGTATCAGGAGGATACAGGTGAGGACGATTTTATCGGGTGTTATGGCGTCGGTGATGGCGCTCTCGGCAACCGCTGCGCTGGCGCAGAACAAGCCGCCGCTGAAGCTCGGTGCGATCCTCGACATGTCCGGTCTTTATGCCGATATCACCGGCGTCGGCAGCGAGACCGCCGCGAAGATGGCGGCTGAAGATTTCGGTGGCGAAGTGTTGGGCCGCAAGATCGAGATTATCGCGGCCGACCATCTCAACAAGGCCGATCTCTCAGCCAACATTGCGCGCGACATGCTCGACAATCAGGGTGTCGAGGCCATCATCGATGTCGCGGCGTCGGCGACCGCTTTGGCCGCCGGTGAAGTTGCCAAGGCACGCAACAAGATCATCATGTTCAACGGGCCGGGTTCGATCCGGCTCTCCAATGAAGCCTGTGGCCCGTACACGGTTCATTACGTGTTCGATACTTACGGCCAGGCCAACGTGACCGGTCTTGCAGCAGTCAAGACGGGGCTGGACAGTTGGTTCTTCCTGACCGCCGACTATGCCTTCGGTCATGATCTCGAAAAGGACACCGCAAACGTTGTCACAAAGTCCGGCGGCAAGGTCCTTGGAAGCGTCCGACATGCGCTCAACACCTCGGACTTCTCGTCCTTCCTGTTGCAGGCGCAGGCCTCGAAAGCCAAAGTCATCGGGCTCGCCAACGCCGGCGGCGATACCATCAACGCCATCAAGCAGGCCGCCGAGTTCGGTTTGATGAAGAGCGGTCAGAAGGTTTCGCCGCTGCTCGCCTTCATCACCGACATCGACAGCATCGGCTTGCAGACGGCGCAGGGGCTGATCCTGGCCGAAGCGTTCTATTGGGACATGAACGACGAGACGCGCGCATTCTCGAAGCGTTTCATGGAACGCGTCAAGCGCGTGCCGACGTCGGCGCAGGCAGGCGTCTACTCGTCCGTGCTGCATTATCTGAAAGCCGTGAAGCAGGCCGGTACCACCGACGCGGCCGCAGTCATGAAAATTATGAAAGACACGCCGATCAACGACATGTTCGCCAAGAACGGCAAGATCCGTGAGGACGGCCGCATGGTCCACGACATGTATCTGTTCGAGGTCAAGTCGCCGGCCGAATCCAAGGGACGTTGGGACGATTATAAGCTGCTGGCCACAGTGCCCGGCGATCAGGCGTTCCAGCCACTGTCGGCATCGCGTTGCCCGCTGGTGAAGAAATAGCATGGTGCGAAGCGCTGGTCCCCAATGGCCCAGCGCATCCGCGTCCAACAACATAACAATGGAGTCGCCGGATGAACGATATCGTGTTGCAAGACCTTGATCAGGGTCTGCTGACCATCACCATGAACCGGCCAGACCGCCGCAATGCACTGAACGCCGAGATGGTGGCCGGGCTGGTGGAGGCGGCACGCCGCGCTGCGGACGACACGAGCGTGCGCGCTGTGCTGCTGAAAGGCGCTGGCGGCACGTTCTGCGTCGGCGGTGACGTCAAGGCGATGGCGGCTGTGAAGGTGCCACCGCCTCTCGAAGAAAAAGTAACCACGCTACGGCGTGGCATGGAGGTGTCACGTATTCTGCATCAGATGCAGAAGCCGGTGGTCGCGCAACTCGACGGTGCGGCGGCAGGCGCGGGCCTGTCGATGGCACTGGCTTGCGATCTGCGTGTCGCCAGCGCCTCGGTCAAGATCACCACGGCATTCGCCAAGGTCGGCTATTCCGGCGATTATGGCGGCACCTTCTTCCTGACGCAGATGTTGGGCAGCGCCAAGGCGCGAGAACTTTATCTGCTGTCGCCGGTACTGTCCGCACAGGAAGCCCATGCGCTCGGCATGGTGACGCGGGTGGTACCCGATGCCGAGATCGAGAGCGCAACGCGCGATCTGGCGATGTCGCTGGCGCAGGGGCCAACGGTGACGCTCGGCTACATCAAGAAGAACATCAACAACGCAGAGACGCTCTCGCTTGAAGCCTGCTTCGACGGCGAAGCGATGCATCATTCCCGTTGCAGCGACACCGCGGATCACAAAGAGGCGGCAGCAGCTTTCGTTGCCAAGCGTACGCCGGTCTTCAAAGGACATTGAGATGACAGACTTCATGCGGCTGCGGCAGGTCTGTCTGGTCGCTCCGCATCTCGAGCCGGTGGTCAGCGATCTTGCCGCGATCTTCGGGTTAGAGGTGTGCTATCGCGATCCCCATGTCGGCAAGTATGGGCTCGAGAACGCGCTGTTGCCGGTCGATACAACGTTGCTTGAAGTGGTCGCGCCGTTCCAGGATGGTACGGCGGCGGGACGTTTCCTTCAGCGCACCGGCAATCGCGGCGGCTACATGGCGATCTTCACTTGCGACGATCCCGACGAGCGCGGCCGCCATGCGGCGACGCTCGGCGTGCGCACCGCCAATGTCATCGACCATCCGCCCTATCATGGCGTACAACTGCATCCGCGCGACTGTCGTGCCGCATTCATCGAGTTCAATCACACCGCGGGCAGCGACAACATTCGCGGAGCCTATCCGCCGGCCGGTCCTGACTGGCAGGCGTCGATCCGCACCGAGGTGACGCAAGCGTTGCTTGGCGTCGAATTGCAGAGTCCGGATCCGGCTGGATTGGCACGCCACTGGGGCGCGATCCTCGGCGCGCCGGTCAGCGCGGCAGACAATGGCGATCCCGAGATCGTGCTGGTGAACGGCCGCATCCGCTTTGTCAAAGGCGAGGATGAATTGATGACCGGCGTGATGATGCAGGTTCGCGATGTCGCCGCGGTGCTCGCCGCCGCCAAGGCCAAAGGCCATGCTGTCAGCGGCAATTCATTCCTTTTGGGCGGCGTGGCGTTCCAACTGACGGACTAAACTGTGCTCAGGCCGCGCCGCCGTTGCCATATCTCAGGATCAAGCCAACATGACCGACGCGCCGATGACCAGCCGCACCCATCCGCTGGACAGCTTCTTTGCGCCCGCCAGTATTGCGATCATCGGTGCATCGCGCGACGCTCTGAAAATTCCCGGTCTGCTGCTGACCTTCCTGCGTCGCAACGGCTTTCCAGGCTGGATCTATCCGGTCAATCCCAATTACCCCAACATCGATGGGCTCGCCTGCTATCCGTCTGTCGCCGATATCAGGCAGCCGATTGATCTCGCCATCGTCATCATTCCCGCGCGCGCGGTGCTCGATGCGCTCAAGGAATGTGCGACGGCCGGCGTGAAAAATGCGATCATCATCTCATCCGGCTTCGCGGAGGAGGGTGGCGACAGTGCGGCGATGCAGGATGCCATCGCCGATCTCGCCCGCACGTCGGGGATGCGGATTTCCGGACCGAATGCCGAAGGATTTTACAACGAGCTTGGCCGGGTCGCTGCGACGTTCAGTCCGACCGTAGACGTGAAACCCGACGCGCCGCGCCTGTCGGCGACGCAACGGCGGATCGGCATTGTCGCGCAAAGTGGCGGCATCGGCTTCGCCATTTATAACCGCGCCCGCGCGCTCGGCATCGCGCTGAGTTATGTCGTGAGCGCCGGCAACGAAGCCGATCTCGGCGCGGGCGCGTTCTTCGACTACATGGTGCGCGATGCGTCCACCCACGTCATCCTGCTGTTCCTCGAAGGTATTCGCGACACCGAGATGTTTCTCGCCGCTGCCGAGCGAGCGGCGGTAGTCGGCAAGCCGGTGATCGTCGTCAAGGTCGGACGCTCCGGCGCGGGCGGCCGCGCCGCGGCCTCACACACCGCCAGTATGGCTGGATGGTCGGCGGCCTATGATGCGGTGTTCGCCAAGTACGGCTTCATTATCTCCAACGATCTCGACGAGGCGGTGGCGATTGCGGCGGTGCTGACCACGGCGCCGCCCCCGAAGGGCGATCGGGTTGCGGTGGTCACTGTATCGGG
Source organism: Xanthobacteraceae bacterium (assembly GCA_049647485.1). Classification (GTDB taxonomy): domain Bacteria; phylum Pseudomonadota; class Alphaproteobacteria; order Rhizobiales; family Xanthobacteraceae; genus 62-47. Next base: position 8,421 of record JBARXT010000301.1, read on the forward strand.
CGGTGGTGGCATCTGGGGTGCGGATGTCGTCTCGTCGCAGGGACTTCAGGTGCCTGAACTGTCTCCGACAGCGCAGTCGGCCATTCGCGGCATGATTCCGTCTTACGGTTCGCCACGCAATCCGATCGATATCACGGCGCAGGCGGTGCATAGTGGCGGCCTGCAGAAGACCATCGAATTGCTGGCTCAAGGCGACGAGGTCGATGCCATTCTGGTGGTGCTGTCGCTGTCGAACGAGACGCGGATTCCATTCAAGATCGACGAGTTGAAGCCGTTGATCGACGCCCGGCGCAAGCCGATCGTGTTCTACACCTACACGCTGCCGTCGCAGTTCGCGCGGACGGAACTGGCGAAGGCCGGCGTCGTCGTGCTGTCAGGCCTCTTGCATGTCGGCGTTGCGATGCGCCGTGCCGTGGAACGTGCGCAATTCAGGCTGGCCGCGCCGCCAGATGACGCTGGATCGAATGGCATTGATTTGGCAACCTATCTGAGTGGCGGCAGGCTTTCGGAGCACGACAGCAAGCGTCTGTTGGCAGCAGCAGGCGTGCCGGTGCCGAAGGAAATTCTGGTGACGGAACGGGATCAGCTTCATGAGGCGATTGCGCGCCTGGGGTTCCCGCTGGCGATGAAAATTCAATCCGCCGATATCCCGCCTAAGAGTGAGGTAAGCGGTGTTCGCCTCAACATCGCGACCGAACGGGATGCGATGCAGGCGTTCGACGACCTGCTGGCGCGCGCGCGTGAGCGGCGGCCCCATGCGGCGATTCAAGGTGTGCTGTTGACGCCGATGGCGAAGCCGGGCGTGGAGATCATCGTCGGTACGATGCGTGACGTGACCTTCGGTTCGATGATCATGGTGGGTTTTGGTGGCGTTACCACCGAACTGTTCAAGGATGTCGTTTATCGCCCCGCGCCGGTAGGCCTGGACGAAGCCGTGACGATGCTGAACGAATTGAAGGCCGCGCCGCTCTTGCACGGCTTCCGCGGAACGCTAAAGGCCGATGTCAACGCGCTGGCGGCCCTAATCGTTCAAGTCTCGCATCTCGCTGCATTGCATAGCAGCGAGATCGCGGAGATCGAAATCAATCCGGCGCTGGTGCATCCCGAAGGCGAAGGCACCACCATCGTCGATGCGCTGGTGGTGCCGGTCGCGAAGGAAACGCTTTAGCGCCCCTTGAAATTGGGGACGCGGCGCTCCTCGGTGGCCTTGACGCCTTCCTTGAAGTCCTCGGTTGCGCGCAGATGAGTCTGCTCGGCGAGTTCGTGACGGGTGGCTGCCATCACGCGGTCCGCAAGGCCATCACGCATCGTGGCGCGTGTCGACAGCAGACCGAGCGGCGCGCATTCCGCGATCTCGCTGGCGAGCTTCATTGCCGCCTCGCGCACTTCGCTTTGCGGCACGCAAACGTTGGCGAGGCCCATCTTCAGGGCATCCTCGCCGGTGACGCGGCGGCTGGTGTAGAACATCAGTTCGGCGTTGTTCTTGCCGATCAGTTCCGGGAGCGTCACCGTCAGGCCGAAGCCCGGGTGGAAGCCGAGCTTGGTGAAGTTCGCGGCGAACCGGGCTTCGGGGCACGTGACGCGAAAATCCGCCGACACCGCCAGCCCAAGGCCGCCGCCGATCGCAGCGCCCTGCACGGCGGCGACGATAGGTTTCTTGGCGCGGAACACGCGCACGGCCTGCGTGTAGAGATGGCTGATAGGGCCGAGGCTGTCGGCCGGGTCGCCGGTGCTCGGCCCGGTTTCCTGCCTGTTGGGATCGTTGAAGTTCGCGCCGGCGCAGAACGCCTTGCCTTGCGCCGCCAGCACTGTCGCGCGCATCTCCGGATCGTTGTCGATATCGGTCAGCGCATCGGCGATCTGGTTGATCAGCGAAATATCAAAGAAATTGAACGGCGGGCGCTGGATCTCGATGGTGGCGACGTGGCCCGTCTTGGTAAAGCCGATATCAGTGAACTTGCTCATAACGATCCTTGATGGTGTGAGTTGGGAAACGAGGTGATCCTTATTAGCGTAAGCCGAGCCCGCGCGCGATGATGCCGCGCAACACTTCGGTGGTGCCGCCCTGAATGGTCAGTTTAGGCGCAAGCCTGGTGGCGAAGGCGAGTTGCTCGGCCAGCGTCGCGTGATTGGAGGGGTCGACATCAACGAACGCCGCGAGGTCGCGCACCCGATGCGGCAGTTGTTGCTCCCAGACGGTCCCGATGTCCTTGACGATCGAGGCCTCCACCACCGGCTCCTTGCCGGCTTGCAACATGCCTGCGACTGAGACCGACATGCGCCGCATGGTGTGCAATTGCGCCACTAGCCGGCCGATGCCTTCGGCGGCGCGCGTATCCGGATTGGAGCCGACGGCGCGCACCAGTTCGGTCAGCACGTAGTAGGTTTCAAGGAAGCGCTCCGGTCCGCTGCGCTCATAGGCCAGTTCGCTCGTCGCCTGCTTCCATGCACCATCGATTTCGCCGAGCACGTGATCATCGGGCACAAAGGCATCCGTGAACACCACCTCGTTGAATTCGGATTGTCCGGTGATCTGCTTGATCGGGTTGACGGCGATGCCCGGCGTCTTCATGTCGACGAGGAATTGGGTCAGGCCGTGGCGGCGGTTCTCCTTGGTTGACGACGAGGTGCGGAAGATCGCGATCATGTAGTCGGCGACGTGTGCCGAAGAGGTCCAGATCTTGCTGCCGTTGATAAGCCAACCACCATCGGTTTTGGTGGCCTTGGTCTTTGCCGCGAACAGGTCGGAACCGGAGTTGGGTTCGCTCATGCCGATGGCGAAACAGACCTCGCCGCGGCAGATGCGCGGCAGGATATCCATCTTGATGTGCTCGGGTGCGTATTTCAGCAGCACCGGACCGCTCTGGCGGTCGGCCACGAAGAAGCGCCGCGTCGGCGCGTTGGCAACGCGCATTTCCTCGGTAACGACATAGCGTTCGAGAAAGCTGCGTTCATGGCCGCCGTACTTCTTCGGCCAGGTCATGCCGAGCCAGCCGCGCGCGCCGACGCGGCGGCTGAATTCCGGTGCATCGCTGTCCTCGCGATGCGGTTTGTGTGGATCGAACGTGCCGGCGGCGATTTCATCTTCGAGGAAGGCGCGCACCTCCTTGCGAAGGGTCTCGCATTCCGGTGGCAAGCGGATCGGATCGAAACGGAGGGCTGCGGTCATATGATTTCGTCCTGAAGCAGAGCTACCTTAACGCGACGCTACCAGCGGCCATAACTCGTCGGCGCCGCGTGCAGCGACCCGCTTGCCGAGTTCGACCGCCCAATGGCTCTCGTTGCCGAAGTCGTCGCGCCACGCCAGCGCTCGCATCGTATAGCGATGCAGGATGTGCTCGGCGGTGAAGCCGATCGCACCGTGGACCTGATGCGCGATGGCCGCGCCTTTCTCGGCCGCCTCGGCGCAACGGATTTTTGCGCTCACGGCTTCAAGGAAAATCGCGTCGTCGAATTGCGTCGCATTGGCGATGGCGTCAGCCGCCGAACTCGCGGCGGCGAGCGCGGCGGCGGCTTCGCCGGCGAGTCTCGCGAGGTTGTGCTGCACGGCCTGAAATTTGGCGATCTTCTTTTCGAACGCAACGCGCTCGTTGGCGTATCCGACGCCGATCTCCAGCATGGATTCCAGTGCGCCCGCGATTTGCAGACTGCGCGCAACGCCACCCATTAGCAACAATGCGGTCGCGTCAAAACCGTGCGGCGCGGGCTTGATGGCGACCGGCTGCACCTTGTCGAAGGTGACGGTATCGCTGGCATCGTTCGCGATGTTGAGTCCTGTCGTGATCCGGCAATCCGCCGCGGTAACAAGAGCGATCGCCGACCCGTTTGCGCCGCCGGCGAGGACCGCGATATGCCGCGCCTCGCTGGCGAAGGGAACGCCGCGTGCCACGCCGGACAGCGTGCCGTCATCGTTCAGCGTAACGCGATCCTTCGGCAGGGTGGGTGCGATCGTTATGATGTCAGACGGTGAGGCGATGCCGGCTTGCGACAACAGCCAGCCCGCCAGCATGGTTTCCGCCAGCGGCACCGATAGCCCGGCGCGGCCGGCGGCGTTGAGTACGCCAAAGCCATCGGCGACGCTCGCGCCGGCGCCGTTGCAGCCCTCCGGCACCCATGACAGCGGCAATCCGGCATCGTTGAGCGCTTGCCATAGCGGCGCGCGCCAACTCGCATCCTTGCTGTGGGTGATGGTTTGCGGGTCGGCCAGGTCGGCGAAAATGCGCTCGGCCGTCGCCACTACGATGTTGTCGGTGTCCGCCACGGCGCTCCTCGTCGATGTAAGCACTCTTGATTGTGTGGCCCAAATGGGCTGGCACGGGCGCTCTGGTGGTCTCTGCTGGAATGATGCGAAAAACACCGCGCTCTGACAAGCCGCGATGTGGGCAAGGCGATCTGCGAGGGCGTCATGCGGGGATTCGCCGCCATGCGGTTAATTCCATGTAGCGGATTTGTACTGCCTTTTTGTGGCGCCTTGCCTCGGGCCGATCAGGCGATATGGTGAGCCGCATCACGACGAACGGTCTCGCGACAATCACAGGAAAGACGGAAGAATGGCAAAGGATGGCATGTGTGCGATCATCACCGGGTCGGCGTCCGGTCTCGGTACTGCCACGGCAGCGATGCTGGCCAAGGACGGCGCACGCATCGTCGTCAACTACGCATCCAGCAAGAAGGAAGCGGAGCAGACTGCCGATCTGTGCCGATCCGCCGGCGGCGATGTCGTCGTCGTACAAGGCGACGTGTCACGGGATGAGGACTGCAAACGCATCGTTGCGGCTGCTGCTCCCTGGGGACGCCTCGATGCCTTGATCAACAACGCCGGCACCACCAAGCATGTCGTTCATGAAAATCTCGACGGTCTGTCCGCCGAGGATTTTCAGCGGCTTTACGGCGTCAATACCATCGGGCCGTTCCAGATGGTGCGCGCCGCGCGCTCGCTGCTCGAGGCGGGTGCGAAGGCGTCGGGCCGCGCATCAGCGGTGGTCAACGTATCGTCGATCGCGGGCTTGAGCGGGATCGGGTCTTCGGTGGCCTATGTCGCCAGCAAGGGCGGCCTGAATGCCATGACGTTGTCGTTGGCGCGCGCCCTTGCACCACTGATCCGTGTCAACGCAGTGTGTCCGGGTTACATCGATACGCCGTGGTTCGAGAAGGGGCGTGGCGTCGAAGGTGCGAAGCAGGTGCGCGACATGGTCAAGGCCAAGGTGCCGCTGAAAATTGCATCGAGTCCCGAGGACATCGCCGGCGTGGTGTGTTTCCTCGCGGGGTCCCAGTCGTCCAACATGACGGGCGAACTGGTGCGCGTCGACGCCGGCTTCCACCTGTAGAAACAGAAAAGCCCGGCTCGCGAGCCGGGCTTTTCATGGAAGCGGTTGTGGTGAGGTCTACCGTCCGTCCAGCCGATTGCCCGGATCGGAAATGACGCGGCGCGCCACCAGACGATTCCAGATGAACAGCACGATCAATGCGCCGATGGTGGCGGTGATGAATCCCGCGCCCTGATTGGGGCCGTAATGACCGATCGCCTGACCGATAAAGGTGGCGAGAAAGGCGCCGGCGATGCCCAGCACGGTGGTCAGGATAAAGCCGCTCGGATTGTTCGGACCAGGTGACAGCAATCGCGCGATGATGCCGGCGACGAAGCCAACGACAATGATCCAGATAAGCCCGCCCATGAGTGCTGTCCTTTCAGCAAGCTGCGATTGCAGCCGAGATGGTAATAGTCGTGTGGAATAGGAAGGTTGGCGACGTCGAGCGATCGAACCGGCGTTCAAGGCCGGTCCGATCGTTGTTCGTTACTATCAGAACTTGCCGGCCAGTTCGTTTTCGTTCGGCACGCGACCGTTCGGAGTGAATTCGTCGATCACCTCCGGCAGATATCGCGACAGTTCGGACAGCAATTCGTCGCGCCCCATGCCTGTTTGCGAGGTCAGCGCGTTGATATGGTCAGCGCCGAGCGCATTGGCGAGATCGCCCGGTGAAATCTGCTTGTTCGGTCCGGGGGCGACCCACGAGTCGGCCGCTTCGCTGTGGCCGTTCTGCTGAAACTGCTTCAGGAGGTCGCCGATGCCGCCGCTGAGAATGCTGCCAGCCGCACCGCCGGCGATGAGACCTCCGAGCCCGCCCTTGAGCAGGTCGCCAATGCCGCCGCCGCCCAATGCGCCACCAAGTCCGCCGGGCAGGCTGGCATTGATGGTGCCACCGGGAGCGGGCGTCGGAGGGGCGGTGTTGGCGGGGGCAGTTTCGGATTGGCCGCCAGTGAAATGCTTCATGGCCTTGTAGGCGAGCATGGCCAAGATCGCCATCGTTATCGGCGACATGCCTTCACCCTTGGCCTGGGGATCGCTTGGGCCGCGCGGCCCGTTCTGCATGCCGTTGAGGATATCCAGCAAACCCATCGATCCGTCTCCTGTTATTCGTGTCGAAACCCGGCCCGGCACAAGAATAGTGACCGGTCATTACCGTTACAAGCCGATCCGCGGCACCGCTCTGCAGGAATAACGTCCATAGGACAAGCGCCGGTATCCTGCTATCGAGAGGGCACACGAACGCACAATAACGACGGATCACCGAAATGGTTTCGCCCGGATCGATAATTGTGGCCGGTGCCGGTGACCGAAAATGCATTCAAGGTTTTCAGGACTTGTCTAACTATTTGAGCATGAATCCATTTCCCGTCATGGCCGGGCTCGTCCCGGCCATGACGGACCATAACGAAAAGACCCGTGATTTCGTTGGCTGCTTTTCTCAGGATTGCATGGATAAGGGCTACTAGCGCTGCTCCATCAGCATCCAAATCGAAACGAGCGGATCGCCAGCATGTTCCCAAAACTGGAAAGCCTTGGCTATGCTATCGTTCAGGTGTCCGTGCGGATGAGGGCAAGGCCGGACTCCTTGTCGAACCTCTTGTGTAGATGCGTCGGGCTCTCGATGAGTAGAACTTCCAGCGTCGGCCGCACGTGGGCTTGGCCGAGATGGCCCGCCAAAGCAGTGCAATCCCGCCTGCCAACAACGACATGGATATGCAGCGCTGATTCGCCCGAAGGAGATACCACTACATCGCCGATCAGCGACGCAACCTCGACCTGTTCCGCAATGGCATTCTTGTGATACTTCTTCGATTTCCAATCAAAGTACAGCAACTCGACATCGCTGAAGGCACCGATCGCGGTGAGCTGCGCGGCTCGGATGCCCTCCGCCTGGATGAACGTCTTCATGCAGGCCTGCACTTCATCGCCGGTTTCCAGTATGACGGCAAACGTCCGTTGTCCGTTGCTATCATTCAAAAGCTTCCGCTGCATTTCGTTCTCCTCGCCGTCGAGAGGCATTTGATTTCCGGAACGCGGTGATGGCGGGCTTCGACGGGTAACCCGTCGCAATCTCGCAATAGCGAGATTGCCGTCCAGCCACCCTCATCTAAAGTTTTCGGGGTGATCTCGTTCCCCGCGCCCGTGCGCGTCTAGCGTCTGATGCAGGGCTTGTGGCGGGCCTGCCGGCGAGGGACGAGCAGTCTCAAGATACCAAGCAAGCTGTCAGACAAGCGTATCGACCAGCTCAATTGATCGACCAGAGCGGCCGAGCCAGAAAAGCTCCGGCGTTCCGCTTCTCCATTTCATTCTGACGGTAGTTATGAAATGCTGCCTCCATCCAATTGAGACGCTTGGAAGCCGTGTCCAACAGGAAGTCGGGAGACCCAGAAAATAACAAGGAAGTTTTTCCATTTCGCGGTGGCGAAATGGGAAAGCTCATTCGTGCACTAGACTGGTCCAAGACCAGCCTGGGGCCTATCGCGGAATGGCCCACGCATCTGAGGTCGGCTGTCGGGCTGATGCTGCCCGCAAAAGCGCAAATCGTGCTGTTTTGGGGGCCGGACTTCGTGGCTCTGTACAACGACACCTACAGGCCGACGATCGGCGACAAGCATCCAAGGGCGCTCGGACGGCCGGCGCGGGAAAACTGGTCCGAGTTGTGGAACGACCTTGAACCGTTGCTGAAGCAAGTCCTGATGACCGGTGAAACGGTATCCGCCAAGGATCGCCCGTTCCATATCGAGCGACGCGGTTACCCGGAAACTGTTTACTTCGACATTTCCTACTCGCCGGTTCACGACGCGTCCGGCACCGTCGACGGCGTCCTGTGCATCGTCGAGGAAACAACACAGCGGATTGCCGCCGAGCAGGCATTGGCGAGGACGGAAGAACGCCTCTCCTACGCTCTCCAAGCCGCGGGCATGATCGGAACGTTCGATACGGACCTTTGCACTGACATCGTCTATTCGGATTCCCGCTTTGCGACGATGTTCTCGCTGGATCCGCAGAAAGGCGAAAGCGGCGCTCCCCTCGCCGACTACCTCGCGGGTATTCATCCGAACGACGTTGAGCGGGTGAGCGAAGCTATACAGCAAGCGATCGTGACGGGAGAAAAATGCATCCTCGAGTATCGCGTCGTCAGCCGCGATGCGACAATCCACTGGCTCGAGGTTCACGGCCAGTGCCTTTACGATGAGGCCGGAAAACCCTGGCGGATGCCGGGCGTCGCGGTCGACATCAGTGATCGCAAACGAGCGGAGCTGGCGAGCGCGCGCCTCGCTGCGATCGTCGAATCCTCCGACGATGCGATCGTCAGCAAGAATCTCGATGGCATCATCACCAGTTGGAACCTGGGAGCGGAACGGCTGTTCGGCTACTCGGCCCAAGAGGCGGTCGGCAAACCCATCACCATTCTGATCCCGGACGATCGGCAGGACGAAGAACCCGCGATTCTGGCGCGGCTTCGCAAAGGCGAGCGCGTCGACCATTTCGAGACAATTCGCCGACGGAAAGACGGTAGTCTGGCGGATTTATCCCTGACGATTTCACCGATCAGGGACAATGACGGCCATATCATCGGCGCCTCGAAAATCGCTCGCGACATCACCGAGCGCAAGGCGGCCGAGCGGCTCCACGCTACGCTGCTGCGTGAGATGAAGCACAGGCTGAAGAACAATCTCTCGACTGTGCTGGCGATCGCGCGGCAGAGTTTCCGCGGCCATGAAAGCGAGAGTGACGACTTTCGGAAATTCGAGGCGCGCTTGCTGGCGTTGTCGAACGGTCACGACCTGATCACCCGGGAAAATTGGGATAGCGCGGAGCTAAAAGATATCGTTGCGCAGATTCTGACCATGCACGGACGCCAACGGTTTGAGATCGACGGGCCGGATCTGCGGCTTTCACCAAAATCCGCTTTGGCTCTCACATTGGCGCTCCATGAATTGGCGACCAACGCTGCCAAGTACGGCGCGCTTTCGGTCCCCACCGGCAGAGTCATCATCAAGTGGAGTATCAAGCACGGAGACTCCCCCGGACTCACCTTCTGTTGGCAAGAGCGAAATGGCCCGAAAGTCTCGCCGCCGAGCAAGCGAGGATTCGGCTCGCAGTTGATCGAACGCGTGCTGGCATTCGAACTAAAAGGTGAAGTTCGGATCACTTATGATCCAACAGGCATTATCTGCGAAATCGATGCTCCGCTTTCCGCTGAGTGGGAGGAAGCAGCGCTAGCATAGTTGCGTCCATCACTCCCCGACAAAATACGGCACGCGCGGCTTGGCCGGGAGCAAAATAGACACCAGCAAGCCGAATTATTCGTTATACGGCGACCTCACACTTTGTCGTCAGCCTTCAACTCCATCGCGCTCTCGAAATCGGCCCAGAGCGTCGATCTCGACGTCGGAACGAAGCGTGCCCGTGCCTATTGTGTTTCTTGTATAAAGCATGTGGCGATCCCGGGAAGACTCGAACTTCCGACCTACGGTTTAGGAAACCGTCGCTCTATCCGGCTGAGCTACGGGACCACGGCGTCCGCGCGACAACGCGAGGGCTGGCGCCTTTCCTATCAGAGCTGCTCACGTTTCGCCAGTCGGGCAGGCGCCCGGCGCCGCCGATCGTGATCCGGGATGCCTTGAGCCAGACAGGCTTATCGGTTAAGCGAGCAATCGCGCGATTCATTCCGCGATGCCCTTCACCCTCTGCGCCATCCCGATTGCCACGGTCCCGCGATGAAGTTCATCATATCCCTCACGATTGCGCTGCTGGCGGCCATGCCTGCTTTCGCATCGGACGCTCGTTTCCTCGCCAGTCTGAGCAAACTGGACCCGCAAACGCGGCTTGAGCAGGTCTGCGATCTTCATGCGATGAAAGAGATTTCGCGGGATTCCAATCCTTATCATCCGGACCGCGCCAAGACCGACGTGGTGTCGCATCCGCGCCATTCCGGAAACACTGTTACAGGAACCGGCGGCGCATTTCGCAGCGGTGGACAATGGTATCAGTTTTCGTTCTCTTGCACCGGCTCGCCGGACGGCATGAAAGTGATCGCCTTCAGCTATCGCCTAGGCAAAGCCATCCCGGAATCGAAGTGGGCGAGCTACGGTCTGTGGCGCTAGTCTCGTATCTGGTCGGGCGATAGCTCGGGCCACCCTTTGCCAGCCCGCTAGACCGTTTTCACCAGATCGACATCTGACGGGTGAGCGACACTTCAATCCGATGCCGCTCGGCGAGTCGACGATGACCCCTTGCAAAAGGAATCGATCTTGGTGCGCCGGCCGCGCTGTAGGTCTTCCCACATCGACGAACGTGCCATTGCATCGATCTTCATCGTGCGACGCTCCAGTATCTGAAACAGCGCATCGGGTAATGGCAGCCCCACTGGACGCCTGCCATGTCGTCCGTCGCACGCACGACGAACCTGTCGACCGATAATCGCGCGGCTGCCTCGGCCGGGTCAGGATCGATCACGATATCGCTCGAGGATATCGTCCCCCCCCCCCAGCGCGATGACATTGAACGGCACCAGGCCGCTTAGCCCGTCGACTAGGCAGACGCTCCCGAGAGACGGGGTAGCGGACAACCTCCGCGGCCAAGAAATTCCCTACAACATGCTGGTTTGCCGGGGCGGGCATCAGCCCCTGGCCGTGCGTGCTGTCGCTATAGCGGCCGGAAAGTGCTCAAATAGAACCGCGACCGGTAGTTTGGTGGTCTTTGCCACGCGGGGGATTGAGTCGATGGTGTAGGCCGATGTATCCATTGCCGCATCGAATGTCCTGTGCGGCCAATGCCGTCCTCGCTCGGTGACATCGGCAAAATGGCGGCCGACCGCAACAATGACCGCGTTCCCTTTGTATTCCCTGGCATAGGCGATAACGTGATCATGGTCCCGGCCTTCGACAATGAGCGGCTGATATGTGCCTTTGCTGAAAACGTCGGGAAACGCGCGGCGGATATCGAGCAGCGCCTTGGTCCAGGCCAGCTTGAGGTGGCCACTGGTCCAGTTCTCAACCAGTCGGGGCCAATCCCTCGGCTCGATCCCATCGAGAACCGCGTGACGCGAGGCGAAATCGACCGGGCGGCGATTGTCGGGATCAACCAGAGACAAATCCCAGAACTCGGTGCCTTGATAAAAGTCAGGCACGCCCGGCATGGTCGCTTTCAGCGTGATCTGGCTGAGCGAATTGAGCGCACCGAGCAGCGACAGGCGGCTCACGAACGCCGTGAGTGAATCGAGAAATTCCCGATTTGACCTGTCGAGAATCCGATCGATAAACGTCGTCACTCGATCTTCGTAGGCAGCGTTCGGATTCAGCCAACTCGTTTCGAGCTTGCCTTCGCGCGCCGCCTTGATGGCGTAGGCCTTGAATCGTTCGGGGAATGACGAGTCAGTTTCCAGCGGCCACGACCCGACGAGGCTTTGAAAGAGCAGATATTCGAAGGCAGGCGAGGGGTGGCGGTCGCCATGGCAGACCTGAATATGCTGTTTGTTGATGTTTCTCCATTGCCGGACACATTCTCGCCATTCGCCGGCGAGTTCGGGAAGCGCGGCCAGGCGTGCCCGCGCATCTTCGCCGCGTTTCGTGTCGTGGGTTGCGGTGGCGGTGAGGCCGTGCGGAAATGTCTTCTGTCGCTTCGATAACGCTGCATGAAATGGTCTGACGGAAAGTCCGTTGCTGATGGGATCGCCTCCGACTTCGTTCAGGGCGAGCAGGCGGGGATAGCGATAGAAAGCGGTATCCTCCAGCGATTTGGCCATCAGCGGACCGGTGAACTGCTGGACCTTGAGCGCAAATCGACGGATGCGTGGCCTGCCGGTTGCCGCTCCCTCGGTTTTCGCGAGATCCATCGTGAGGACGCTACGCAAAAAGTCGAAGATACTGTGTTCCGCGCCCGGCCAGTGCGCCCGCGCGTGTGCGATCGTTTCGTCGATCAGGGCGCGATCGTGTGCGGAGGGTCCGTCGGCATCGATGTAGGTTCTGTAGACCGGAAAATGCAGGACATAGAGTTCGAGAGCCTGACGCAGGCTGTCCGCGGAGAAATCACGCGTCGTATAGTGACCGTTGGCGATGCGGATCAACAACCTCGCCAGCACGGTGAATTCGCTGGCCAGCAAGGTATCCAGGACTCGCTGCTTCGACGCCAGAAGGACGGACGGAAAATCGGACTTGATGTCGGTCGCGCGACGAAGTGTGCCGTCGAGGCTGTCAAGTCCGTCCGCGTCCACAAGAACACGGGTAATCGTGTTGAGCCATTCATAGCCCGTAGTGCCATGAACTCCTGCAAGGTGCGGCAGGTCTTCACCCGTCTCAAGTATTTTTTCGACCACCAGATAAAAGAGCCCACGCTCGTTGCCGCGCGCATTGCGGACCAGTCGTTGCAGGCGCTGACAGTATTGAACGGGATCGTAGAGGCCGTCGATGTGATCGAGCCGAAGACCCTGAATTTTGTCTTCGGAGATCAATCGCCTGATCAGGCGATGAGTTCTTTCGAAGGTCGCAACATCCTCGATGCGAAGGCCGGCAAGGTCGTTGACGTCGAAGAACCGACGATAGTTGATGTCGCTGGCGGCCAGTCGCCAGTGCGCGAGCTTGTAGTGCTGGCGTTCCAGCAAATGATGCAATGCCGATGTCTGCGGTGGTCGGTCTGGTCCCGCTCGATAAGCCTCAAGACCCCGGTTGATGATATTCCCCGCTCCGGTCAGGCGCGATAGATCTTCCCTGAGGTGTGGTGCCTGTGCCCGGTTGGGGCGCCGCAAGCCTTTGTATCGCGCCGCAACGCCGATCAATTGCTGCCCGGCGGTTGTCTCGGTCGCGCCGGCCTCACTCACGATCACGCTCAAGATTTCGCTGTAGCGCTCCGGCGCGATCGGCAGTTTGTGCTCAAAATACCAGGCCGAGAAACTACCCGTCGCTTCGTCGAAACGAAGCTGAATATCACCGCGTTCCAGCGCTTCGCCGTAAGACGTGCCGAGGATCGGCAATAACAGTCCGCCTCGCGTGCGGAAAGGTAACAGATCCCAATCGATATCGAATGACGACGCGAAGGGGGATGATCGCCCCCATTCAAGCACGTCGAGCCACCAGGAATTGTCCGCGAAATTCACGCCCATGTGGTTGGGAACGAAATCGAGAATCAATCCAAGATTTTCGCGCTTCAGCGCGGCGCTGAGCCGCTCGAAACCGTCTTCGCCGCCGAGTTCTGGATTGATGACATTATGATCGACGACATCGTAGCCGTGGGGGCTGCCGTGTCGCGATTTGAGAAACGGCGACGCGTAGACGTGGCTGATGCCAAGCCTGCTGAGATAGGGCGCGATCGCCGCCGCTGCATCAAAGCGGAATTCGGCCGTCAGTTGCAGACGATAGGTGGCGCGCGGGATCGCAGGTGGCATTCACCGGCCCTCCATCGTCCAGACGACCGACCACGGCGGTATCATATCGAGATCGCGATTGCCCCAGATCGGTTCGCCGGATGGTGGTTGTTCCGGCGCGGGGACCGCAGCCTCGGAAAGATTGGCGAGCAGTACGAGCGATCCAATCTCACGGAGTCGCCAGCGCGCCGAAATCAACCCAGTGGCGGTCACTTGGGCATCATCGAACCGAGCCGCCGCCAGATGGGGAACGATGCGTTCCTTACGAACGGTGAGAAGCCGCCGTACCAGCGACAGCCGTTTGTGACCTGCCGGCGAGGCGAGTTCGCTCCAATCGAGGCGAGCGCCGTGAAATGTCGCTTCATTCAGCGGATCCGGAATCTCGTCGCCGTGGGTTTCGTAGGCCGCACGAAATTCGCGGCGGCGTCCCTGGCGCACGGCCTCGGAAAGATCACCCGCAAAATCGCAGAAGAAGGGGAAGGGCGCGCGCGATCCCCATTCCTCTCCCATGAACAACATCGGCGGCATCGGGGCGAGCAGGGTGATCGCCAGCGCCGCTTCCATCGCGGCTGGCTTTGCGATCGTCTCAAGCCGGTCGCCGAATGCGCGATTGCCGATCTGGTCGTGGTTCTGCAGGAAAGATACGAAAGCCGTCGGCGGCAGATTCCGGCTTGGTTCGCCGCGGCAGGCTCCTTCGCGGTGGCTGGAGGCTTCTCCCTGGTAGATGAATCCGGAGCCGAGGGCATGAGCGATATCGCGACAGGGATCGCGATAGTCCTGATAATAGCCGGTGCTCTCGCCCGTCAACAGAACGTGCCATGCGTGATGATAGTCATCGTTCCACTGCGCGCGATAGCGTCCATCCGGCGGGTCGGTCAGGGGATCCAGCAGCGTGGCGCGATTATCGTCGTTCTCAAGAATGAGATGAATCGCTCGCCTGGTTGTCGCAGCGAGGCGGCCGACTTGCCGGCTCAACTCGGCAAGGAGCGGCGGATTGCCGGGTTCGACAATGGCATGGACCGCATCAAGACGAAGCCCGTCGAATCTGTAGTTGCTCAACCACGAGAGCGCGTTCTGAATCGCGAACTGCCGGACTTGCGGGATCCGGTAATCGATGGCGTTTCCCCATGGCGTCGGCACGGGAGAAAAGAAAGCCGGCGCATACGAACCCAGAAAATTGCCCTCCGGCCCGAAGTGATTATAGACGACATCGAGGAAGACCATCAGCCCGCGCAGATGGGCTTCGTCGATCAAGGCCTTCAAGTCGTCTGGCCGTCCATAAATGCCGGCCGGTGCGGACCACAATACGCCGTCGTAACCCCAGTTGCGTCGGCCCGGAAAATCGGCCAGCGGCATCAATTCCAATGCCGTTATTCCGGTCGCCGCCAGGTGATCGAGCTTCTCGATCATGGCGCGATAGGTGCCGGCGGCCGTGAACGTGCCGACATGCGCCTCGAGAATGATCGTTTCACTCCACGGCCGTCCGCACCATTCACTTGCGCGCCACCGGTAGCTGCCGTGGTCGATGACTTCGCTCGGACCGAAAACGCCGTCTGGCTGATAATGGGACGCGGGATCCGGAACCTGCGTCCCGCCATCGATCCGAAACCGGTAATGCGTGCCGGCGGTGGCGGTGGCCACTGTGGTGGCGAACCATCCGTCATCCGCCCGTTGCATCTCATGAGGGATATCCAGCATCACCTCGACGCGCTTTGCGGCGGGCGCCCACAAGCGGAAAGTTGCGCCATCGTTTCCGAGCGTGGCGCCGAATGTCGCGTGGACCATGCAGTTCTCAGCGGGTGGCAGCGCGGGCCCTGTCCCAAAACAGGTCCTGAGTGATGAGCCAATGCTTTGCTCGATTGATGGTTCCTGATCGGAGCTGCGATCGGTGGTGATTATAGATCGGGGTGCTGCAATCGACATTGAATATCGAAGCAGGGCCAACTAGCGGCTGGCACACCTCGCTTGTCGTCGTCATTTGCCAACTCCAGAGGAATTCCGATGCTCGTGGCGGAAACGCCTATTGCAACGAACGGCCCAGTTCGCGGTGGTTCACGCAGGGAGGGAATGTGGTTAGCCTTTCCGATGCGAATCGTCAGTTCGCCGTTGTCATCTATGGCGTCGATGTTTGGTCGGCGGAGCAGACCTGTCGCCGATCGAATGATGGTCAGAATATTGATGAAGTCGTGAGCCCACTCCGCCGATGAGCTGACCGACCGCTTCCATCTTCTGTGACAGGATCGGCCTCGCTATTTCCCAGTTGGGCGATCCGACCATGTGGTCGCTCCCTGGTGCGGGATGGGGTAATTAAGGACAGTCGTCGTTCATGTCCGCCAAATAGCCCGTTCTTCGGGAACTGGGTGTGCGGTCGCCGCATTGAGATAAAGGCGCATCGACGTCAGTTCTCAAAGGAAATGAAATGGCCAGGACTTCCAAAGGGGCGTCTAGTAAGCGCGCTACCATCCACGATCAGAAGTTAGTGCGGGGAAACGGTGGAGAATTGCATCAGGTTGCCGAGGGCGACACTCCGGTTCTGACTACCGCCCAAGGTGGTCCGGTTTCGGACGATCAGAATACTCTAAAGGTCGGCGAGCGCGGACCCAGCCTGATCGAGGACTTTCATTTCCGCGAGAAGATCTTTCATTTCGACCATGAACGGATTCCCGAGCGTGTTGTGCATGCGCGCGGCTATGGTGCCCATGGCTATTTCGAGACCTATAAATCGCTTGCCAAGCATACGCGCGCGGACATTTTTCAGCGAGCCGGCGAGAAGACGCCGGCTTTCGTGCGTTTCTCGACGGTTGCCGGATCGAAAGGCTCCTTCGACCTAGCCCGCGATGTGCGGGGCTTCGCAGTCAAGTTGTATACCAAAGAAGGCAACTGGGACATTGTCGGCAACAATATCCCGGTCTTCTTCATCCAGGATGCGATCAAGTTTCCCGATATGGTCCATGCCGTAAAGGAAGAGCCGGATCGAGCCTTCCCGCAAGCGCAGTCGGCCCACGACAATTTCTGGGACTTCATCAGTCTGACGCCGGAGTCGATGCACATGATCATGTGGGTCATGTCCGATCGCGCGATTCCACGCTCCTTCCGCTTCATGGAAGGGTTTGGCGTCCATACATTTCGCTTTCTGAATGCCAAGGACGAGTCCACCTTCGTCAAATTTCACTGGAAACCAAAGCTTGGATTGCAGTCCGTCGTTTGGAACGAGGCTGTGAAGATCAATGGCGCCGATCCAGATTTCCATCGCCGCGATCTGTGGCAGGCCATTCAGTCCGGCAACTTCCCCGAATGGGAATTGCGAGTGCAATTGTTCGATCAGGCCTTCGCAGACGGTTTTGATTTCGATGTGCTCGACCCGACCAAGATCATTCCGGAAGAGTTGCTTGAACCGATACCCGTCGGTCGTCTGGTACTCGACCGCATGCCCGAAAACTTCTTTGCAGAGACCGAACAGGTCGCATTCATGACCCAAAACGTCCCGCCTGGCATTGACTTCTCGAACGATCCGCTTTTGCAGGGCCGCAATTTCTCTTATCTCGACACCCAGTTGAAGCGCCTTGGCAGTCCGAACTTCACCCATATTCCGATCAATGCACCGAAGTGTCCGTTCCAGCACTTCCAGCAGGACGGCCACATGGCCATGCGCAATCCGGTCGGCCGTACTAATTATGAGCCGAACTCATTCGACGATGGACCGCGAGAAGATCCGCAGCGCGGCTTCCGTTCGTTTGCGGATCTCGAGCAGGGCCCGAAAGTGCGGCTGCGGGCGGAAAGCTTTGCCGATCATTACAGCCAGGCCCGCCAGTTCTTCATCAGTCAAACGGGAACCGAACAGCGGCATATCGCGATGGCACTGACATTCGAGCTGAGCAAGGTCGAAACTCCGGTCATCCGAGAGAGAATGGTTGCCCATCTGTTGAACATCGATGAGGGTCTCGCGGAAACCGTTGCGGACAAGCTCGGCATCCAAACATTGCCGCAACCCGCCGACGCTGCCGTTGCTCCCCGAGAAGATCTGGAGCCGTCGCCGGCGTTGAGTATCATCGAGAATGGACCCGAAAGCTTCGCGGGCCGAAAGGTTGGCGTGCTAGTCAGTCCCGGTGCCGATGCCGCGCTGCTGAAGAAGCTGATGGCGGCGATCAAAAAAGAGGGGGCGGTCACGGAGATTATTGCGCCAAAAGTCGGAGGCGCGGAGGCCGCGGATGGAAGCTGGATCGAGGCCCACCACATGATCGACGGCGGACCATCGGTGCTATTCGATGCCGTCGTCCTACTGCTTTCCCTCGAGGGTGCGGAACGTCTGACGGGTGAAGCCGCGGCCCGCGATTTCGTCGCTGACGCCTTTGCTCACTGCAAGTTCATTGGCTTTACCGCGGATGCAATCCCGCTCTTGCAGAAGGCGGGCGTCGATCCTGAGGCAGATGAAGGTCTGGTCGCGCTCGATGGCGCTAAATCGATTGTCGGATTTATTGAATCCTGCCGTAAGCTACGACTCTGGTCACGCGAATCCAATGTGAAGCTTTAGGCAGAGCGGCTGATGGGCTGGTGCGGTCGTGTCTTCGGAATGGCTACATCATTCAAATGATGCCAGCAATCTACTGGCACGAAGGAACACCGTGGGCTCGTCCTCATCGCCACCGCTTTAGATCCTCTTGTTCACGAAAAGCGTCATCGAGAAAACGCGGGGGCTGCAGAAGCCCGCGGCTTACGGCATATCGCCGGCGATCGCGTTGTTGCCGCCCGTCTCGACGCGCTGAGCGTTAACGCATTCCTTCGTCGTGCTTGGCTCCGGCACGAGAGCAGCGAGGGCTCGTGTTGTTTACGTGGTTGCCTTGATGGGACTCTGTCGTTTACGCTCCGCGAGCTGGGTCAGCGCAACGACGCCGGCGATCGCCGCGCCGATCATGTCGGTCACCAACCCCGGTTCGATCAGCAACAGTCCGGCGGCCGCTAGGCTCGCGCTCTGCCAGAAGCGCGAAGTCGTGAGAAAGTAGCCGTGCAGACCCGCGGCGAACAGCATGACGCCGATCGATGCGGTGAAACCGCTCCAGATAATGGTCGGCCAATCGCCGATCATGAGAAGCGCCGGTTCATAGACGAACATGAATGGGACGATGAAACTGGTCGCGGCGATCCGTACCGCCGCGAGGCCGGTGGCCCAAAGTTCGGATCGGGCAATTCCGGCAGCCGCGAATACCGCCAGGGCCACCGGCGGCGTGATGGCCGAGAGGACGGCGAAGTAGAATGCGAACATGTGGGCGGCCGGAACAACGATCCCGAACTTGATGATCGCCGGCACCAGCAGCGCGGTCATGATGATGTAGGCTGGCGTCGTTGGCATGCCCATGCCGAGAACGATGCCTGCGATCATGGTGAAAATCAGCGCCAGCAACAAATAGTCCTGCGACAGGTGCACGACATACTGCGTGAACACGATGCCAAGACCGGAAAGTGTCACGACTGCAATCACGACGCCGGCCGCGGCACAGGCAATCGCGACAGGAAGCGCATTTCTCGCGCCATCGACGCAGGCAAGAATGACGTTCTCGAACGTGACGTAATGGCGCGTCGATTTGCGTAATGCTGCGACGGGAAAGCAGGCGGCCACACCTGCGAGAGCCGCCATTGGCGAACTGAAGCCGGAATACATCACGACAAGAATCGCAAGCACCGGCAGGAACAAGTGGCCACGCTCGCGCATCACCGCGCCAAGTCTTGGCAGATCGGCACGCGGCACGCCGACAAGACCGCGCCGTTTCGCCTCGAAATGCACCGCCGAGAAACAGGCGACGTAATAAAGAATGGCCGGGATCAGCGCCCAGATGATGACCTGTCCATAAGAGACGCCGATAAATTCCGCCATGACGAACGCGGCGGCTCCCATGATTGGCGGCATGATCTGTCCACCCGTGGAAGCAACAGCCTCGACGCCGGCGGCGAAATGCGGCGGAAAGCCCGAGCGCTTCATCAGCGGAATGGTAATTGGCCCGTCGACCATGACGTTGGCGACCGCACTGCCCGAAATCGTGCCGAACAATGCCGACGATACGCAGGAAACCTTGCCGGGACCTCCTGCGGTATGGCCCGTCAGGCTCAAGGCAAAATCCATGAACAGTTGTCCTGTGCCGGTGCGCTCCATGAACGCGCCGAACAGCACGAAGATCAGCACATAGGATGCCGAGACCGACAGGGGGATGCCGAAGATGCCTTCGGTTGTCATGTAGAGCTGATCCAGCAACTGGTGCGGATCGAGCTTTGCAATGAACAGTCCGTAAGCCAGAAACACCACGGCGGTGATAGGTAGGGCGAGGCCGATGGCGCGTCGCGTCGCCTCCAGCACCATCACCGTCATCAATGTTCCCATGATGACGTCGAGCGTCGTCAGTTCATCGACGTAGAAGATGCGGTTGATGATGTAATCGTAGTTGATGAAGAGGTAGAGGATCGGCGCGACCGCCAGTACCATCAGTGCCACATCGAGCGCCGTCGGTGTGCCTTCGATCTTTCCGGAGCCGCGGTGCAACAGGAATAGCAGCACCACGACGAATAGCAGATGGGTGCCACGGAAGATGACCGCCTCGGGCGTCCCGAACGCGATGGCCCAGATATGATACGCCGCCATCGCGACGGAAATGATGATGATCGTCAGCCGCGCGACGCCGCCGTAGCTCAAGTCTAGCTTCATGTTCGTGATTCCGGACGAGAAGACGAGACGTTCGCCGGCGGGCTTGTTCACCCGCCGGCAGGCTGGATCAATGCGATTTTACGTCGATACCCGCTTCCTTGTAGAATTTCGCGGCGCCCGGATGAAACGGGATACCGATATCTTCCGCCATACCCTTCGGCGTCAATGTGCTCATGGCCTTGGCGACCGTCGCCATGGTGGCCACGTTCGCGGCCAGCGTCTTGGTCATCGTGTAGACTTCGTCGGCCGGCAATTTGCAGGAGACGACGAGGTGTGTCGCATAGGCGATCACCTTCACGTCCTTGTCCTGCTTCGGATAGGTGCCTTTCGGTACGACGCCGAGCGTGTAACCGGAATTCAGCTTCTTCATGCCGTCATAGCTGTCGGATTGATCGATCATCGTGATGTCGCGCGCGGCGGCGAGATCCATGATCGAGCCTGCAGGAATTTGCGTACCGAGGCCGAAAGCGACCGCATGCCCATCCTTCATCTGATTGACGGAATCGGTGTAGCCGACGAAACTGACCTTCACATCGCTGTATTTGATGCCGTTGACCTCGAGCAATTGCCGCGTGATCAGTTCGCCGGTGTTGCCGCGCTGCTGCGTGGTGATGGACTTGCCCTTGAGGTCGGCGATCTTGTGCACGCCTGAATCGCCGTTGGCAACGAGTTGATAATACTGCGGATAGAGCGTGGCGAGATTGCACACGTTTGTCAGTGCCTTGGGAAACGGCGCGCGTCCGGCAAGGCCATCGACGGTTGAGATCGAGTTGCCGAATCCAATATCGGCCTTGCCTTCATCGACACCGCGGACATTGGCAATGCCGGCACCTGGCAATGCCTGGACGCTCAGGCCGGGAATGGCTTTCTCCCACATGTCCTTGAGTTGGCCGCCCAGCGGAATCCACGAACCGCCCTGCGGTCCGGTCATCATTTTCATTTCGGCAGAGTTGCCCGTTGTGCTGAAGGCGCAGCCGACGCTCAGTATGACGCTCAGTGTTGTCACGATCGTTTTCACGTGAGTCCTCCCCGAGACAATGCCGTTTTCCGGCAGCTATCATTTGACGTTCGCGTTTTCGCGACTCTTTCTGTGCGCTGCAGCATGTGCAGGCTTGTCGTCAAGCCTATTTGACGAAGGCCCGCCTGTCATCCCGTGAATGCAGATCGGGTTCGATTATTTGTCGCAGTGCCCGTGCGTGCGTCGATTGGCTTTGCAGAATGGCAATGATCATTCCGCGTCGTGTTGGCGTTCCGGTGCGGCCGCGATGAAGGCCGGCACCGCCTGCGCGGCGGTTTCGGCCCGCAGCAATCGCGGATACGCAGACAGATCGACGCCGAAGCGACGCGCGTTGAACAGTTGCGGGACAAGACAGATATCGGCGAGCGACGGCTCGGCACCGAAACAGAAGGGACCAGGTTCATTGGAGATGAGTGTCTCGCAGGCCGCGAGGCCCTCGCCAATGGCCCATGCGGCCCAGCCGGTGACCGTGTCCTCGGCAAGGCCGAGTTGCCGCAGCCGCGCGAGCACCTTGAGATTCTGCACCGGATGCGTATCGCATGCGATCGCTTGCGCGAAGGCACGCACCCGCGCGCGGGCAAGCGGGTCGGCAGGCAGTAACGGCGGTCGCGGATGCGTCTCGTCGAGCCATTCGACGATAGCCAGCGATTGGGTCAACGTCGTGCCGTCGTCGAGGGCAAGTGCAGGCACAAACCCCTGCGGATTGAGCTTGAGATAGTCGGCGGCGCGCTGTTCGCCCTTGCGCAGGTGATGCGCGACGTGATCGATCCGGATGCCCTTGATGTTGAGTGCGATACGCACCCGCCAGGATGCGGTGCTGCGATAGTATCCGTGAAGCTGCAATGAAGGACTCCTGTCGGTCACGTGACGCATGTCGCCACGCAAGGATGTATCGGTACTGCGCGAGTTTATACCTTGATCATGCGCTTGCCACGGTTTTCTCCGGCGAGCAGCCCGATCAGCGCTTGCGGCGTGTTTTCGATGCCCGCGATGACATCTTCCTGCACCTTCAGTTTGCCGGCGGCGACCCATGATTGCAGATCGGCGAGCGCCTGATCGCGCTGGTCCATGTAGTCCATCACGATGAAGCCCTGCATGGTGAGGCGCTTCACCACGATCAGGCCTGGCACGCCGCGCGGACCGGTGGCCGATGGCACGCCGTCGTATTGAGAGATGGCGCCGCAGCAGGCGATGCGACCATAAAGGTTCATTTGCGAGATGCAGGCTTCGAGAATGTCGCCGCCGACATTGTCGAAATAGACATCGATGCCTTTCGGTGCCGCCGCCTTCAGCGCTTTGTAGGTGGCGCCGTCCTTGTAATCCACGGCGGCATCGAAACCGAGAGTTGAGGTGAGCCAATGACACTTCTCTTCACCACCGGCGATGCCGATGACACGACAGCCCTTGATCTTGGCGATCTGACCGACGATAGAGCCAACCGATCCTGCGGCTGCCGATACGACAACGGTTTCGCCGGCCTTGGGCTTTCCGACATGCAGCAGGCCGAAATAGGCGGTGAGTCCGGCGATGCCGTACACGCTGAGCAGATGTGTCAGCGGTTCGATGCGCGGCATCTTGGTGAGATGCTTGGCGGGCACCGCTGCGAAATTCTGCCATCCGGTGTCTCCGAACACGATGTCACCGGGGGCGAGGCCGGGTGCTTTCGACGACACCACTTCGGCAATGGCACCACCGGCCATCACCGTGTTAGCCTCCACCGCGGAGCGATAGGTGGCGCCATGCATCCAGGCCCGGTTGGCGGCGTCGAGCGAGATGTAGCGAACGCGCAACAACACCTCACTGTCCTTCGGTTCGGGAATCGTGCCATCGACCATCTTGAAATGCGTCGGCTCCAGCTTGCCGCTGGGCTTCTCGACCAGCAGGATCTGGCGATTGGGGCCGTTCGTCATGGCGTGTTCCTCCGATGCATCGTTGCGCTCAAGGCTAGTCGGCTCCCGCGCGCGCGACAATATCAATTGTTGTCGTCGGCTAATGACCGGCGCTTAGAAGAAAGCAAGAGACCTCGGGTCTTCTCCCTTGATCGTGGTCGCGTATTCGATGGCGAGAAATAATCCGCCCGCGACGAAAATTCCCCGGTTGGCCGCCGCCGCCAATGTGGTGCTCAGTTCCGCCGCATCCTGAATGGTAGCGGCGACATGCACCGCGGCGGTGGGATTGGCGCGGCGCGCCGCCGCAGCGATCTGCTCGGGCGGGGCTCCCTTATGATGGGCGGAGGTACAGACGATGGTGTCAAACGCCGGTGCCAGCAACGCGACGATTTCGTCGGCGCTTTTGTCGTGGGAAACCCCGATCACCAGCAGCCAATTATCCTTCCCATGGGTCTGATGCAGGCCGGCGAGCGCGCGCGTAATGCCATCGGGTGTATGGCCAACGTCGATCACCGTCAGCGGATCGTGACGGATCACTTCGAGCCGGCCCGGCCAACGGGTTTGCGACAGCCCGTTGCGAACGGCCCGCTCCAGCGCGGCAGGCGCAACCGGCTGCGATAAGGTCCGCATCCATCGCAGGAACAGGCTTGCCGCAATGGCGGCGTTGTTGATCTGGAAAGCGCCCGACAGATTGATGGTCAGATCGCGAATACGATGCCCTTCGAAATGCAGGTCGAACGTCTGGCCGGTATCGTCGGTGCGTTCCGCGGCGATGTCGATCTCGTCGCGGACGAACAAGCTTTCGATGTCGCGGTTGCGATTGTAGGCGAGAAGATGATCGCGCAACGGCTGGCAGTTTTCGCCGTAGATAATTGCGCCACCCGCCGCGCAGGCATCGCTCTTGTCGGAAGCAATCAGCGGCAATGAGTTGCCGAGCAGGCTGACGTGCTCGAAATCGATTGAGGCCACGCAAGTGGTCGGGGAGCCAACCAGCCGGACCGGATCGTAACGGCCGCCGATGCCGGCTTCGAATACCGCGAAGGTGCATCCCTCCTGCTGGAAGTATAGACACGCCAGTGCAAACTGCGCCTCGAAGGCGCCGAAGCGCTCTTTGCGCCGTCGCGACACGTCATCAACGGCGTCGGTCACCTGAGCCATCAGGTCTTTCAGGCACGTATCATCGATGGGACTGCCGTCGATCTGAAAACGCTCGTTGAAGCGGTAGAGATGTGGCGAGGTAAACAGTCCCGTGCGCAGGCCGGCGGCGCGACCGATGCTGGCGCAGAAAGCCGCGGTACTACCTTTGCCGTTGGAGCCGGTGATCACGACGGCAACCCGGCTCAATTGGTCGCGGTCGATCGCAAGCACGTCTAGCAGTGCGGTAAGCCGTGCGAGACAAATGCCATCGCCGTATTTAGGAAGGTCAAACATCGAGTAACCCGACGGACGTGAAGGTGTGATGCCAGATTTTGAGAATCAGGTCCTCCCGGCAGCTGTCCTCGAGAAAGCGAATCGATGGATTGGCGTTGATCTCGATTACCGCCAACTTGTCTGGATCGCCGTCGATGTCGGTGAAAAGATCGACCGCCGCGGCGCGCAGGCCGATCGCGCGAACCGCACGCCGCGCAAGCGTCAGGGCTGCGTCGTGACGAGATGGTCGCGCGAATGCCATCGTGCCTCCTGCGCTTCGGTTCATTCGTCCCGGCAAAACGTATTGCTGGCCTGCCGGCAAGATCCTGTCCGCCGTGTCGTCGAGCGTTGTGCTGGCTGGTGAAATGCCGTGTGTCTGCAAATCGCGATTATGGGCCGCGATTAGTTCACGCAGCGAATGTATGCCGTCTCCCGTGACGGACGCGCGGAATTTTCGGGCTGTAAAGACCTCGTTTTGGTCGAGCAGGAATACCCGGTACTCGTCACCGCTGACGATTGGTTGAAGCAGAATCGAATCGTAGAATCGCGAGGCCTCGTCCATGTAATCGGCGAGTGCATCCGGATCGGACAGCGGCTGGGCAAAGTCGCCACGCGAACCATACAGCGGCTTTGCGAAAGCACGATGGTTCAATTCAGCAAAAAACGCCGCCGCGTCGGCCCGCTCATGGCCGGGCGGGCGATGTGTGCGGTACCGCTCGTGCAGGAAGAAATATCGGCCGCCTAGGGTCGCGATTCCGACCTGCTCAAGGATGCGCTGGGTAAAGTACTTGTCGTTGGCCAGCGTGGCAGCGGCGGCGTCGTTCTGCGGAAAGGTCGAGCAGCGACCGCCACCGAAGCAATGGCTGGCCTTCGCCGAGGCAACCCGGAACAGCAATCCGGTGTTGCCCTCCAGGGCCTCGAAGTTCAGGCTGAAATGGGCGCAGGCAAACTCGGCATGAATGGCCTGGTCGGGATAAAAGACCGGCTTCGATTGCCGAAGATCCTGAAGAGTGGGCATGAAACGGCGCGGCCTGAGGGAGGGGCACTCCAGCGGAGCGCAGCCAAGTTTATCCGATCGCGTCTTGCCGATCCATCACCGGCCTCAGTGTCTCCGGACCCGTATCACTTACACCAAACGCGAGGCAGGCGAATGCATCCAATGGTTGCCTTTATGCGAAACTACACGGAAGATGGCCTGCCCCTCCGATTCTGTGATAGCCTGTCGCCACATTGCGAATCAGCGCTGCCGCGTTTCGGGCATTCGTGGGCCCTTTATTTTGTTTGCCGTCCGCCGACCAAGCGTTTCCGCAGGATAGACCGGCTCAATGTCTTTTCAGAAAGCCCATGCCAGCATCGTGCGGTCGATCAGACATGTCAGCTTGCTGCGCGACTGGCAGCGGGCTCGTGGAAACCACCAACTGCCGGATATCGCGGATTTCATTCCCGATGAGCGCGCGGGCGACGCCGCCGATCTCCTGATGACGGAAATTCGTCTTGTCGATGACAAGCCCGACTATATCTGTCATTCAGCCGGCGAGCGGGTCGAGCAACTCTTCGATGAGAGAATGTCTGGCCGTCTGCTGCAGGAATGTCTGGACCAACCGATGGCGAATGCCGCCCGCCCAATCTGGGATGCGTGCGTTCAACACATGCTTCCGATCTATTGCATCGTTGCGCTATCCGATGCGAATGGCTGTCCGGTGACGGTGGAGCAGATTTTTCTCCCCTATGGTCGCACGGGCGGTACGGCGCCGACCTTCATGTTGGCAGCGCTGCATGCCTGGAGCACTGAAGGGCGCTTCGCTTCCCGGGGACTCCTGCGCAATATCGGGAAGGTCCCGTTGCACTGGACCGTGATGATCGATCCGGCATTGAAACAGAAGGTGTCGTCAACACAGGATGTCGGTTCGGACGACATCGTGTTCGGATAGTGCGCGGGCGCGTTTTGCTGCTGCCGGTGTCGAGCTTGGCGTCGCCCTTTCTGTCGAATTCTTCGGAATGATTTTCACACACGGGTGTTAGGATACGCGTGCCAGCAGCCGGAAAGCGCAAGCATATGGCGCAACCGGCAGTCGTGGCGCCAAGAACAACCAGGCTAGAGGGATCGATGGAAACCGTGATGATTCCATTTTCGCCGCGCTTCATCGTGCTGACGATCTGCGCCGTAATTACCGCTCTGCTTCTCGGCCTCGCGATAGGTGATCACAAGATCATCAACCTGGTCGTCATTCCGATCCTGATCTTTGGCGGGCTCACGGTGCTCGGCATTCACGATCTGGTGCAGAAAGACCACGCGGTGCTGCGCAATTATCCGATTTCGGCGCATCTGCGATTTCTGCTCGAGGAAATCCGTCCGGAGATGCGGCAGTATTTCTTCGAGAGCGAGAAAGACGGCATGCCGTTCAGCCGCGATACGCGTGCGGTGGTGTATCAGCGGGCCAAGATGGTGCTCGACAAGCGGCCATTCGGCACGCAGGAAAACGTCTATTCAGACGGTTACGAATGGATGCAGCATTCCATTGCACCGAAGCCGCGTGCCACGGAAAAATTTCGCATCATGATCGGCGGTCCGGAATGTACCAGGCCATATTCGGCGTCGGTGTTTAATATTTCCGCCATGAGTTTCGGCGCGCTCAGTCCCAACGCGGTGCGTGCGCTGAATGCCGGCGCGAAGAAAGGTGGCTTCGCTCACGATACCGGGGAGGGCGGCGTCAGTCCGTATCATCGGGAGAACGGCGGCGACCTGATCTGGGAAATCGGTTCAGGTTATTTCGGCTGTCGCACGCGCGACGGCGTATTCGATCCGGAGGCGTTCGCGCGCGTCGCAACCCTCGACCAGATCAAGATGGTGGAACTGAAGATCAGCCAGGGCGCCAAGCCGGGCCATGGCGGCGTGCTGCCTGCCGCGAAAGTCTCCGAGGAGATTTCACTGATACGCGGCGTGGCGCTGGGCGAGGATTGCATTTCGCCCGCCGGGCATTCTGTGTTCGCGACGCCGTTGGAAATGATGCAGTTCATCGGTGAGATGCGTCGCCTCTCCGGCGGCAAGCCGGCCGGTTTCAAGCTTTGCATCGGTCATCGCTGGGAGTTTCTGGCGATCTGCAAGGCGATGCTGCAAACCGGAATCTATCCGGACTTCATCGTGATCGATGGCAACGAGGGCGGCACCGGCGCCGCGCCGCTGGAATTCATGGACCATCTCGGGATGCCGATGCGCGAAGGCGTCAATTTCGTGCACAACGCGCTGGTCGGTCTCAATATCCGCGACCGCATCAAGATCGGCGCGTCCGGCAAGATCGCCACGGCTTTCGATATTGCCCGCGCCATGGCGTTGGGTGCCGATTGGTGCAACTCTGCGCGGGGTTTCATGTTTGCGCTCGGCTGCATTCAGTCGCTGAGTTGCCATACAGATCGGTGTCCGACCGGCGTGACCACGCAGGATCCGTCGCGCAATCGCGCGCTCGTCGTGCCACACAAGCTGGAACGAGTATATAACTATCACCACGCCACGCTTCATGCGCTGTCGGAATTGATCGCGGCCGCGGGCCTTAGCCATCCGCAGGACATCAGGCCGGTGCATTTCTCGCATCGCCTGACCGGCACCGAGGTGATGTCGTTCGCGCGATTGTATCCGGAACTGCGTCCGGGCGAGTTGCTTGAAGGGACCGAGAACCCACGCTTTCGCGATGCTTGGGCGATGGCGCGGGCGGATTCGTTTGCGCCGGCGACATAGCGTTTTCGTGAGGCGAATCTTGGCCATCGCCGGTTGCGCCAGGAAAACGTGTCGAAATAGCAGTTCTAGAACTCGCCGTGCAAACGCCCCGAAAAGACTGAGACCGGTCCACGATCGGCGTTGTAGGCCGGGTTGATGATCAACTGGTAGTCCGCGGTAAAGGTCAGGTGCTTGTTGAGCGCGAAGGCGTAGTAGGTTTCGAGAATTCGTTCCTTGCGGTAGTTCAGCCGGCCGTCGCCGATCAGGACGCCGAGCCCTCCGGCGGCAATGAAGTCGCGGTGATCTTTCGACAGCGCGTTGACGGCGCCACCGATTCCGACGACATCGTCGGGGCGTCCCCAGCGCGTGCCCTTGATCGAGGCGCCAAGCGACAGGCTGGCGTCGATGTCGGTGAACGCCATGATCTCGGTCCTGCCGTCGTTCCAGCTCCAGCGTCCGAACAGGCCGATATCGTCGGTCAAGGCCTGCTCCAGATTGAGGACGTAACCGTATTTGATCCGGCCCTGCCGGGTCTGGGCAATGTCGAGGTTGAAAGCGGGGTTGGCCAGCGTCTCGCGATAACTGCCGGAATAGGCGCTGTTGAGCCAGCCGATGGTGCGCAGCTTGCCGGGTTGCCCGAACAACGAATAGCGTGTCTCCAGTTCGACCACGTATTGCCCGCGTTGGAATATCCGCATGTCGAAATCGTTGGAATTGGCTTCCGCATCCATCAGGAAGTAGCCGGCGCGCAGCGCCCAGTGCTTCTGATTGAGTTCTGCCGTGGCGCCGTAGGTCAGGCCGACTTTATCCGCCGAATAGTCAAACGCACCTGGCGCCCACATCGCCCAGTTCATGAAGTCACGACGGGGGTCCTTGGCATAGGCGTTGCCGTCGAAGACGTCGGTGACCGCGAATTTTCCGGCCTGAACGGTCAACCGAGAAACGTCCGCCTTGCCGGCGAGTTGCGTCGGGCCGCTGGCAAGTTCTTCCTGTTCGCCGCCGAAACCGAATGTCTGCCGCACGAACAGCCGCGAGGTGTTGTAATGCGGATAGGGGAAATCGGATTTTTGCGCTTCGCCGCTGGGAAATCCGCCCGCCCCGACGGTATCGCTGAGGCCGAAGCCCTGCGCCAGTTCGGGATTGTAATAGACTTCGCCGCCATCCCACAGTCGCGCGTTGAGGAACAGGCTGTTGCTCCACGTTGCCTTCATCTGGGCGTTTGGCATCAGGCTGTTTGGGCCGGAGTAGGGCGCGCGAAAGGTTGGGTGGCCTTGCGCGAGATAGGTGGTCTGGCCGTGAATTTCCCAGCGATCGGATTCCGGTTCGATCCAGCTCGCCGGCGATGACAGACCGGATTCGAGTCCGCCGATCTTGCGATTGAGGCCGATACGCAGCGACTGGAAATCGCTCGCCGATGTGTAGCGCGCGCCGGATGCAAAGGCGGCGTTGGCGCTGCCCGGCTGACTGTAGAGATACTCCAGTCGCGCCGACCAATGCGGCGCGAAAGCGTATTCGACGCCAGCGCCAGCGACCCAACCTGTCCGGACATGAAGCCGCTTCTCTTCTTCTCCGGACGATGTCGTGTTGACGAAGCGCGTACCGCTCCAGGCAAGGCCGCCCGTGACGTAAGCAAGCCAGTCGCCGTTGATGACGCCAAGGCGGCCGCGCGCCGTTCCGATGTAGTCGAGCCTCTCGGTGATGTCGGAACGGGCCGACATCAGCATCGACATGGCGGAGTTGGAATCCAGATAGTTGGGGAAGGTGAAATCTGCCTCGACGCCGAGCAGGACACCGGATGGCAACACATAATTGTAACCGGCCTGCACGCCGCCGATTGTGCCACCGAACGTATGACCTGCCGTCGTGGTCGCCGGGTCGGTTAGCGTCGCGGAGGATCGTCCCTGGCCGAAACCGGTGTGCGCACCGACGTAAAGTCCGCTCCAGTCGAAGGAAGTTGGAAGCGGAGCGGCTTCGATAGGGAGCACCGCCGGCAGGTCGGCGGCCAATCCCGTGCTCGCCCGAACACCAAACCCCAGGGCGATGATGATCCAGACCGGTTTCATGATGCTGATGTCGTCTCGTCGCGCAGGATGTGTTGACCGCGGATTAATATTGCAACTAATTCGCAATAGCAATTATCCAAATAGGAGTCCAAAGGGTCTTTGCCACCGTGATGTGACGGCCATGTAACGGATGGCACGATTCAAATGGACAGGCGGAAAAGGGATCAGACCCGGTCGGTGAAGAGGGCCGGGTCGAACCGGTCGACGTCGGCAAGCAATTCGCAGAAGGCGCGGGCGCCGTGGTCCAGCAACAGCCGGCCCTTCTCGGCGTTGGCGGCGGTGGCATCGCCGGTGGCACCGCTCGGGTGCAGGTCCTGCGCTTGCCATGCGAAGGGCGCGGGCCGTTGCGCGCTGAGCCAGCGATTTTCCTTCTCGATCGCCACGGTGCGCGGCTGGAAATCCTTGATCTCGGCGGTCCGTACCTGATCGGGGCGCGCCGCCAGCATGATCGAGGTTTCGATGGCGCCGCCATGGATTCCGTGGCAAACCTCGGCGTCGGTGAATAGCCCGTCGGGTGCGCCGAAGCGGCTCCATGCGGTCGTGACAGCCAGCATGCCATGATGCGCGCGCAACTCCTGCGCGACGAGGCTCATGGCCGCGCTATTTCCACCATGGCTCGATACCATCACCAGCTTGCGGATGCCGGCACGCGCGAGGCTTTCGCCCAGCGCCGTCCAGTTTCGGATCGCGACGTCAGGCGGCAGCGTCAGCGTGCCGGGAAAAGCGACGTGTTCGGTCGAGATACCGACGGCCTGCACCGGCAGGAACGTTGTCGGAAGATTCGCCGGCAGCAATTCGCGCACCCGCGCCAGGTAAGCGTCCGCAATCATCACGTCGGTCCCGAGCGGCAGATGCGGACCATGCTGCTCGACTGCTGCCAGCGGCAGCACCGCGATCCACCGCGCAGCGTCTTCGCGCGTCACATCGGACCAGTAGATGTCGCACCAATTGCGGGGTGGGCTGGAGGCTGTCATCGGGATGGGTGCTCTTGAAACCGGTGAACCGATCGACGAAAAATTTAACCGTCATTCCTGACGTGTGGCGTTGGAACGGCTACAACATTCGCGCTGCCTGTTGCACCCTGCCATCATGGGCCAGAATAATCGACGGAGATCAATCATGAAGCTGGCTCGTCTGGCGTCATCGTTAAGGGCCTGTCTCGTCGGCATCGCCCTTGCTCAGGCCGCGCCGGCCACCGCCGAAACGCTGGACAAGGTCTCTTTCGGCACCAACTGGGTCGCGGAAGCCGAACACGGTGGCTTCTTTCAAGCCGTTGCCGATGGGACCTATCGCCGGTACGGACTTGACGTGACCATCGTGCCGGGCGGGCCGAACGTCAACAACCGCATCCTGCTGATCGCCGGCAAGCTCGATTTTTTCATGACCGCGAACACCCTGCAATCGTTCGACGCGGTGGCCAACAAGGTGCCGGTGGTGGCGGTCGCCGCGATCTTCCAGAAAGATCCGCAGGTGTTTCTGGCCCATCCGGACTCCAAGGTCACCAAGCTCGAGGACCTGAAGCCACTTACATTGTTCGTGTCGAAGGAAGGCGTCGCGAGCTACTTCCAATGGCTGAAATCCGATTACGGTTTCACCGAGGACAAGGTGAAGCCTTACACCTTCAACGCTCAACCGTTTCTTGCCGACCCGAATAGCGCGATGCAGGGTTACGTCTCGTCGGAGCCCTACGCGGTGGAAAAACGGGCCGGCTTCAAGCCCACAGTGCTGCTGCTCGCCGATTACGGCTTCGATGCCTATTCGACGTTGATCGAAACCCGGCGCAACCTGATCGAAAACAAGCCTGATCTCGTGCAGCGCTTCGTCGATGCCTCGATCGTCGGTTGGTACACCTATCTCTACGGCGACAACAAGCTGGGCAATGAGATGATCAAGAAGCTCAACCCGGACATGACCGACGAACTGCTCGCGTATTCGGTCAAGGCGATGAAGGATCACGGCATCGTCGATTCCGGCGATGCCGATGAAGATGGTATCGGCGCGATGACGGACGCCCGCATGGCGAGTTTCTTCGACAAGATGGTGCGCGCCGGCGTGGTTCGCCGCGACATCGATTACCGAAAGGCCTATACCTTGCGCTTCATCAATAAAGGCGTCGGCCTCGATCTCCACCCCAAGCCGTGACGATGTGATGGCGGCGATCTCTCCAACAATCTCCGATGTAACAGGCAGCATTAGCGCCATTCGGCTGCACGCCGTCACCAAGGCCTATGATGGCCGCGGCATTGCTCTGGGGCCGATCGATCTCGATGTCCGATGCGGCGAGTTCATCTCGTTGCTCGGTCCATCCGGGTGCGGCAAGTCGACGGCGCTGCGCATCATTGCCGGATTGATCGCGCCGACTTCGGGTGAGGTGAATGTGGCGGGGCGCACGGCATCGGCGCAAACCGGCCGCTCGATCGGATTCGTGTTTCAGGAGCCCACTTTGATGCCGTGGGCAAACGTGCGTGACAACGTGAAGCTGCCGCTGACATTGGCCCGTTCGACACATTCTGACGTGAACGAGCGTGTGAACGAGGTGCTGGCGCGGGTCGGACTGTCGGAGTTCGGCGAGGCATTTCCGCGCGAGCTCTCCGGCGGGATGAAGATGCGCGTGTCGCTCGCCCGCGCGCTGATCACCGAGCCGGACGTGTTACTGCTCGACGAGCCGTTCGCCGCGCTCGACGAAATCACGCGCTTCCGCCTCAACGACGATCTGTTGGCGTTGTGGCGCAGCCTTCGCAAGACGGTGGTATTTGTCACGCATTCGGTGTTCGAGTCGGTTTATCTGTCGCAACGGGTCGTGGTGATGACAGGGCGGCCCGGACGCATCCATAAGGACATTCGGATCGATGCCGGCCCGCGCGACGAGGATTTCCGCACCTCGGCCGAATACGCCGCTTACTGTCGGCAAGCATCCCTGGTGCTGGCTCAAGCCAGCGGTGCGAAGGCTGCGACGTGAGCGGCGTGACGACAAACGAAGCCGACTCGAGTGCGGCAGAAGCCGCAGCATTGTCGCGCGGCGCGATAGCGCGAATGGCGCTGCCCGTCGTGGTGCTCGCCGCGGGTATTTTCGCCTGGCATCTCGTTGTCAGCATCAACGACATTCCGCCCTATGTGCTGCCCGGTCCCGCGCTGATCGCCCGGACGTTGATTCAAGACTGGTCGATCCTGTGGTCGTCGTTGCTGACGACGCTGTCGACCACGTTGGAGGGCTTCATCGCGGCGGCCATTGGCGGCATCGCGCTGGCGTTGTTGTTCAGCCAATCGAAATGGCTCGAATGGGCGCTGTTACCCTATGCGGTGATCTTGCAGGTGACGCCGGTGATCGCCATCGCGCCGCTGCTGCTGATCTATCTGCCGCAGCAGACAGCAGTGGTGGCCTGCGCCTGGATCGTCGCTTTCTTTCCGGTGTTATCGAATACGACGCTGGGGCTGAACTCGGTCGATCGCAATCTCGCCGGTCTGTTCAAATTGTATGGCGCCTCGCGCTGGCAGACCTTGCGTTACCTGCGTTTGCCCGCGGCGCTGCCTTACACGCTTGGCGGCCTGCGCATCGCCGGGGGGCTGTCGCTGATCGGCGCGGTGGTCGCGGAAATCGCCGCAGGCTCGGCTGGAAGCGGTTCGGGCCTGGCCTACAGGATTGCGGAATCCGGATACCGGCTCAACATTCCGCGCATGTTCGCCGCATTATTGTTGCTCTCCGTCGCCGGGGTCGTCATTTATATGGCGTTGGCGCTGGTGTCGCATCTGTGGTTGCGGCGCTGGCATGAAAGCGCGTTGCGAAAGGAAAGCTGATGACGACCACTGCTTCGGAGAAAATCGACCTTCTGATCTATGGCCCGACCAAGCCGGTTGTCGACAATGGTTTTTCCGAACGGTTCGAACGCCACAAATGCGAGACATTGGAGGACGTAAACCGATTATCGCCGGCGGTCGTTCAAAGCATCCGCGGTATCGCCGTGACGGCCTTGCGTCCGGCAGGCGAGGCGGTGCTGTCGCGCTTCCCGAAGCTGGAGATCGTGTCGAGTTTTGGCGTCGGATATGATCACGTCGATTCCGCCTATGCGCGCGAGCACGGCATCATCGTCACCAACACGCCGGACGTGCTGACCGAGGAAGTCGCGGACACCGCCGTGGGGCTGCTCATCGCGACGTTACGCGAATTCATCAAGGCGGATCGCTATATCCGGTCCGGTTTGTGGACCACCCAGGACTATCCGTTGACCGTCGGTTCGCTGCGCGATCGCAAGGTCGGCATGGTTGGCATGGGCCGTATCGGGCAGGCGATCGCGCGCCGGCTGGATGCCGCCAAGGTGCCGGTGGTGTATCACTCACGCAATCCGGCCGCTGGGGTGTCTCATCAGCACTATCCGAACCTGCTCGAGATGGCGAAAGCGGTGGATACGCTGATCGTCATCACGCCGGGCGGCGCGGCCACCGCCAATATGATCAATGCCGAGGTGATGAAAACGCTGGGACCGCGTGGCGTCATCATCAATCTGGCGCGCGGTAGCGTGATCGATGAGCCGGCGCTGATCGCGGCGCTGAAATCCGGCACCATTCTCGCTGCCGGTCTCGATGTGTTCGCCAAGGAACCGAACGTTCCGGATGAGTTGAAGGCGCTGCAGAATGTCGTGCTGCTGCCGCACATCGGCTCCGCGTCGCTGGTCACCCGCAACGCCATGGATCAGCTCGTGGTCGACAATCTGAAGGCCTGGTTTTCCGGCAAGCCGCCGCTCACCCCGATTGCCGAAACGCCGGTGAAGGACAGATAGCCATGCGCTTTGTGGCGATCCGAGGCTGGATGCTGGCGCTGTCGGTGGTGTTGGTTGCCGCTGCCTTGCCTGCATCTGCCCAGACCGCCGCAGGCCTGAAGAAAGAGATGATCGGCCAGTGGGAGTTATCGACGGCGGAGCGCGGCAAGACCTGCGTCGTGACGCTGAAGGCCGATATCGCTTCACAGGGCAGCATGAAACTGGAGCTTGAGCCCGGCTGCGCCAACGCCTTGCCCTTCACCAAGGATATCGTGGCGTGGGGCATCAAGGGGCTGGACATCGTTCGCCTCCAGGATACCGCAGGACAACCGGTGATCGACTTCACTGAGGTTGAAAGCGGCATTCTGGAAGGCCGTCGTGTTGGTGAGGGGATTTATCTGCTGCAGAACCTGGCGGCAGCGCGCGCGTTGGCGCGGTCGATGGACCAGATGATCGGCAATTGGGCGATGGTGCGCGGCAGCGGTGCGGTGCTATGCAACTTGACATTGACCAATACCGAGGCCGGCGGCGACAATTTCGCGGCTTTCGTCAAGGCGGGATGTGACCCCGCCGTGGCCAACTTCGCGCCGACGTTGTGGCGGCTGGAGCGCGGCGAGATGCTGTTGATATCGGCGCGCGGCGAGACGTGGCATTTCGAGGCAGACGACAACGCGCAATGGCGGCGTGTGCCCGATAGCGCCGATCCACTGTTCATGATCCGGCAATAGCGCGTGGCTTGCCGCGCGCACCGGCGTGTGGGTTTGGCGCTAGGACGCGCTCATCGGCGGTAC
Source organism: Xanthobacteraceae bacterium (assembly GCA_049647485.1). GTDB lineage: Bacteria > Pseudomonadota > Alphaproteobacteria > Rhizobiales > Xanthobacteraceae > 62-47. Next base: position 44,423 of record JBARXT010000301.1, read on the forward strand.
CGGCAGCGCGGTTACCGATTTGATCTTTTCCATGGCGAAGCGCGACGTGACGTTCTTGAGCGCCACGGCGCTGATCAGCTTCTTGTAGAACACGTCGTAGCTCTGCATATCGGCGGTGACGACGCGCAGCATGTAATCGACGTCGCCGGCCATCCGATAGAACTCGACCACTTCGGGCATGGCACTGACGGCTTCGGCGAATTTTCGCAGCCACTCGTCGGAATGATCGCCGCTCTCCACCGAGACGAAAACGGTGATGCCGAGACCGATCTTGGTCTGGTCGACCAGCGCGACGCGGCGGGTGATGACGCCGTCGGCTTCGAGGCGCTGAATGCGCTTCCAGCACGGCGTCGAGGACAGGCCGACCCGGTCGCCAATTTCGGCGACGGACAGGGAGGCATCGTCCTGCAAAACGGTGAGGATCTTGCGGTCGATGGCGTCGAGCCGGCGGCCGGAATCAGATGCGGGAGCGGCGATATCTGTCATGGGAAGATGATTTTTCCATATGTTGGCAGGATCGCCCTCATATATAGGAAATTCTTCTATGACAACCTTCATTTGGGCGGCTCGCCCGCTGATTGCGGACGCTCGGCCAAAAGCGCTTCAACTTCAGGACGTTGCGGGCAGGCAAAGGCGCCGCCAAACCGGGTGCATTTCAGCGCCGCGGCGGCGGCTGCAAACCGCAGGGCGACCGGGATGGCCAGACCCTCGGTCAGCGCCAACGTGAAGGCGCCATGGAAAATATCGCCGGCGCCCAGCGTGTCGACGGTGTGGACCGGAAACGCCGCCGTTTCCTGAAACGCTCCGGCGGCATCGAGCCAGAGCGTACCTTGCGGGCCGCGTGTCGCCGCCAGGAATGACGAGGTGAGGCCGGCAATCTTGCGCAGTGCCGTGGCATCGTCGTCGCTGCCCGCCGTCTGCCGTATGGCGTCGCTGGAAAAGATCAGATGCGAAGAGGTGGTCAGCAATCCCTCGCTCAGCGACATGACACCGTCGCCATCGACCACCACCGGAATATTCCGGCGCCGGGCTTCGGCGCAGAGATCGGTGGCGAAGGGGGCACAGCGGCTTTCGATCAGCACCGCGCCACAGTTTTCCAGCAAGGCGTCGGCGTCGGGAAGTTGGACCTTCCACAAGGCCGGATCGCGAAAGGTGAGAATGGTACGTTCGCCGCTCGGGTCGATCATGATGGCGGAGATCGGCGTCACCAGTCCCGGCATGTGCACCAGGGGCCGGCTGTCGATGCCTTCCTCCGCGAGTTTCTCGAAGATGTACTGCGCCGAGGTTTCCTGAGCGTCACCCATCGGGCCACATAGCGCCGCGCGGCCGCCGAGCCGGACGATGCCGATGGCGGCATTAAGTGCATTGCCACCGGCAATTTCCTCGAATTGGCTGGCCGGCACCTTAGAGCCGCGCGACGGAACCGCGTCGATGCGGAAGGCGAGATCGCGCACCGGCATGCCGATGCAAAGGATATGGGGGCGGTTCGGGCTGGCTGTGTCGATCATGGTGTGTCCATCGTCAATCGCTAGGTGACGATCTGGTTCCGCCTAGAGCCCAGCTCTAACCGGATGGTTGCAGCCAGCGGCCGACCAGATGATGCGCGATGGCGAACGGATGCGGCCCGGTGAGCCCGCCGGCATGTTGCCGCGCCAGCATCTGTGTTGCTTCAGCACGCGGAAACCAGCGCACGTCCTCAAGCTCGGTGCGGTCGATGACGATTTCGCGTGTGAGTGCTTCCGCCGTGCAGCCGATCATCAGCGATGACGGATAGGGCCACGGCTGGGTCATGTAGTATTGCACGTTGTCGCAACGGATGCCGGATTCCTCCCACACCTCGCGCTGCACCGCGTCCTCGATGGTTTCCGCCGCCTCGACGAAGCCGGCGAGGCACGACCACATGCCGGTGGGAAACTGCTTCTGGCGGCCGAGCAGGCAATCGTCGCCGGAGGTTACCAGCATGATGACGACGGGATCGGTGCGCGGAAAATGCTCGGCTTTGCAACTCGGGCAATCGCGCCGCCAGCCGCCTTGCGCAGCGCGGGTACGCGTACCGCAATTGGCGCAGAAGCCGTGGCGACGATGCCAGCTCACCATGGATTTCGCCATCGCAATGGCGGAAAGCTGTTCCGGTGGAATCGCGCCTTGCATCGCCATTCCGCGCAGTTCGACAACGCCGACGTCAGGGCGGTTCAGCAGCTTCTCGGCGGCATCGTCGGCGATGCCCATGCCGAACACCGGCGCGTCGCCGCGCAAGCCGAGGAAGATGGTGCCCGGGTTGGCACCGAATTTCAGCGCTTCCTCCACCGACAGCAGTGCGCGTATGCCGCTGTTCTCCTGCGCCACCACCAGTGAATCGCGAAAGACGACATAGGCACTGGCGTCGCGTCGGGTTTCCAGCGCCATCAGCTTGGCGTCGTCGGTGCGCAGATGCGCGGCGCGCTCGAGCACATTGGAAACGAAGGCCGGCTGGCCGAGTGGAAACGGGCGGTCTGTTTTTGTTGTTGTCATGATCAGTTCAAGCCGGATTGTCCAAGTCGCGTGTGGCGCCGAAGTGCATCGATAAGCTTCTGCATGTTCTGCGGATCGTAAGGCGAAGCCGGCACCGCACCCCAGACCGGGCGCGGCCATGCGGGGTCCGTCCTGCGGCGCGCGATGACGTGGACGTGCAATTGCGGCACCGCATTGCCGAGCGCGGCGACATTCAACTTGTCGCAACGGGTAATCTCCCGCAGCGCGCGCGAGACGCGGGTGATCTCGGTCATCAACTGTGTCTGCTCACCCTCGTCCAGATCGATGATCTCGGTCAGGTCCGCGCGGCGCGGAACCAGCACCAGCCACGGGTAGTTCGCATCCCGCATCAACAGCAACCGGCACAACGGCAGATCGCCGACGGCGGTGGTGTCCTTGTCAAGCTGTGGATGGAGCGACCAGTCGGCAGGCATGCAGATTCTCGAACGGTTCCGGCAGTCTCGCAGAGTGCGGGCCGGCAAACAACCGTTTCGGTCCTGCCGCTGCGGAACAGGAGTGCGGGTGGCTTGCTTTCCGTGGTTTTTGGCCCCAAATAGGGACCGGGAGATTGGCGGTGGACGAGCCTCTCGCCAACCGGGTCAGGTCCGGAAGGAAGCAGCCCTAACGAGGTCTGGATCGGGTCGCTCGTCAGTCTCCTACCCTATTTTCGGGGCGTCGCGATGCGGTCGCTCCGGTCAATCGACAGGCACATTGTTCGCCGTGATCCCGTTGTGGCGCGATTGCAGAACGTGTGCCGGTCTTCCGCAAGCCGGCCCGAAAGATAGTGAATTGCGGATCGTTTGATGACCGATGCTGGCACCCCGACAACATCATCATCGCCGGGTCTCGACGAGGGGCAGGGCGGATTTGATCTCGGTCGCGCCCCGGAAACCCAGGGCGCCAACTATCGCGTTCTCGCCCGCAAGTACCGCCCCACCAATTTCGACAATCTGATCGGCCAGGAGGCGCTGGTCCGCACTGTGTCGAACGCTTTCGAGACGGGGCGGATTCCGCAGGCCTGGATTCTCACCGGCGTGCGCGGCGTCGGCAAGACCACCACGGCGCGGATTCTGGCGCGGGCGTTGAATTACGAACTGAATGATGGCTCGATCAAGGGACCGACGGTGCAGATGCCGACACTCGGCACGCACTGTCAGGCGATCATGGAAAGCCGGCATATCGACGTGCTGGAAATGGACGCTGCCTCGCACACCGGCGTCGACGATGTTCGCCAGATCAACGACAGCGTGCGTTATGCGCCGTCCAGCGCGCGCTACAAAGTCTACATCATCGACGAAGTTCACATGCTGTCGACGGCGGCGTTCAACGCGTTTCTAAAGACGTTGGAAGAGCCCCCGGCCCACGCCAAGTTCGTGTTCGCCACCACCGAAATCCGTAAAGTTCCGGTCACGGTGCTGTCGCGCTGCCAGCGCTTCGATCTGAAGCGCGTCGAGGCCGATGCGCTGATGGGGCATCTGGCGAATATTGCGTCGATGGAGAACGTCGAGGCCGAGCCCGAGGCATTGGGTATGATCGCCCGCGCGGCGGAGGGCTCGGTACGCGATTCGCTGTCGCTGTTCGATCAGGCCATCGCCCACGCCGCCGGCATCGTTCGTGCCGAAGACGTGCGGCAGATGCTCGGTCTTGCCGATCGCACCCGCGTCATCGATTTGTTCGACGCCCTGGCGCGCGGCGATATCGTCGCCGCCTTCAAGGAGTTTCGCGAGCAATACGACACCGGCGCCGATCCGATTGTGGTGCTGAGCGACTTGGCCGAGTTCGTCAATTTCGTCACGCGCGTGAAGATCGTGCCTGCGACCGCTGACAACGTCGTATTCGGCGAGACGGAGCGCGTGCGTGCGCGCGATTTTGCCGCAAAACTGTCGATGCGGGTGCTGTCGCGGATGTGGCAGATGCTGCTCAAGGGCATTACCGAGGTGCAAGGCGCGACGCGTCCCGCCGCTGCCGCCGAGATGGTGCTTGTGCGGATTGCCTATGTCGCCGATTTGCCGACGCCGGATGAAGCCATCCGCATGATCGAGCAGGACGGGGGCGGATCGGCTTTGCCGGCGAGTTCTAGTTCGCGTGGCGCACCATCCGGCACGGGTACATCGGCGGCGATGTCGTCGACGATGTCCGCCGTGCCGATGCGTTCGTCAGCGCCGCGAACCGGAGGCGAGGCGCCCGCCCGCGCGCAAATGCCGTCGCCGGTCGCAAATGCCGCACCGCCGGCAATGAAGGTCGCCAGTTTTCCGGAACTGGTGGCGCTTGCCGCAGAGAGACGCGATTTGCAGACCAAGGCGGCGCTGGAAGCGGATGTCCGGCTGGTGCGTTTCGAGGACGGACGGCTTGAAGTCGCGATGGAGCGCAGCGCGGCGCGCACGCTGATCAACGATCTCGCACGCAAGCTGGAGCAGTGGACCGGCCGCCGCTGGGCCGTCATCGTTTCCAATGAAGAAGGGCAGCCGACGCTACGTGAGCAGGCTCTGCAGCAGCGCTCGGCGCGCGAGCGCAGCGCCGAGGCTGATCCCCGTGTACACGAGGTGCTGGCTCACTTCCCCGGCGCCAAGATCGTTGAGGTCCGTCATCTTGCATCGGATCTGCCCGATGCCGATATCCCGGACGAAGACGTCTCGGATGCGTCCGATAGCGACGATTGAATTTTGCATATGAAGAGGATCGATCATGGCTGATTTTCTCGGCATGATGAAACAGGCCGCGCAACTGCAATCGAAGATGAAAGCAATGCAGGACGAACTCGATCACGTCGAGGTCGAGGGGATTTCCGGCGGCGGCATGGTGACGGTGCGGATGACCGCGAAGATGGAAGTGAAAGCGATCAGCATCGATCCGTCGCTGATGAAGGCCGAAGAACGCGAAATCGTCGAGGACCTGATCGTGACCGCTTGCAACGATGCGCGCCGCAAGGCGGAAGCCGCAATGCAGGAGAAGATGCAGTCCTTGACCGGCGGGCTCGGCCTGCCGCCCGGACTTCTCGGCTGAGAGGATCGCGGCTGACATGGCATCGAGCGTCACCGGGCCGGAGATCGAGCGGCTGATTCAGTTGCTGGCGCGGCTGCCGGGGCTCGGTCCCCGCTCGGCGCGTCGCGCTGCGCTGCACCTAATCAAGAAGCGTGAAGCCCTGATGGCGCCGCTGACCGGCGCATTGCAGACCGCGATGGACCGGATTCAGGTCTGCAAGACTTGCGGCAATATCGACACCACCGATCCCTGCACCATCTGCACCGATCTACGCCGCGATCCGGCGATCATCGTAGTGGTGGCTGACGTTGCCGATCTGTGGGCGTTGGAACGCGCCAATGCCATCAATGGCCGCTATCACGTGCTCGGCGCGACGCTGTCGCCGCTCGACGGTATCGGTCCCGATGATCTCGCCATCGATTCCCTGGTGTCGCGCGCGCATGACCCGCAGGTGAAGGAAGTCGTGCTGGCGCTCAACGCGACCGTCGATGGCCAGACCACGGCGCATTACATCACCGACCTTTTACAGGACGCCGATGTCAAGGTGACGCGGATGGCGCACGGTGTTCCGGTCGGCGGCGAACTCGATTATCTCGACGAAGGCACGCTGTCGGCGGCGATGCGGCAGCGGACGTTATTCTAGGACTGTCCACTCAACTCAGGCTTTCACCTGTTCGAATGCCTTGAAGTGTCCGCGCTGCTGCAGCCAGATCATCAGAATCAGGCTCGGAATTGCCACCAGCACGCTGACGACGAAAAATAGCGGCCAGCCGGTGGTGGCGGCGACGTAACCCGCACCGGACGACAGATAGATGCGTCCGACCGAGGCGAGCGCCGTCAGCAAGGCGTACTGGGTCGCGGTGTGGAGCGGGTTGTTGCACAGCGCCGACAGGTACGCGACGAAGATCACCGTGCCGATGGCGCCGGTGAACTGCTCGACGCTGACCGCGACCGCCAGTGCCCACTGTTGCGGCCCGACAAGCGCCAGCCAACTGAACGTCAGGTTGGAGATCGCCTGCAGCAGTCCGCCGATCCACAGGCAGGCGATCAACGGGCAGGCGCGGGCGAGAAAGCCGCCGGCGAAACCGCCGATCAAGGTTGCGGCGAGACCCAGCCCTTTCACGATGATGGCGTAATCGTTGCGGGTGAAGCCGACATCGATGATGAATGGCACCGTCATCGCGCCGGCGAAGGCGTCCGTGAATTTGAACAGCATCACGAAGATCAGGACGACGATGGCATCGCGGCGGCCGAGAAATTCAGTGAATGCGCCGATTGCGGTCTCGACGACGCGTTGCAATGACGGGGTGCTACCGGTCGCAACCTCAGCACGGGTCGATCCGTCCGGTTCGCGCGCCAGCAGGACGGTAACGATGCCGATCATCACCAGTCCCGCCATCACCGCGAGGCTTGCCATCCAGGCGTGCAGGCGCGGCAGGCCGAGATGCTCGAAGCCGGTGACCAGGAACAGCGCGCCCGCAGTCGAAGCCACCATGCCGATCCGATAGGCGGCCACATAGGAGGCCATGCCGGCCGCCTGTTCGCTTTCATCGAGGCTTTCGACGCGGAAGGCATCGACCACGATGTCCTGTGTGGCCGATGCGGTTGCGACCATTAACGCGCCAAGTGCGACGAAGAACGGCGAGCGCGCCGGGTCGGTTAGGGCCAGCGCCAGAATCGCCGCGATCAGCAGCAGTTGCGTAAGGATCAACCAGCCGCGCCGGCGACCGAGAAGTCGTGTGAGGATCGGCAGGCGCAGGCCGTCCACCAGCGGCGCCCACAGGAACTTCAGCGTGTAGGGCGTGCCGACCAGCGTGAACAGACCGATGGTGCCGAGGCTGACGCCGCTTTCGCTCACCCAGACCAGCAGGGTGGAGCCAGATAGTGCCAATGGCAGCCCCGACGAGAAACCGAGGAACATTACCACCAGCACGCGCGGCTGCAGATAGACCAGCCATGCGTCCCGCCACGATGCGCGAACCGGTGCTGTGGAGGGTTGCGATGAGGATGCGGCGTCCGGGGCGGTCATGCCGCACTGCTAGCAGATTCGCCGGGCTCCCGCGCGGGCCCGTCCCGGACCGCCGCCGGCGAGCGTCGTTGCCTGACTATTCTCCTGCCTGCAACTTGCGGGGCGAGGCGGCGAACAGGTCGATACTGGCAGCCTCTGCGGTGCTTGAAGGGGTGTCGGCCGGAACCGCGTCGGTGCTGAAATCCAGATCCTCGATCTTCACCGCGCGCTTGCCGATCTTGTTGGCCGAAATCAGCACCTGCCGGACGTCTTCGCTGACCTGATCGAAATGGTTGCCCAGCCTGCTGACGCGATCGCGCAGTCGCTCGACGTCGCCCATCATATGCATCACTTCGGCGCGAACCTGATCGGCAGCATCGCGCATCCGCGCATCCTTCAGCACCTGCTGCATCACCTGGATCGCCAGCATCAGGAGTGACGGCGACACCAGCACGACGCGCGCGCGATAGGCTTTCTGGACGATGTCATCGAATCGGTCGTGAATTTCCGCATAGACCGATTCCGACGGCACGAACATCAGCGCAGTGTCCTGGGTCTCGCCGGGAATGAGATATTTCTCGGCGATGTCGGTGACGTGTCTGGTGATGTCCTGCCGCAGCCGCTGCGCGGCGGACTTCTTTTCCTCATCGGTGCGCGCGTCATGCAGTGCGGTGATCGCTTCCAGCGGGAATTTGGCGTCGATGCACAAGGGCCGCCCGTCCGGCAGGAACACCACGCAGTCCGGCCGCTTGCCGGTCGAGAGCGTGTGCTGGAAGGCATAGGCGTCGGAGGGCATACCGTCGCGGACGATAGCTTCCATGCGCGCCTGCCCGAATGCGCCGCGCGACTGCTTGTTGGCCAGCACGTCGCGGAGCGTCGTTACCTGGACCGTCAATTCGGCGAGGTTCTGGTGGGCATTGTCGATGATGCCGAGCCGCTCGTGCAGCGCGTGCAGGCTGTCCATGGTGTGGCGCGTGGTCTGTTCCATCGATTGTCCGACCCGCTGCGTCACCGAATCGAGTCGCTCGTTGACGGTGCGCGCCATCTCCGCCTGTCGTCCCGCCAGCGCTTGTCCCATGGCGTCGACGCGGCCCGACGCGTGGTTCTGGATTTGCAGCAGTTCGCTGAGGCGTTCTTCCAATTCGTCGGCGCGGATCGCCTGCGCCATCGTGCTGGCTGCGCGAAGGCGGCCTGTGCGGGCGACGACGACAATGATTGCGAGCAGCAACAGCACCGCGACGCCGGCGAGGGCAACCAGTGCTGTTCCGATGTCGATGCTCAATCCGCCGAGGGTGAAGAGGTGTCCGCGCATGGCGCCAGCCTAGCCGATTCGGGGAGCGATAAGAACGAAGATAGAACATGAGCCGTGAATGCCGGGTTTATTTTGATGGTTTAAAGACCATTGAGATCGGGTCGGCGCATTGCGTTCCATGCCGGTCGTCCGGCGGATTGACCGCGGCCATGGCGCGGCTTACATCGCCGGCATGGCCATTCGTGAAATCATCGTTCTGCCCGACAAACAGTTGCGGCTCGTCTCCAAGCCGATCGAGAAGGTCTCGTCGGACATCCGCAAGCTCGCCAATGACATGCTGGAAACCATGTACGACGCGCCGGGCATCGGGCTCGCAGCGATCCAGATTGCCGCGCCGCTTCGCCTTGTCACCATGGATATCTCCAAGCGTGAAAAGGACGAGGACTGCGAGAGTACGCCGAGCCCGCGCGTTTTCATCAACCCGGAAATCGTCGCTGCTTCCGAAGAGCTTTCCGTCTACGAGGAAGGCTGCCTGTCGATCCCCGAATATTACGAGGAGGTCGAGCGGCCGGCGCGGGTGCGGGTGCGCTATCTCGATCTCGACGGCAAGCTGCATGAGGAAAATGCTGAAGGCCTTTTCGCCACCTGCATCCAGCACGAGATCGATCACCTCAACGGCGTGTTGTTTGTCGATTACCTGTCGAAGTTGAAGCGCGATCGCGTCATGAAGAAATTCACCAAGGCGGCGCGACTGGCGGCGAAGTAATCGCAATCCCGACGGGGCACGAGATGTCGCTGCGCTTGATTTTCATGGGTACGCCGGACTTTGCGGTGCCGACGCTGCTGGAACTGGCGGCGCACGGCCACGAGATCGTTGCGGTCTATACTCGTGAGCCCAAACCCGCCAAGCGCGGCATGAAACTGCAAGAGACGCCGGTTGCGCTCGAGGCGAAGCAACTCGGCATTCCGGTGTTCACCCCGAAGACGCTGAAGACGCCGGAGGCGCTCGCGGAATTCGATGCGCATCAGGCCGACGTCGCCGTGGTGGTGGCCTATGGCATGATCCTGCCGCAAGCCATTCTCGATGCGCCGGCGCTCGGCTGCTTCAATTTGCATGGATCGCTGTTGCCGCGCTGGCGCGGTGCCGCGCCGATCAACCGTGCGGTCATGTCCGGCGACAGCGAAAGCGGCGTGATGGTGATGAAGATGGATGCCGGCCTCGACACCGGAGACGTCGCCATGGCCGAGCGATTGCCGATCACCGATGCCATGACCGCCGCCGATCTGCACGACGCGCTGGCGCCGCTCGGCGCCGATCTGATGGTGCGGGCGATGGGGGCGCTGGAGCGCGGCGGGTTGCAGCTCGTCAAGCAAGACGAGCAGGGCGTCACTTATGCCGCGAAGATCGACAAGGCCGAGGCGCAAATTGACTGGACGAAACCGGCGCATGCGGTGCTGCGCCATATCCATGGCCTGTCGCCGTTTCCCGGTGCGTGGACCGAAGCGCCGCTCGATGGCGACGCGGTGCGGCTGAAAATTCTGCGCTGTGAAATGGCACAAGGTTCCGGAGAGCCGGGTACATTGCTCGACGATCGGTTGACGGTTTCCTGCGGCCACGGCGCGATCCGCCTCATCGAAGTGCAGCGCGCCGGCAAGGCGCCGATGAAGGCCGCCGATTTCCTGCGCGGCACGCCGCTCAAGCCGCCACTGCGGTTTGCCTGATGCCGCGCTACAGGCTCATCATCGAATACGACGGCGGGCCGTTCTGCGGCTGGCAAATTCAGGATAACCAACTTTCCATTCAAGGCGCGCTCGAAGACGCGGTCGCCGCGATCAACGGCGCGCCTGCGCGGGTGAACGGCGCGGGGCGCACCGACGCCGGTGTGCACGCGCTGGCGCAGGTCGCGCATGTCGATATCGAAAAAACACTGCCGCCCGGCCGTTTTCGCGACGGGCTGAACGCGCATTTGCGGCCGCTTCCGATCGGCGTGCTGGTAGCTGACGTGGTGCCGGATACGTTCGAGGCGCGATTCTCGGCAATCCGCAGGCATTATCGCTATCGCATCGTCAATCGCCGCGCCAATCTCGCGCTTGAGATCGGCAAAGCGTGGCGGGTGCCGCGTCCGCTCGATGCGGATGCGATGCATGTTGCCGCGCAGCGTCTGCTCGGCAAGCACGACTTTACGACGTTTCGCGACACCGAATGCCAGGCGAAGTCGCCGGAAAAGACGCTCGATCAGCTCGACGTCGCGCGCTACGGCGATGAGGTCGAGATCGTCACCTCCGCGCGGTCGTTCCTGCACAGCCAGGTGCGTTCGATGGTCGGCTCGCTGGTGTGGGTCGGTGAAGGGCGCTGGAGCGCGGATGATTTGCGTGGCGCACTGGATGCGCGGGACCGCCGCGCCTGCGGGCCGGTTGCGCCGCCGAACGGGCTTTATCTCGTGCGGGTCGACTACGACTGAGGTTCGATCGCCTTCATCGCATCCCAGAACAGGTCTTGCCCGTCGGCGACGTTGGCGGTCCAGTGTTCGGCGGCGAAGTCGTTGGCGTCGTCGGTGATGAACTTGAATGCGCGCCATGGAATGCTGTGGCGCTGACAGACGTGGGCGATCGCGTACAACTCCATGTCGACGATACCGACGCCCTGTTCCACCAGCCACGGATCGGTGGTGGTGACGAAGCTGTCGCCGGTGCCGCAGATGACACCATCCGTACCGGACGACAGGCGGTCCAGCTCCGGGCCGAACGGCGTGCGCCCGCGCGGCGCCAAGGGCTCCGCGATCATGTCGCGCTGGATGACATGCGCGACTTCGACCAGTCCGCGCAGGCCCTCATTGATCTTGCCGGCGGTGCCGTAATTGATCACCAGCGCGGGCCGCAGAACCAGCAGCGCCAGCGTCGCCGCGCTCGCGGCGTTGACCTTGCCGACGCCGGTATAGATCACCTCGACATTGTCGGGTGTGCGGGCCTTGCTGAGTTCGTCGTCGATGGCGGTGAGAACGAGGATCTTGCCGCTCATGCGAAATAGCGGTCCAGAATGCCGCGATAGATTCGTGTCAGCTTCACAAGATCGGAAACCGGCGTGCGCTCGTCGATCTGATGCATGGTCTGGCCGACGAGGCCGAACTCGATCACCGGGCAATAGTGCGTGATGAAGCGCGCATCCGAGGTGCCGCCGCCGGTGTTGAGATCGGGCTTGCGGCCGGTGACCTCATCGATCGCGGCGACCACAAGATCGGTGAAAGGTCCCGGCTGGGTGATGAAGACGTCGGCGTTGGACGACTCCCATTCGATCCGCGCGCGGATACGATTGCCGCAGGCTTTGATCATCCGCGTCTCGATCAGTTCGCGCAGCGACGCCTGCGTGTGATGATCGTTGTAACGGATGTTGAATCTCGCCCGCGCCTGCGCCGGGATCACGTTGCTGGCGGAATTGCCGACATCGACCGAGGTGAATTCGAGATTCGACGCCTGAAAATGCGTGCTGCCGTGGTCCAGCGGTTCGCTGACGAGCGTGGTGATGAGCGCGGCGATATCGGGGATCGGATTCGCCGCGCGGTGCGGATAAGCGACGTGGCCCTGCACGCCATCGACGATCAAGGTGCCGGACTGCGAACCGCGGCGGCCGACCTTGATGCAGTCGCCCATCTTTTCAACGTTACTCGGTTCGCCGAGCACACAATGATCGAATTTTTCGCCACGCGTATCCAACCATTGCATCAGCTTGACGGTGCCATTGACGGCGATCGCTTCCTCGTCACCGGTGATGATGAAGGAGATCGAACCGTCGCCCGGCGGCTTGCCGCCATGCGCAGCAAGATACTCCAGCGTCGCGGCGACGCTGCACGCGATGCCGCCTTTCATGTCGACCGCGCCGCGTCCGTAGAGATAACCGTCCTTGACGTCGCCGGAGAACGCGCCTTGCGTCCAAGCCGTCTCGTCGCCGGGAGGCACCACGTCGGTATGGCCGGCGAAGGCGATATGAGGCGCGCCTTTGCCGATCCGCGCATAAAGGTTGTCGATGTCGGCTGCGCCCGGCTCGCTGAACGTCACGCGATGTATGTCGAAGCCCGCGTCCTTGAGATGCTTTTGAAGGACGCCAAGCGCACCGGCATCGGCCGGCGTCACCGACGGGCAACGCACCAGCTCGCGTGTGATGCTGACGGCGTCCTTGCTCATCGGTGATCCAACTCCGCTAGGGTCTGATTTAACTGCGTTGAATCGGACCCGTCGTTTATCTTTTTTGTTTGAGCATGATCTTGTCCGAAAACCGGTTTCCACTTTTCGGGATCATGCTCTAGTCGCGCAGCAGTTCGTTGATGCTGGTCTTGGAGCGGGTGCGCTCGTCGACACGCTTGACGATCACTGCGCAGGCGGTGGAGGGGCCGGGCTGTCCGTTCTTCAACGGCTTGCCCGGCAGCGATCCCGGCACCACGACGGCATATTCCGGCACCTCGCCGATAAAGGTTTCGCCGGTCTCGCGATCGACGATCTTGGTCGAGGCACCGAGGAACACGCCCATCGCCAGCACCGCGCCCTTGCGAACGATGACGCCTTCGGCGACCTCCGAGCGCGCGCCGATGAAGCAGTCGTCCTCCACGATCACGGGCCCCGCCTGCAACGGCTCAAGCACGCCGCCGATGCCGACGCCGCCGGAAATATGCACGCGCTTGCCGATCTGGGCGCAGGAGCCGACCGTCGACCAGGTGTCCACCATGGTGCTCTCGTCGACATAGGCGCCGAGATTGACGAAGGACGGCATCAGCACGACGTTCTTGGCGATGAAGGCGGAGCGGCGGACAATGGCGCCCGGCACCGCGCGGAACGCGGCGTCACGGAAGCGGTTCTCGCCCCAACCCTCGAACTTCGACGGTACCTTGTCCCACCACGACGCGCCGCCGGGGCCGCCCGCAATCGGGCTCATGTCGTTGAGACGGAACGACAGCAGCACGGCCTTCTTCAGCCACTGGTTGACATGCCACTTGCCGCTGGCCTCGCGCTCGGCAACCCGCGCCTCGCCCTTGTCGAGCAGGTCCAGCGCCTGATCGACGGCTTCGCGCACCTCGCCCTTGGTCGCGGCGGTGACGGTGTCGCGCGCATCGAAAGCGCCATTGATGGTGGATTCGAGAGAGGCGAGGGACATCAGGATTCCTTGGCTTTTCGGATTTCTAAATCGGACGCTTTTGTCCGGATTCAGCGGGAGAGAGTCAAGCGCGGCTCAGCGGACGGTGAGTTTCGCGAGAAAGCCGGTCAGATTATCGGTAACGTGGTCGACGTGGGGCGCGTCGCGGCCCTCCATCTCCCAGTCCTCGCGGATGACTTCGCGGGTGTCGTCCGGGACCACCAGCACGGTCGTCATGCCGAGGTCGTGCGGCACCACGAGGTTGCGCGCCAGATCTTCGAACATCGCCGAGCGGGCGGGGTCCACCCGATGCAAGTCGAGAAAGCGCCGGTAGGTCCGCGGCGCGGGCTTCGGCTCCAATTCGGCGGCGACGATGTCGAACACCGCCTCGAAATGCTCCGGGAAGCCGAGCCGCGCCAGCACCTTGCCGGCGTGATCGGTCGAGCCGTTGGTGAGGATCAGTTTGCGGCCGGGCAGGCGGGCGATGGCTTCGCCCATCGTCGGGTTCGGCTCCAGCGGTGAATGATCGATCTCATGGACATAAGCGAGATAGTCGTCGGCGGAGATGCCGTGTTCGGTCATCATGCCGCGCATGCTGGTGCCGTAGCGCTTGTAGTAATCCTTCTGGATTCGTCGCGCCTCTATGGCATCGACCTTCAGGAAATTGCCGATGTACGCACCGATCCGCGCATCGACCTGCTGCCACAGGTTGACGTGATGCGGATACAGCGTGTTGTCGAGGTCGAACACCCATGTGTCGACTTCGCTGAAGGTTCGGGAAGCGGCCGCGTCGAACGTCATTTGTGGATCAGCGTGCCGGTGCCCTGATTGGTGAACAGTTCCAGCAGCACGGCGTGCGGGGTCTTGCCGTCGATGATGACCACGCCTTCGACGCCTTGCTCCAGCGAATAGATGCAGGTCTCGACTTTCGGAATCATGCCGCCGGAGATGGTGCCGTCCGCGATCAGCTTGCGCGCGTCCTTCACCGACAGTTCGGGAATGAGCTTCCTGGACTTGTCGAGCACGCCCGGCACGTCGGTCAGCAGCAGCAGCCGCTTGGCCTTCAGCGCACCGGCGACAGCGCCGGCAAACGTATCGGCGTTGACGTTGAAGGTCTGGCCGTTCGCGGACGTCGCCAGCGGCGCCAGCACCGGGATCAGTTCGTGGCCGATCAACTGATTGAGCAGGGTCAGGTCGACCTTCTCGGGTTCGCCCACGAAGCCGAGGTCGACCACCTTCTCGATGTTGGAATCAGGATCGACCATGTTGCGCGTCGCCTTCGACGCGGTGACCATGTTGCCATCCTTGCCGCACAGGCCGACCGCCTTGCCGCCGGCTTCGTTGATGTAGCCGACCAGTTGCTTGTTGATCGAACCGGCCAGCACCATCTCGACGATCTCGATGGTGGCTCCATCTGTGATGCGCAGGCCCGCGGCAAACTCCGACTTGATGCCGAGCCGTTGCAGCATGGTGGCGATCTGCGGACCGCCGCCATGCACCACCACCGGGTTGATGGCGGTCTGCTCCAAAAGCACGATGTCGCGCGCGAACGCCTTGGCGAGATGCTCCGCGCCCATGGCGTGGCCGCCGTATTTGATGACGATAGTTTCCTCGTCGTACTGCTGCATGTGCGGCAGCGCTTCGGACAGGATGCGGGCCTGATCGCTCGGCGTGATTTCGGAAACGGTCGGGGCGGCGGGATCGGTCATCGGGCAAGGCTCTCGGGGCAGGCTCTCGGGACGAGGCTCGTGCGGGAAATAGCTGGCCACTGGCTAGCATTTCGTCACGGCGGCGTCATGACAAAATCCGCAAGGAAGGTATCCGCAGTCAACCCTTGCGCGGCCAGATCGCCGCGACGGCGAGCAAAAGCCAGCTCAGCATCAGAACGATGCCGCCGGTCGGCGCGGCGCGGGGGAACAGCCCGCGTTCGGCGAAAAAGCGCGCGGCAAGGTCGCCGGCGAACAGGCTTGCGCCGAGCACAAAGCCGGCGGTTGCGATGAGGCCGAGCATCGACTGCGTGACGCCGCGCTCGGCC